>NZ_JBHXRW010000134.1:0-5408 GCF_042716635.1 Streptomyces sp. NPDC058664 | reverse complement strand
CTCGACCGCGTCGGGCGTCGTCACCGACGAGGGAATCTCCGCGAAAGCATCCATGGGCTGATCCTGCGCGACTCCCGGAATGTCCGCATCTGTGAGGGAGCATCAAAGGCAGGCGGTGCGGCCTGCCGTGCTTTTCCCCAAGGACGCGATCGGTGCGCGGAGCGGCCCTCGGTCGGCGGCCGCAGAGAGCGGCGAAGGGTTTCATAGGCTGATCCGTTCGTGTGACTGGCTTACGCGGGCGTGGGGGGAATGGCTGAATCGGCATCCTGATGCGGTCTGCCGCGGTCTGCCGCGGCCTGCGATGGCCGATCGGGTTGCGTACGCGTGTTGGTGCCGTACTCGGGATCCGGCCTCACGCCACACTGGCCTCTGATCGACAGCCACGGAGCCCACTCGAGCTGCGCTTTGCAGCGGGGCTGTCGTACTGACGCCGTCGGCAGTGCCTCAACCGCATGCCATGAGGCACGAGGAAGGACAGGAGAGACGCAGTGGCCACCCCTGACGCAGTCTTCATCTACATCGGCACCTATCCGAGTGAGGCCGCAGCGCGAGCCGACTACGAGATCGTCAAGGACCTCCACGCGCTCGGTGCGGTCGGCACCTACGACGCATCGGTCGTCACCAAGGACGAGGCCGGCAAGGTTCACGTCAACAAGGACGAGACGGCCACCCGGCACGGGGCGTGGGGTGGGGCCGCTGCCGGTGCGGTCGTCGGACTGTTGTTCCCTCCGGCCCTCATCGGCACGGCCGCCGTCGGTGCCGCCGTCGGCGGCGTAGGCGGCCACCTTTGGCGCGGTATGTCCCGGGCGGACGTCAAGGAGTTCGGCGAGATCATCGACGAGGGGGAGGCCGCCCTCGTCATCGTGGGTGCGAGCACGCTCGCGCAGGCATTGGAAAAGGCCGAGCTCAAAGCGGAGAAGCATGTCGCCAAGGAACTCGAGGTGAGCGCGAAGGACGTCGACAGGGCCGTCCAGCAGGCCGCCACCGAGGTCGGCTGACCTCTCGCCGCCTCCGCTGGGTGTTCGTTCTTCACGTTTCAGGGGCCACAGGGCGAGGCGCCGGACCCTCTCCGGAGGTCCAGGGAATCGGTCACCCTGTGGCGCTGGTCTCCCGAAATGCGGCGGCGGCCGTGCGGACGCTGGGAAACAGGTACTCCTCTCCGAGCTGTGCCGTCAGACCGGTTTCGGCGAATACCCGGCGTAGCGAAGCCTTGGGGCGGGCGACAGCCAGGACCACGCCGCGGTCGGCGAGTTCGGTGTGCAGCTTTCCGAGCGCGTCGACGGCGGTGGCGTCGATGTAGGTGACGGCTTCCATGTTCACGACGATCCACCGCAACGTGGACGGTGCGTGGTCGGCCAGTGACCTCACACGGGCCGCGAAGAACGGCACGTTGGGAAAGTACAGCGGGGCGTCGAAGCGGTACACCACCAGGCCCGGCTCGGTGTGGGCGCCCGCGTTCTCCTCGACGTCCCGATAGCTGTCGATGTCCTTCAGGTGGCCGAGTACGGCGTCGTGTGGACGCACAGTGCGGTAGACGAAGACGCCGATCGACAGAGCGACGGCGACGAGCAGTCCGTTGAGTACGCCCAGAGCGAGGACGGCGAGCAGTGCGGCGACCGCCAGCGCGGCCTCCGTGTCCCGGATCCTGCGCAGTCGAAGGATGCCGGCGAAATCGAAGAGATTCAGTGCCGCTGCGACGACCACGGCGCCCAGAGCCGCCTTGGGCAACGGTGCGATCAGCGGAGTCCCGAAGGCCGCGACGATGCCGACGACGACCAGGGCCGTGAGGCCCACGATCTGGGAGCGACCGCCGGAGGAGTCGGAGAGGGCCGTACGCGAGCCACTGCTGCCGATCGGGAAGGCCCCGGAGAGGCCGGAGACCGCGTTGGAGGCCCCGAGGGCGACCAGTTCCTGATTCGCGCTGACGTGGTAGCCGTTCTTCTGCGCGAACGTACGGGCGATGGCGTTCCCGTCAGCGAAAGCGATCAGAGCCAGCCCCGCGGCGGGCAGCACGAGCTCGGAAAGGTCGCCCAGCCCGACCCGCGGAAAGCCCAGGCTCGGAAGGCCACCCTCCAGGTCACCGACGACGGCGATGCCATGGTCCTTCAGGTCGAAGGCCGCGGAGACGGCGATGGCGAGGACGACCGCCACCAGGCTGCCGGGAACCTTCGGCGCGAAGCGCCGCAACAGCAGGATGACCGCCAAGAGCGCGCAGCTCAACACGACAGTGGCGACAGATGCGCCTCCGAGCTCCCTCAGCACCTCCCCGATCCTGGGGAAGAAGTCGCCGGAGCTGATACTGATCCCCAGCAGCTTGCCCAACTGGGTCGAGATGATCATCAGGGAGACGCCGTTGATGTAGCCGAGCAGGACCGGCTTGGACAGGAAGTCGGCCATGAAGCCCAGCCGCAGTGTGCCGGCGACCACCAGCCACGCACCGGTGACGAGCGCCAGCGAAGCTGTCAGTAGGACGTAGCGACCGCCGTCCCCCGCCGCCAAGGGGGCGACCGCCGTCACGGTGAGGGCGGCGAGGGTCCCCTCGGGGCCCACGACGAGTTGGCGGGAGGATCCGAACACGGCGTAGGCGGCAAGCGGCAGCATCGTCGCCCACAGACCGATCACCGGATCGACGCCCGCGAGTTCGGCCATACCCATGGCCGCCGGAACGGCGACGGCCGCCACGGTGAGCCCGACCGTCATGTCCTTCGCCCAAGATTCCTTGGCTTGTGACGCCAGTTGGACAGCCCCCGGCGCCACGCTGCGCCACGAGGACGGCAGCACCCGTCGCCAGGCTGAAGGGCCATCGGAGGGGCGACCACGGGCCTTGCCGGCTTCGTGGTGTGACGACTGTTTCGGCCCGGCCATGCGAGGTCCCCTCGTGCAGGCTGCGACTGCGACCGGCCTCGGTCACGTGGCAGACGTCTTGCCGCTCACCGCGCGGGATGAGCACGCGGCGGTTACCGCTCGCCGCCAGGGTGGACGACCGGCTTGGTGTTGCGTCCGCTTGCGGCCAGGAGAGCGATGACGGCTAGTACGGCCAGGAGGATGAGCACCAGCAGCAGCACAGTCAGCACGGTCGGGTGGTTCCAGAAGGCGAAGACCAGCGCCAGGACGAGCAGCACTCCGATGGTGAGCCACCGGCGGTAGGTGTTCACCCAGGTGCCGACCTTTCCGGTGTGCACTCCGTGGGCGCCGCCCCAGCGCGCGGCCGAGTCGGCCGTACGGTCCGCTGCGCCGCGCACGGCGCGCGGCAGGCGGCCGGCGCCGGACAGATAGGCGCCGAGCGCCACCAGGATCCCGAGGACGATGGCGGTGCGGATGCTGACGCGCAGGAAGCGGAGCAGCGTGTCGAAGATCGCCGCGGCGGCATCCGGTGACTGCACCTGCGCGGGGAGGTGGTCGAGGTAGTAGCTGCGGGCGATCACCAGGCCGATGGCGAGGACCAGGCAGGCCGCGGCCGCGCCGAGCATCGTGGTCACCAGGGCCCGGCGACGGCGCCGGGCGAGCACCACCCCGATGGCGCCGAGCACCACCGTGAGGATGGGCAGCCAGTTGCCGACGACGTCGAGCAGGTGGGCGAGGTCCCTGATCTTCTCCAGCTTGTCGGACTGGAAGAGCACCATCTGCTTGTCGACCTCGGGAATCTTCTCCGCCGGAGAGAGCCCGGCGTCCACGAGATCCTTCTTGACCTGCTCGACAGCGGCGCCGACGTCGAGGGTGACCGTGCCGCCGCTTACTTCGACAGAGCCCCGGCCTTCACCGGTGAGCGCGTGCACCACTGCCGAATGGGCGGCCCGGTTGGCCTCGGTCCAGACGGTCTCGAACCTGTCGCTCTCGACGAATCGGGTCGCCAGCTTCGTGACGGTCTGGTCGACCGCCGAGTCCAGCTGCGGGCCCAGGGATTTGATCGCGGCTCCGACGCGGGGCGGCAGTCCCTGGGACTCCAGCCACACCGCGATGTCGGACGTGACCTGCGCGCCGTCGACCCTGGCGTCGGCCGCCTGGGAGATCCGGTTGACGGCTGCCGCCTCGATCGCCGGGTCCGACGCGAGCGGGGTGACCGTCGACACGTACCGGTCTGAGTCCAGGACGATGTCGTGCACCCAGACGGTGATCAGCGACACCGGAACGAGAATGCAGGTGAGCGTGATCAGCAGGGCCGAGACGGTGCTCATCGCGATGCGTCCGGCACGTGAGCCCTTTCGGCTCGGCGGCGGTGACGGAGCGTGAGGAGCGACGTGAGACGGCTCGGGCTCGGGCAGCGTACTCATGACCCTCCCGGGACGGCTGTGGCGGAACTACCTTTGCCGCCATTAGGCACTCAGGGTTGAGGCTCCCGCACTCTGGGTCGGTCTTCCGAGGTGTGGGCCGGCCCCAGGCGGCGCGGCGAAGACCACCCGCTTCAGGTGACAGGCCCTGGTGCTGCGATCGGCACTCTGAAGGGGCGGCGAACTGCCTCGGTCCCTGGTCAGCACCGGGTCTGCGTCATGCGCAGCCGAACGCCCGGCCCGGAATCCCACCGAGGCTGGACCGGGCGGACGAATCGAGGGTCTTCCCGCGGCGACGGTCAGCCAGGTACGACGGCTGCTGCTGCTGATGCCTGCTCAAACCGATGCCCTCTCACCGCACCCGAATGGCATGCATTCAGGTGCGGATTTCCCCTGGTCATGGCTAGGTGGACATGCGATCCCCCTAGCGGCCTTCAGTCGCACCGTCTTATTCGAGGAGCTCCCGTGAAGCGTCACCTCCTGACCGTCGCGCTCTGCGCCACTGCGGTGTTCGGACTCGCCGCATGCTCCGACGACGACAGTTCGGCGTCGGACGAGGCGACCCAGGCCGCCGGCGAGCTCTGCTCCGACCTCTCCGAGCTGAAGGGCGACAACGCCAAGCTGAAGGCACTCGAGCCGAGTTCCGCGACCAAGGAGCAGGTCGAAGACGCGGTCAACGCCGTTCGCGACGACTGGGAAAACGTCAAGGAGAACGCGGCCACTATGAGGGAAGCCGAGCGGACGGCTGTCCAGGAAGCTGCCGAGGACCTGAAGAAGGCCTACGACGACCTGCCGGACGACACCTCGGGCCGGGACGCTCGTACCCAACTCCAGCCGCAGATTCAGAAGCTCGAAGAGACCGTGACGGCAGCGGCGACCAGCCTCAACTGCTGACCGGACAAGGCTGGGCGCGCCCCTGCTGCGGAGGATCGGGGCAATGAGCGCCTCTGGAAGGCTCCGGCGGTCGTTTGACCCCATGTGTGTGCCGTCACTCTCCGCCCGGGCCCGCGAGGAGTCGTCATGGCACCCGGGCCCGTCGCCGCTGATGCGCATGCGGACTGTCCATGAGGCGGGCAGCATGGTGGTATGAGTGGATTCGCGGAGATTCCCTCGTCGGTGACGACGCCCGACGCAGTGGAC
>NZ_JBHXRW010000133.1:0-5633 GCF_042716635.1 Streptomyces sp. NPDC058664 | reverse complement strand
TCTGCGCCCGCGCGGCCCCCCCCCCCCCCCCCGCGCGTGTCCCGGCGCGGGCGGGGGGCGCCGCCCCCACCCCCCCCGCGGCCCCCCCCCCGGCCGCGCCGGAGGCCACCCCAGGGGCTGCACGAGCCGCCCCCCAGGCGGAGGTATGCATTCTGTTCGGATGTGATGACTTCGGCGGGCTTCCTGTCGACCGGTTACCGCCCGGGGCGGACGACATCGGGACGGAGGAGCCGGTGCCGGCACTTCAGCGGCGAGCGGTGATCCTCGACCTCCTGCGCCGTGACGGCGCCGTGCGGGTGGCCCACCTCGTCGAGCGGCTCGGCATCTCGGACCCGCACCGTCCGCCGGGCGGGAACGGGACCGTAGGGTGGGCCCGGTTGCCCGACGATCCGGGGGCGCTCCCTCGCGCAGGAGTTACTTGTGGACCATTCCGCCGAACCGCCGCCGGTGCTCGAACGGCCGGTCCAGGCCTTCGCCGACGCCTTCGACCTCCGTGGCGCGCCGTGCGACGCGAGCCGGCCGGTGGCCCCAGGTCCGACGGAGGCACTGCTCGGCGAGGCGGACACCGACCCCGACGTCGAAGAGGACTGGCTGGCCCTCCCCGGCCGCGACGGGGAGCGCATCCGGGTGCGGATCCTGCGTCCGGCCGGGAACGAGGACCCCATGCCGGTGATCCTCTTCCTGCACGGCCTCGGAGGAGTGAGCACCACGGCCTTCGCGCACCAGCGTCTCCTTGAGGACCTGGTCCTGGGCGCGGACGCGACCGTCGTCGTACCCGAGTACGACCTCTCGGCGGCCTCGCCCTACCCCGTGGCCGTCGAGCAGGGCTACACGGTCGCCCGCTGGATCGCCGATCACGGTGCCGAGTGGCGGCTCGACGGCTGCCGCATCGCCGTGTTCGGTGTGTCCACGGGAGCCAACCTCGCTGCCGCGCTGACTTTGCTCGCCAAGGAGCGCGGGGGCGTGGACATCCTGCACCACGTGCTGGTCTGCCCCGTTCTGGACGCCTCGATGAGCACCGCGTCGTACCGCCGCTTCGCACGGGGGTACGGCGTGGGGGACGCCGCCATGCGGGACTTCTGGCAGAGGTACGTCCCCGACGCCGCACGCCGCGAGGAGATCACCGCCTCGCCGGCGCGGGCGACGACCGACGAACTCCGCGGCCTGCCGCCCGCCCTCGTCCTGACCGCAGAGGCGGACGTCGCACGCGACGAGGGCGAGGCGTACGCCGCCCGGCTCAGGGAGGCCGGTGTCTCCGTCGTCTCCGCCCGCTACCACGGCACCATCCACGGATTCGTCCTCTTCGACGCCCTGAGGCACAGCGACACGGCCAGGGCGGCCCGCACGCAGGCACTGGACACCCTGCACGTCGCCCTGCACCGGGGCCTGTGACCGGGTCACCCCCATGCGTGACTCGTGCACCCTCGGACAAGTCCCGTGCGCGGCCGGTCGACCACCGGGCCGGGAACGGACCTAACGTCCGGTGTGCCGCCTCGCGGCGGCGCGAAGTACCGCCGCGACGTACCCGAGGAGCAGCCGTGCAGCCCATCGAGCATGTCGTCACCGCACACGTGTCGACACCGGAGCACGCCGGAGGCCGCCTGGTCGTACGCATCCGGCACCTGCCGGACGACCCCCTGGCGGTGCGCCTCGACTTCGCGCCGACCGACGATTCCGAACAGTCCACCACCACATGGGCCTTCGCCCGAAGCCTTCTGACCGAGGGGGTCGACGCCCCGACCGGTGAGGGCGACGTACGGGTGTGGCCCGAAGGCGCCTACGAGACGCACGTACAGCTCCACACCGGGCGCGGCCGGTGCGTCGTGCGGTTCCGGTCGGCGGCACTGCGTTCCTTCCTCGCCCGGACCGAGCTGTGGTCCCCGGGCGTCGACCACCAGGTCGAAGCCGAACTCGACCGCTTCCTGGCCACGATCCTGCGGCACGCGTAGAACGCGCGAGCCGTCCCGCCCCCGCTCCCGCCCCTCCTCCCCGGCGGCAGCGGGGGTCTTCGGCGTGCGCTCCGCACGGCCGTACGGCCCGCGGGACGCCGTCTTCCTCGACCTGGTGGAGTCCGCCGTGCGCACCGGACGCGGAACCGAAGCGCTCGCCCACGTCGCCGCGGGACGACACGCGAGGAGGGGAGAGATCTCGCCGCACCATGCCTTCGTGCTGGCCGCCGCCGAGGCGGTGACAGCCGATGACGACGGGGCCGACGCGGCCTGTCACGCCGTCTGCGCCCTGCCGGACGCCGGGACATGGCCCTTCGCGCTCGCCCGCGTACATCTGCACCACGGGGCGTGGCTGCGTCGCGCCCACCGGTTCGAGGAGGCCCGGCAGCAGCTCCGCTCGGCGCACGCGTACTTCAGCGACCTGGAGGCGGTTCCCTGGGTACGCAGGGCGGCGGAGGAGCTGAGGGCCGGTGGATCGGCCGTCGCCCACGCCCACCCGCCGGAGGAGTGGCGGCTGACGCCGCAGGAACTCCGCATCGCGCGACCCGTGGCGTCGGGGCTCACCGACGGGCAGATCGCCGAGCGGTTGAACGTCTCCCCGCGGACGGTCGGAACGTACCTCTACAAGATCTTCCCCAAGGTCAACGTGTCCTCGCGGTCGGCCCTCGCGCACGCCGTCCGCTCGGCCGGCGGATCCACCGGAGGACAGGGCGTCACGGGAGGGCCGAGCAGGACTTCTCCCGGCGGGTGAAGGCCGTCGGAGGGGAACCGGGAAAGCCCCGCGATCAGGCGCCGCCGTCCAGGCTCAGCTTTCTCCATTCGCGTGGCGTCATTCCGAAAGCGGCCTGGAAGCGGCGGGAGAAGTCGCTCGCGTTGGTCCAGCCGCACCGTCCGGCGACGGCCGCGACGGCGAGATGGTCGAACCTGCCGGACGCCGGCATCCGCCGGGCCTCCTCGAGGCGCTCGGAGATGACCCACTGCTCCAGGCGCACGCCGCCCTGCCGCATGACGGTGGAGAGCCGGCGGACCGAGATGCCGTGCGCGGCGGCGATCCGTTCGGGCGCGAGGTCCCGCTCGGTCAGGTGCTGCCGCACGTAGGCCGTCACCCGGGTGAACGAGGTCTCTTCCATGGCCGACCGCACCACGGGCTTGTCGGGCCCGTCCGCGGCCGACACCAGAAGCGCTCGTACGAGATCGGTGGTCGCCTCCGCCGGCGCCCCGGCGCCCCGGCGCCCCGGGTCGAGGGCAAGCGTGTCGGGAGCCTGCCACACGCCCCGCAGATGGCGCAGCACGAGGCCGTACAAGGGGCTTCGCCCTCAGCCGGCGGGAGGCCCTCACGACCGTCTCCACGGGCAGCCCGAGCCTGCCGACGTCGAAGACCATCGCCCGGGAGGCCCCGTCGCCCGACCAGCCGTCACGCGCGGCACCAGTTCGTGGAACACCGCGATGTCGTCCGGTCCGAAGACCTGCCGGTGTCCGTTCGTCTCCGCGCGGCCCACCCCGCGGTGCTGCAACGACACGGAGACGACGGGGTGACTCCGCTGACGGCGCACATGATCCGCGGTGCGCCGCAGCTCGAAACCGGAGTTGTGCGTGGAGAAGGGCGGCAGGCCGCCTATCCGCCACAGTTCCATCCGCGCCCGCACGCCCGCGTCGGACGGCTCATGGACGATCTGGTTGGGCACGGACTCGTTCGTCATCGCGTGGTGGAACGCCTCGGCGCGATCGGCCGGCGGCACGGTCCTGAGGTCCAGCAGCAGCACGTCTCTTCCGCCTCTGTCGGGCATGCGCGTACCCGCTCTCCGCGTTCCGCCGCGGCAGCTCGCGCAGCATCGTCGAGCGAGCGGCGCCTCGCTCGACGGGCCTGCCGCCCGTGGTGCGAACCCGGCGTCCGGAGCACGGAGGGTTCGGAGGCAAGGGCCGAATGGCGGTACGGCCCGAGGGGAATCCGCCGGCTTTCCTCACGCCACGCATCCGAAACCGGAATAACGCCTACGGAGAGTGATGCCTCTTCCGGGTGAAAGGACTCGCGTTCCGACCGTTCCGGGCGTGGCGAGGGGGATTTCTTCCAGTCGAGGTGCTATTCGGCATTTCGTCGTTCCGTACGGCCTGACAGCCGTGCGGCGGGTGAAGGAGGACGTCGTGAGGGTTACCCGGCCGGCATCGGTCGCCGCTCTGTTCATAGCCGTGTCCGCGGCGGCGGGGCCGTACGCGGTCGCGGCGCCGGTGAGCGATCAGGACACGATGTTCACGAAGGCGGCGCACCAGGGAAACCTCGCGGAGATCGCGGCCGGTGAGGACGCGCGGGCCAACGCCACGAGCGCGTGCGTGAAGGAGGTCGGGCGGGTTCTCGTGCGGGACCACGGCAAGCTCGACGCGGACGTGAGGACACTGGCGGCGAAACTGGGTGTCACGCTGCCCGGCACCCCGACCGCCGAGCAGAAGGCCGAACTCGCCGCCGTGCGGGCGAAGGCCGGAACGCGGGAGTACGACGCCGCCTGGCTGAAGACGCAGGAGGCGGCGCACACCAAGACGCTCGCCCTGATCGACACCGAGCTGAACGCGGGGCGGAACGCCGAGGTGAAGGCAGCGGCCCGGGCCGCGCGCCCCGTGGTGGCCATGCACCTCGAGATGGTCCGGGGCGGTACGTGTCACGCGGGCGAGGACGCGCGCGTGGTCCGGGCCGGAAGCGGCGGACACCTCGCGGCGCGGGGCACCGACGTGCTCGCCACGGTCGGCATCGCGAGCCTCGTCGGCGGCGGGATCCTGGCCGGTTTCGGCACCGCCTGGCTGATCCGTGGTCGGCGGCGGGGGAACCGGGCCCAGTGACGCCCACGGCCGACCGGGTCACCGGCGGCGGCGCGACCCTGCTCGGCGTCACCCTGCTCACGGTCGGAGCGCTGCTGCTCGGCGGCGCTCCCGCGGACAGGGTCACCGCCCCGGGGTTCGGAACCGTACCGGCGGAGGCCGGCCCGACCGCGCCGCCCCCGGTCCTGGCCGATCCGTCCCCGCCGCTGGAACTGCGCGGCCCCCGGGGCCTGCGCGCGGACCTCGTTCCCGTCGGCAGTGGGCGGGACGGCGTCCTGGGCCTCCCCGACGACGTACGCCTCGGAGGATGGTGGGCGCTCGGGGCGCCGGTCGGCGCGCACGCCGGGACGACGCTGCTCGCCGGGCACGTCGACTCCCGCGGCCCGGGCCTCGGCGCCTTCGCCGTCCTCCACGAACTGGGCCCCGGCTCCCGGGTGGAGGTGCGCGCGGCGAACGGCCGTGTGTACCGGTACGTGGTCACGGCCGGTCGGCTGTACGCCCGGTCCGCCCTGCCTCCCGGACTCTTCAGCCGTGAGGGGCCGCACCGACTGGCCCTGGTCACCTGCGCGGGGACGTACGACCCCGATACGGCGGCGTACGACAGCAACGTCGTGCTCTACGCCTCACCGGCATGACGCGCCCGCCTCGCGGCGTCCGCGTGCGACGCGCCCGAACCGCCGCTCGTCGTCACGCTTCCCGTCCGGCGTCGGGGCCGTCGTGGGTGGCGCCGCCGGGCTCGTCGATCACGTCCCGCCGGGCGGACTTGCCGGGGTCGAGCGCGGCCAGGGCGGGGTAGTTGAGGTCGAAGGCGGGTGACTCGGAGCGGATCTTCGGCAGGGTGAGGAAGTTGTGCCGGGGCGGCGGACACGACGTCGC
>NZ_JBHXRW010000132.1:0-5867 GCF_042716635.1 Streptomyces sp. NPDC058664 | reverse complement strand
TACCTCTTCGACACCGACAAGGGCAAACGGTTCGGCGGATACCTCGACATCGGATCGACTCCTTCCAGGAGTCGCAACCACCGATGGAAACCGCCAGTTCCTCTATGACCACGGCGACAACGCCGCCTTCGTGGACGACTATGGCGGCATCGACCTGCACGCCATCACCTGGTGGCTCGAGACGGTCCCGGCCGCGGACTTTCACGAGATGCCGACCGGAGCGTCCGACGCCGGCTGTATCGAGAGCTACGCCGCGGACCCGGTGTACTGGGTCAAGGCGCGGCCCCCGGAAGTCGGCCGGCACTGGGAAGAGCATGGGACGTGGCTGCTCAAACGATCGAGTCTCTGCCGAACCCGGAACGGTTCACCTACAGCGAGATCCTCACGGACGAGAAGAAGGACACCGCCACCGCCTTCTGGACCCGGGCCCAGGCGTTCTTCACCAGCGCCGGGATCACCGTCGAGCGGGTACTGACCGACAACGGCGCCTGCTACAAGTCCCACTCCTGGCGCGACGCGCTGGCAGCGGCCGGGATCGCACACAAGCGAACCCGGCCCTACCGCCCCCAGACCAACGGCAAGGTCGAACGCCTCAACCGCACCCTGCTGGAAGAGTGGGCCTACGCCCGCCCCTATCGGTCAGAACAAGAACGACGCGACGCCTTCCCCGGCTGGTTGCATTCCTACAATCACCACCGCGGTCACACCGCGCTCGCAGGCAAACCACCCGCCAGCCGCGTCCCCAACCTCACAGGGCAATACACCTAGGGCAACGGCGTTCACCAGACCATGCTCGGCATTGCCCGCCTTCACGACGCGACCCTCGCGGAACAACTCCGACCTCACACGGGATGATCTTCAGCTGTCGTGCGGCCGCAGGTCGCACTCAATTCGACTACGGTAGAGAGCCTGCTTCTGTTGAGGAAATCCCATGAATGCAGGTATGGGGCCAGCCTTTCTTCACGGTACACGCGAATCCCGTCCACGCTCCCCCCACTCTTCCAAGTCCAGCCTGTATTTTGAAGAGTGGAATAGCCGGAGTTGCATTCGATCCGCGCATTGTAAAGCTGCTGTGCGCCACTGCTGGGCATTCCGGAGATGGTTACAAGTTTTTTGACTTGTATTGTCGATGGGTATGTGCAGGTGTAATTGAGGTGCAGCGTTTCAGCGTCTGGTATCGGGTAGGTGCCAGCCGGGACGTTGTTCCTGATGACATCGACGCCGAAGCCCTCGCCTGCCCAGCCGGTCGGTGGTTCGGCATTTTGATTACGCACTATTACCGGCGGCTCTGCGCTTCCAGCTGTGTAGACTGAAATATCCGAAATCTTCCCCCCTTTGTCGCAAGACCTGTAAACCCGCTTCAAGGTATTGACGGGAACCGCATCGGTCGTATGTTCGTACTCTGTCACTTGAGCGCCGTCGACGGCCTGAGCCCCTCCTGACCCGATCACAGAGACACAGGCTGCTGCGGCAAGGGTCAAAACGGCTCCGGCCGTCTTCATCTTGATACCAGTCAAAGACCTCACGCGATCTCCCTAATTCGAGGCGCGGGTGAATCGATCCAGGCTCTCGGTGCCGATGCTCAGAGTCGGGAAATGGAATTGCTACCCTGTCGAGAGCCCTTATTTCTAGCGATATTAGACACTCCTCCCGCAGGACTCATGGGTAACCGATGCCTACTTTCGGCACGGATAATCCGAAGCGGGTCGAGCCGCTCTCCGGGTTGCGCCGGTCGCAGTCCGATCGGCTTGTGGCGCTTGTACGCCGTTGTGATGGCGACGTCCGGCGGGGTCGTCCGCGGATCGCCTTTGGCGGTCCGGGTGTTGCTGGTGACTGCGTGCTGGCGAACTGAGGTGACTCCCTTCGTGTGGACACTCTGACAATGGATCTTGTAGGTCCGAGGAAGGGTGTCCTGGTGGGACGGAAGTCTCCATATCCGATGGAGTTCAGGAGTGAAGTTCCCCCCTGATGTTGGACAGCGGGTTTCTACGCTGCGGGGGTGAGGTCGCACTGCAGCAGGACGCGAGTCTCGAGCGGGGTGAGGTACCCGAACTCGGGATGCCGGCGGAGCCTGGTGCGGTTGTACTCGACTTCGATGAAGCGGAAGACGTCGGCCCGGGCCGCCTGGCGGCTGGCCCACAGGCGGGTGCCGATCTCCGCCTTGAGCAGGCCGAAGAAGCTCTCGGCCGCAGCGTTATCGTAACAAGATCCGGTCCGTCCCATGGATTGCCGCATCCCCAACTCCTTTATCTCCCTTCGGAATTCCTTAGACGTGTACTCGCTGCCGCGATCGGAGTGCATGATGCAGTCCGCCTCGAGGCCGCCGCGACCGGCGGCCATCCGTAGGGCGTCGACGACCAGAGAGGCGCGGTGGTGGCCGGCCATCGCGTATCCGATGATCTCGCGGGTGGCCAGGTCGAGGACGGTGGCCAGGTACAGCCAGCCCTCGAGCGTGGGCAGGCAGGTGATGTCGCCGACGAGCCTGGTGCCCGGCTTGTCGGCGGTGAAGTTGCGACCGATCAGGTCCGGCGCCGGGGCGGCCTTGGCATCGGGCCTGGTCAGCGAGCGTTTCCGGCGTCGAGCGATGCCCTGGATGCCGCGCCGGCGCATGGCCTTCTCCACCTTCCGCTGGCTGATCCTGCGGCCGCGTCGGCGTAACGCGGCATGGATGCGCGGGGCGCCGTAGGCGCCGCGGGAGGCGGTGTGGATCCCGCGGATCTCGGCCACCAGCTCCTCTTCCTCCGCCTGGCGGAGCGCGGCGGCCGGCTGTGCTGCGAGCCGGCTGTAGTAGGTGGATCGAGGCAGGGCCAGGACCCGGCACAGCAGGGCGACCGGGTAGCCGCCGGGGTGGTCGGCGCAGGCCTTCTCCGCGTCGATGAAGCGGCACACGTCGCCTACTTCACGATCTCCTTCGCGAAGTAGGCCGCGGCTTTTACCAGGATCTCGTTCGCCTTCTTCACCTCGGCCAGCTCGCGGCGGATCCGTCGCAGCTCCTCGCGTTCATCGCTGGTCAGTGCGCCTGCAGGGCCCTGACCTCGGTCGGTCTTCGCCTGCTTGACCCACGAGCGCAGGCCCTCGGCACTGACGCCGAGCTCCCTGGCCACCTCGGTCGGGGTCCGACCGGTCGAGAGCACCAGCTCCACCGCGTCCTTCTTGAACTCTGCCGGGTACCGCTTACCGCTCTTGCCACTCACGATCAGGACTACTTCCTCCGGGACCAACCGTCCCAGTATCGAGCTGTCCAAGATCCGGGGGGAACTTCACGTGTCAGCACCCGCAAGGTGAAGTCACCCATCTCCCGTTACGCGGAAAGAAAATTGGACGGCCGACCCGACGGCAGCAAGGTCGTGACCTCGACGACGATCACCTCCTGTCGCCCCCACCGCCACAGCCCGCGCTGCCCGCGACGACCGACCGGGAGAACACCGGCAATCGCATGGCACGTGTCCTGACCATCCTGCAGGCAGAGCCCGAACGACTGTGGCGCTCAAGAGAGATCGCCGAGCTCCTCGGCGACGTCACCCTCGTCGCCACCTATCGCCAACTCGCCCGCTGGACCGAGAGAGGAATGATCAAGAGAGTCCGCACGGGCCGCTACGCGGCAATCACACAGATGCCGAACCCCCTGCGTGACCAGCGGAAACGCTAACTACCCGGCCTTGGGGAAACTTCACCCGCGAGTTCGTCGCCTGGCTTGCCCAGCGGGGCCGGTGGCTGTCGTACTCGGTCGGCATTACCATCACCGAGCAGATTCACCAGGTCGTACTCAAGGTCCCCGCCCCGGCCTGGTCGTCGGCGGTCGAGTCAGGCGGCGAGATCCGGGACGGGGCCTGGGTCGCCGAGATCACCGGCGACTTCCTCAAGGGCTGGCCGAAGGGAATGCGGCTGGTCGTGCGGAAGGAACGGCCCCACCTCGGCGCCCAGTTGCGGATCACCGACGCTGACGGACTGCGGCTGACCTGCTTCGCCACCAACACGGCGGACGTTCCGATCGCGGCACTGGAGCTGTGGCACCGCCGGCGAGCCCGAGCCGAGGACCGCATCCGGGCCGCGCGGGCCACCGGCCTGCGCAACCTGCCCCTGCACGACATCGCGCAGAACCAGATCTGGCTGGAGATCGTCCAGCTCGCCCTCGACCTCCTCGCATGGATGCCCATGCTCGCTCTGACCGGCGAAACCCGTAGGTGGGAGCCCCGCCGTCTCCGGCTCCGTCTTCTCTCCGCCGCCGCCCAACTCGTCACGACCGCCCGCCGCCGGCACCTGAGATTCGCACGCCACTGGCCCTGGACCGACGTGATCACCCACGCCCTGGAACGGCTCGAAGCCCTCCCAAACCCCGGCTGACCAGCACGTTCCCATCCCTGCGAGCACCACCACCCCGACCGGAGCCGTGGAACCCGGCGCCCACCCGACGCGACAGCCGGGCCCTCGGCCTGTCGGCCATCAGGCACAGAACGCGAAACGGTCCACCGACTCCATCGGCGGACCGTCACGAAAGATCGAGGCTAGCGGGCAAGAAGCATTCGAAATTGCTAGTTCTTCGGTTCTCCCATGCACCGTACCGTCAATTCCACGTCTGCTTGGATTAGTCGGTTCCTATTGGTTAGGGTGAACAGTGCAGAGTTTGTGTTGATTGAGATTACAGAGTGGACTGACCCCTCCACTCCTGTGACCTGACGCGCCCAACCGTTGTCTACAAACGGGGTCGTCCAGGGGCAGATCACGGTTTCATTATAGGGCAGATTGCCCGCCTTGACCGTTTTTATCTTCTTTACGGTCACTGGATCTGCCAAATCGCACTCGTACGTGACTGTTATATAGGAGTCTTCTGGGCGGGTATTGATGACATCGTAACCCCGCCCTGTTCCGCGCCCAGGGCCTGCTGGTTCGAAAGATTCTGACCCCACCCGGACGCCAGGTCCCGAACTGATCGTTATAGAAGTCATGTCCTGCCCGATCGGGCAGTGCCACGTAGAGTACTTGACGTCATTCCCGGGAATGAAAACCCACCCAGGTCCCGCACTCGTGTCGAGTGCAACAGGCCCTTCTGTCGCCGACGCTGAGACGGCGGACGCTGTAAGCGCTCCGATTGCCAGTGCCACCGAGGACAGCAAAGCACCAACGGTCTTTATAGTTTTCATAAACCGCTACTTCTCTCATAGTTGCGTCGGGTCAGATGTGAATACCTGTGACAGGGAAAACTGTAGGTCTCTCACGACCCCCGAGAAGCGTCCCGCGTGAGATAGTTAAGGCAGCCACCCTACGTATCTGGGATACTTCTGGGGCGTCAGCGTATGTCAACCTGCGACGCGGAATATGGGTACTGGGTGCTCAACCTGCAGCGCCCCCCTCGAGTGAGTGCGTGCGTGCATTTGGTAGGATGCGTCAGAAATCTTGACCGGGTCTTGCAGCGCCGGAAGCATATACGGGGAAGCGAAACGTCCGGCCAGACGAACCGGCGCCCGCCGCGCCCATCTGGCCGATCATTACAAGCGCTGCCTTCGGGGTGATGGCCGCGGCACGCGCATCGACATCAACCCAGTCGACCAGCAACTCCGTGTGCGCCCCATCAACGTACGGCGGCCATGGGCGGCCATCGTGGATGCCTGGAGCAGCAACAACCGTCCCGCGCTTGATGAGCTGTGGCGGTCGATCGTCTACGACCTCGGATCAGACCGCGACGCGAATAGCTATGTAGCCCACATCAGGTTTCGGCGTCTGATCTGCGTGTATCCCGGCAAGCGAGCAGCCGGTGAGCCAGCGGCCGACGGACGAGGACTGAACCGTTCCGGGTTCGGCAGAGACTCGATCGTTTGAGAGGATCGAGTCATGGCACGTTCTTCCCAGTACCCGCTTGAGCTGCGCCG
>NZ_JBHXRW010000131.1:0-6100 GCF_042716635.1 Streptomyces sp. NPDC058664 | reverse complement strand
ACTGCGGCGGATAGTGCTTCATGACCACGAGATGTCCGTTCTCAGATCCTCAGGATCCAGTGTCTCGTGTGTCCAACATCAGGGGTCAAGGCCCCTGAGTCCGCCAAGTCAGGAGGCAGAACCCTGAATAGGGCACTGCCAGTCGGCCGAGTCGATCACGTTCCCCTCCATGTCGCTGAGGTGGAAGCAACTGCCGTTGACCCACGCCGTGACCGATTCGGACCGATGGTCGACCTGGAACGGTTCATCCCCGCGCAGAGTCCCGGACCATGATCCATCTGCTACAAACGAGTGGGGGACAACGGCCCACGTCTGCTTTGGGGGCATCTGGCGCGTTTCCGCCCAGGGCTCCACGGTCAACTCCAGCGCGGCCTCACCACCGTTGCTGAGCAAAAGCCGCGCTGTTTCGCTGGTGACCATTCCCGCCACCCCTCCTCGCTTCTACAAACGATCCCCCCTGCAACCGCAGACCTACGGGTCCACACGACGCGATCGTCACACGCGCGATCACTTGACCCAAGCGGCTTCATCGCCCAAATTTTCAAACAGCCCTGCCGGGACAAAACGCTCTTTGAGTTCCAAACGCGTCACACCCTCACACAGTTCGTCGGGGTACCTACGGGGAGCGGCCATGAATGGCACCCTTCCAGACCTTCAGGATCTGCATCAAACCCGGGCAATTCAAAGATAGGCATCGTCTACTCATGAGTCGCCTGTGACTACTGCGGAGCCTGGGACTCCAGGAGTGTTTTATACGGGTTGACCGCATGCGGGTAATAAGAACCGGCAGCAGAGAGGCAGGCTTCAATGAGCAGGACAGCGCAGCTTCAGACTGAGGCTTCGGCCGGGTCTGTGATCCAGGTATGGGCGCAGGCACTGTTCTGCGCACCCTTGAGCCGGGCGGGCCGACTCGATCCCGAGACAGTGTGCAGGGTGGTCGCCGAGGAGCTCTCTCGCCATATGGCCGCGCCAGGCGGGGTCATGGGGGTGGTGGCGCAGCGTGCGGGAGATTATCCGGAGCTTTTCACTGAGCGGATGGCCTGGTGTCGGGAGCAGGCTGCCCATGCTTACACAGCATGCTGCGACGAATGCCCAAGCCCGTGACCAGCGCCCTGCGGCGCCCTGCCGTCACCTGCACCGGCTCTGTAAACGGTCCGTCCTGTACGGCGGAGAAAATAGCCTCCAGCCAGCTGCAGTGGATCACTCGCCAGTCAGCCGGCTATCCAGGCCGTGTCCCTCCTCCTACCGATAGCCTGCGCCGGTGGTGCGGCATCCTCCTCGACGCTCTCGCATCTTTCTATGACGACATGACACGCTTGTCCGGCCCTCATGCGCGGTTCTGGCGGCTCCGACTGGCCATGATCGCCGATCAGCACCTGCGGTCCGCCGCCGGAGGTCTGCCGACCGATCGCTGGCTGGTCCACGCTTACCACCGCACCCGAGCCCGCCGCCACCCCAGCCTCGACCGCCAGCTCTACCAGTCCTGGCTCCCCCACCTGATAGCTACGGCCCGCGACCTCATCAACCACAGCGCCGCAGCCGCTGTCCACGCCACACGCATCCAGCACCACACGCCTGCCGCAACCCACCTTCTCCAGGCCCGCCACACTCTCCAGCATGCCTGCCTCCACCTCGCAACCAACCCGCCCAGCCCCGGCACTCGCTGATCCAGGACGTGCTCGGCCGGAAGTTGCGAGACCGCGCCCTGTCTCGACAGCTGCAGAGATCTGAGAATGTGCATTTATGCTGGTTGACGTCCATGCAGGGCGAATGTCGATCTTACACCACTTGTCCAGAATAGCGCTATTAGGTAGGAGCTACTCAGGGCTTTTGTGTCATTGAAGGGTGTTCTGGAGTGGTTCACCGAATCTTTCGGCCCTCTTCCGGATAAGCGGTGATTTTTACGGCTTCCGCCAAATCGCTCCATGCTCGAGTGTGCAGGCGACGTATCCACGCGGGTACAGGTGATTTCAGCGTCGGCAGGTTCCAGCCTGATCCAACCAGGGGACAGCCGACTGGTCGACGATCATGACGACGGCATCGCGATCATAGTCATCTCGTCGACCATACCGGCACCGGCTCAACGGCAATACGCGAGCGCAGAACCCAGTATGGATGGCACCAAGAGCCAGCAAGTCCGTCATGTGGATCGCTTCGCTATATCGCCCCCTCTATCACTACTGAGGAACCTGATGCTGCCTCACCTTTCCTACGCCGATGCCGTCCATGCCGCTCTTGTCGATGCTGGCATTGCCCCGGACACGCTCACCGCAGGCACTTCGGGCATCGACGTCCGGCGCGAACTGATCGCCGTCTTCTCGTGGGCCGACATCATGCTGCGCTGGTCATCAGAGACCGGCTGGCGGCATGAGGCCCCACACTGCGGTGGCCCCCTTCCTCTCGATCAGTTCGCTGCCCCGGCTACGGTGGTCAGCGCAGTGTCGCTCTTGGCCGACGGCCACCCGCCGGTCGCGTGCCGCGGGCGGTGGGCTGAGGCTCTCTTACTTGCTGTCGCCATCGGGGACTGGGAGCAGAGCCCTCCCTCGGGCCTACCCTTGCAGGCTCGGCCGCGCCGTTACCGGGGGCCGGCAATTCCGAGGATGAGTTCTGTCTTGCGAAGCCTGCGGCGAGGCGAGCCTGATCTGCGCGGCTAAGGCTCGCAGAAAATTAACTTGTGGGTTTCAGGACTTGACACAACAGGCCAGCGTTTTACTCGTCCGCAGGTTGTTCTTCTGCGAGCCCTAACGACCTCGTGCACGATAAGGATTGACGATCTTTCCTGATCGCGTCCATGCTGGTCACAACCTCGCCCCTTGACAGCGAGCTCCGCTGGTGTGCGAAGCCTTATCGTGCACGAGGTCGTAAAGCGTGTCATAGAAGGCGGTGTCCAGGCAGGTCAGGGCCGGGTTTGTGACCTGTCTGCTCATGTGGCCAGGGCGATGTTGTGCATGTGGGCGACGGCCTGGACCGCGTGATGGAGGCCATCGCCGCGCTGTCGGCAGTCGCGAAGAATCTTGTAGTGCTTCATACGAGCGAAGGCATGCTCGACACGGGCCCGGACCCTTCGGTGTTCGGCGTTGTCCTCCTCCTCACCCGACAGCAGGGCTCGTCCGGGCCGTTTGCGGTGCGGGGCGACGAGCCCGGTGTTGATGTAGGAGCCGTCGGCCAGCACGGTCATGCCTTCGCAGTGCCGGGCCAGGCCTGAGTGCGGTTCGCATGTGATCGGCGATATTCCATCCAGCCAGACGTCGCGAGCACAGGTCGATGGCGGTTGCGAGATAGCAGAACTTCCCGCCTTCAACGAGCAGGTAGGTAATGTCGCCGACGTACTTCGTGTTCACCGCGGCCGCGGTGAGTCACGGCCGATGAGGTCCGGTGCCTTCCCCGCTGCCGGGTGCGCGACCGTGGTCCTGCGCCGGCTGCGCATACGGACCCCCTCGGTCCCGACAGTCCGTATGATTCCCACGACGCGCTTGTGGCTGATCCGATCGCCCTCCTCGCGGGGCTCGGCAGTGATCCTGGGACGCCATAGGTGCCGCCAGAGTTTTGGTGAATCTTACGTATCTGGGCCGCGAGCCCCGCCTCGGCACTCCGCCGGGACAAACGCCAAGGCTGTCGAGATCCTTGCCGAAGCCGGCCGCACCAAGAGGATCCGCAACACCGTCAGGGCCAGCCTCACCCACCACAGCGAGAACCGAGTCAGCTCGCCCACAACTTTTGACCATTGCTCTCCGCCATGACTGGGAAACGGCACCACCCTTCACGGGTGGATTACATCCCTGACACCAAGCACTCACCACAAATGACACTAATTTAGGTGAAACAAATACTGCAGCCCCGCTGAATGCAAGGCCGTCCTCGCGGCCTGACCACTGCACCAAAGGTATCCGTCAAAGCGGAACAAGCTCACGGTGACCGGGCCTCGACCAGATCCGCTTCAGGGGTCGTGGGTCTCAGGTGCCCGGGGCCGAGTGGCCCCGGGCACCGGGCCAGGCAGGCGTCACATCGCGGTTGCCGTCATCGTGCGGCACATTTGCGCACAGCGGCGACACGCCTCTGCGCACCGCATCATCATCGGATCATCCGGCATGGCCATACACGTCTGCGCGCACATGTCGCACATCCTGGCGCACATTTCGGCGATCTCGGCCGCCATGGGCGAGCGGCGCGTCATCATGTCCGCGCACATTCGGGTCATCTCCGAGCAGTCCATGACCGCCCGCATGACCTGCATCGACGGCGCGCTGCCCATCTGCATGCAGGCGCTCATCGTCTCCTCGCACACACTGTGACACGCCATGCACGCCTCGATGCAGTCCTGCATCTCCCGGCTCATCGCAGGCATCGACCCAGCAGACTGGCTCATGGCTCCTCCTCGGACAGCAGAACCCGGAATGGGCCCTTCACTCCCTTATTCCACTTCCTCCTGTGACTGCCCGCCACAGCAGAAGAGGGCCCCCGACGGCTCCCGTTTTCGCCGGAGAAGTGGCTCTCATCCATCTCCGATGAAAACGGGCAGGGGATCAGCGGCCCCACTAGGGCCTGTGTGATGTCGTGATCACGCGGTGGTCTTGAGCAGGTCGTCGATCCAGATCATGGAGGCTCGGAGGTGGAGGCCGGCGAGGTAGCTTTCGGGCGACTTGTCGTAGCGGGTGGCGATGCCTCGCCAGGCTTTCAGCTTGTTGATCAGGCGTTCGACGGTGTTCCGTTCCTTGTAGAGACCGGCGTCGTGGCTGATGGACCGGCCGCCTCGTGAGCCCTTCTTCTCGCGGTGTGCGGCCTGGTCCTTCTTCTCCGGGATGACTGCTTTGATGTGGCGTTTTCGCAGGTAACGGCGGTTTCCACGCGATGAGTAGGCCTTATCGCCGGCGACTGCGCCGGGTCTGGTGCGCGGACGGCCGACCGGCAGACGGACTCGCACCTTCTCGAGCACGGGGATGAACTGCGGACTGTCCGCGGCCTGCCCGGCGGTCAAGACGAACGCGAGCGGACGGCATCTGCGGTCCGCCGCGAGATGAATCTTGCTGGTGAGGCCACCCCGGGACCGGCCAAGCAGGGCTTGCTTCAGGCGGAGCGTGCGTCGGCGCCGGACACGCCGGCGCTCGTCCTGTCCGTTCTGTTCCTCCGTGCCACCCCTTTTTGCCGGGCTGTCTCCTGCTCCAGCGCGGCTTCCTCCAGGGCCGACATGAGGTGCTTGCTGACGCGGAGCCCCGCGGCGTCGTGGTGGGCGCGGACCGTAGTGGAGTCCACGCTGACCAGCGACAAGTCTGTTTGCTCCGCGCGGGCTGCCTGAGCGATCAGACCTTCCAGCAGGGCGGTGAACACACCGGCGTCCCGCCAGACGCGGAAACGTCCGTAGACGGTGGCCCATGGACCGAACTCGGCAGGCATCTCCCGCCACTGACCGCTGGAGCGGAACCGCCAGATCACCCCCTCGAACTGTTCCCGCAAACGCTCCGGATACGGGCCGTACCTACCGATCGGCAGATACGGCTCGATGAACTTCCACTGAGCGTGGGTGAGTTGCCTACGCGTCACGACCACAGTCCTACCGGGTTCCACCCCACGAAGAGCACAGAACCCGACAACTGATCACGACATCACACAGGCCCTAGGGTCGTGGCATGGCCCCATGGAGACGGCGGCAGCAAGATGAGCGGGGAGCGGCCCGCAGGGGAGCCGAGCACGACAGGCGGTGTGTGCTCGCCGCGGCCGACCAGGTGATCACCCGTGCAGTCCGCAGAGCGGGACGGGGCCCCCTGCGGGTAACCCCGGACGAGGTACGGGCCTGGGCGGCAGAGCACTTCCTCCTGGACATTCCCGCCGGCGTCGCGGTACAAGCATTGAAGGCCTGCCTGCGGCAGCGGGGAATCAGTTGACCCAAGAGGGGCCTTTCGGCCCGAAGGGCAGTTACAGTTGTCGATCCACCGCGCCCTGGACCATTCCTGATCTTGCGTGGGTATCCCCGGCTTCAGCCGGGGAGGGAAACGCATCCTTTGACCCGAAGGCGCGAAGCGCCGGAGTTCCCTGCGCCTTCGGGGTGACGGTCAGATAGGCCGCTTCTGGACCTCGATGTACTGACGAATCACGGTCAGCGGTG
>NZ_JBHXRW010000130.1:0-6258 GCF_042716635.1 Streptomyces sp. NPDC058664 | reverse complement strand
TCCGGGCCATCGCCGAACGCACCGGCCTGGACGCCATGACCATCCGCAACATCCTGGCCGTGTCTCCCGCCGTCCTGCCGGGCCGCGGTTCTTAGCTGACTTTGGTGGACACATCTGTGCCGGGGGCGTGGGCAGAGCCGTTTTTCTGCGGGGGACGGTTCTGTGCCCGGGGCCTGTTGCGGATGAAGCCGTTTGGCGTACGGGGAGCCGTCTGTGCCCGGCCTGTGCGTGCGGGATGCTGGGGCCCGGCAGGACAGGTGCGTATCGGGAGAGGCCGGGAAGTGAGGGCGGCGGCGGTGGGAGACCTTCTGGCGGTGGCGGCGGTGCGCTGTCATGTCTGCGGCCGGGCCGCCGCTGTACGCTCGGCCGGCAGCACGGTGCGCTGCCCGGTGCAGCGGGGTGGCTGCGGGGCTTGGGTCACCGTGCCGGCCGGCTCCATCCGCCCGCCGGTTACTCTCGTCTGCCGTGCCTGTGACCACACCTGGGCGTCCCAGGCCAAGGCCGGCAGCACCGTCCGCTGCCCCGCCTGTCTTTACCCCCAGCGCATCTCCGCCGCCCTGGTCTGCGCAGCGGGCCGCCCCGGCCGGCCGCGAACACCATGAAGACCATCAAGGACAGGAAGGCGAGAACAACGCCCCAACGGGCGCTGGGGGTCTGGAACGCCAGGAGGCTTTCCACCGCAAGGCTCCGGGCAATCCGCGCCACAGCCACACGCCCTCGTCCGGCGCTTCAGCAGCACACAGGGAGGGAGACCCCCCGGTGGCGCCGGAAAAAAAGCCCGCCGTGAGCATGGGGACCGGCCGGGGCCGGACGGCGGCCCCGGCCACCCTCCAGCGCCGCACGAAAGCCGCCGTCTTCCTCAAGACGCTCGGCAGCATCCCGCGCCTGCGCCTGCAGGTGGATGCCGCACCGGGATACTGCGAGGTCACCGATCCGGCCCGGGCACCGGGAAGCCGGCTCTGCGGCGAGACGGCGGAGCGGATCGTGCAGTACACCAACCAGCGCGGCCACCTCCTCGCCGTCATCCACACCTGCACCCGCCACGCCCCGCGTCTGCGGGCCATGGCCGCCACCCGCCCCGAAACGCGAGCCACCGTCCACGCCCGCCCCTGACCACCAACCCCGGCGCCGCCCGCTCCAGAGCCGTCAAGGCCCCAGCGAGCCAGGTGAGGACCGGCTTTGGTTCGGGGCGTGGGCCCGCTGCGCCGGGCCGCGCGCGGGTTTCGGGGGGCGCGCCGCATCGTCCCGGCCGTGCCCCGTTCTTCAGTGCCGGGTGAGACGTCCGGGATCCCGTGTTGCTTCCGGTATCCCTGGGCCCGGCCGCGGTGCCGCGTGGTCAGGAGCGCAGGACGGGTGGGGTGCGGGGGGACGGGGGTGTGCGCTGCTGGGTGAGGGTGCGGTGCAGGCGGGGGTGAAGGCCGGTGAGGCGCAGGCCGATGTGGGCGGCGTGGACCTGGTGGGTGAGCCGGTGCAGGGCGCGCAGACCCGTCTGGTCGCAGAAGGTCAGGCCGGCCAGATCCAGGTTCAGGTGGCGGGGGCGGGTGGCCAGGGCGGTGGCGGCGGCCTGCTGGAGGAGGGGGACGGTGGCGAGGTCGAGTTCCCCGGCCAGACGCAGCTCGACGGTGTCGCGGTACCACAGGGTGTGGGTCTGCAGCAGGTCCTGTGCCCGCATGGCCGCCTCCGCTTCCCCGTAGACCGGCCCCGGTCCCTTCCCCTGCCTCCCCCTGTGTTCCGGGTGGCGGGGTGTCCAGGATGCCAGGTGTGGAACGTTATGCGGCGTCGAGGGTGGCCCAGTGGTCGATCAGGCCGTCGGTGTCACTGCCCAGGGCGGTGGCGGTGCCGGTGTGATCGGCGAGGGTGGTGATGATGGCCTCGCCGCGTCCGTGCTCGTCCTCGGGCCGCTGGGCGGCCCAGCCGCCGGCGTTGGTGGCGGGCCGGGGTCCGCCGTCACTGACATGCACCTGCACCGAGCCGGTGTCGTCCGTCGCGGCGTGCAGGTGCAGGTGCAGGACGACGGGCGGCAGGGCATAGACGACGGCGTTGGTGACCAGTTCGGAGATGACCAGCAGCGCGTCGTAGACCTGCTCCTCGTCCAGTCCCCAGGATTCCAGCACCGGGCGGGCGGCGTGCCGGGCGGCGGCCGGGGCCAGCGGGTTGTGCTCGAGCGGCAGGCCGAAGACGCGCTCACCGGTGGCGACGGCCCGCAGCACGGGCTGCTGCCGGTCGGCGGGAGAAAGGGTGGTGGTCGTCATCGGAATCACTGCCTGTCCAGTGGGGGCCGGGAACGGTCGTCTTTGTCTGCTGCTTCCAGCACACGCCCGTGGAGCACGAAAACCCTGAGCAGTCAATACCCAAATCCGAAGAAATCGGGCATCGGGGTGTGCGGTGGGGCAGGGCTGTACGCCCCTTGCCGGGCAGGCTCGCGTTTCCTGTCCCTCTTGCCGTGAAGGGGCAGGCTGCGGCTACCAGGACGAGAGGAGACGACGGCGCTGGTGCGCGCTGCTGCGGTGCGACTGACAGGGGCGCTGTCCGGCGGGCAGAAAAGCGGACTGGCGCAGCCGAGGAGGGCCGGTGCTGTTGCCGCGACGGTCACGCGTCCGGCATCCGGACGGCTGCTCCCTGCGGGTGAGTAGTGATCGCTCTCGAATCGGTCAGGGTTTCATGATCGTATTGAGAAGCGAGAAGGCGGCACTAATGTCCCCCCAGGTGCCGCTGTGGGCTGCCCCTGCCCCTCGCAGGGGCAGTCCACTCCTTTTCCGGAAAGCAGGCCGAGGGGCGCGTGGTCTGCCGGCCCGCGCCTCTTGCGGTCTGTGTGCACCTTGTCCGGCTGCATCTGGCACAGGCCTGCCGGATGCCGGTGGGGCCTGCCACTGTGTGTGCCGGCGCGCGGAGGGCGGGCGCGGGCTTGCAGGCCGCTGTTGCTGGTCCGGCTCTCGTAGCTCAGGTGGATAGAGCGGGCGCCTTCTAAGCGTCTGGCCGCAGGTTCGAGTCCTGCCGAGAGCGCCACTTAATAACGATCTGTCCGTTTTCGCCGGGAGTGTGCTGGACTGGGGCGTGCTGGCCTATGTGAGGGAGTGGGCCCATGGAGGCAGATGTTCCGGTCCGGCCGCCGGATGGGGCCAGGCTGATCCTCCGCCCCTACCGGGCGGAGGATCACGCGGCGGTGGTGGCGCTGGTCGACTGTGACTGGCTGCCCGGACAGCACCCCGCCGAACTGCAGTTCCCGCCGCCGGGGCTAAAGCAGCTGCGGGAAGCGGAAATCCTTGTGGTGTGTGATACCGGCGGGCAGGTGGCGGGGATGGTGGGTGTGGGGGTGCGGCCCGCGGACGGGGCCGGGCTGATCGTGCAGCTGCACGGCTGGGGCGACTTCGAGGTCATCGCCGCACTCCTGGCGGCGGCCCGGGCGCAGCTGGGCCGGCGCACGCTGTATGCGTTCACCGGCCCGGCCACCGCCACCGACATCCCCGGCCTGCCGGTCGAACACCGCCCCACCACCGCCCGCGCCCTCATTAGGGCCGGCTTCACCCCGGCCTCCGCCCAGCGCTACTTCCTGCGCGACCTCACCACCCCGCCCACCCCACCCGACTACCCCCTGGCCAGCATCACTCCGGTCATCGATCCGCCGGGCTGGCTGCTCAAACTCACCGACACCGACGGCCGTCACATGGCCACCGCCATCCTGCGTGCTCCCACCCCGGAAACCGCCGACATGGCGGTGCTGTGGCAGCTCACTGTGCGTCATGCCTACCGCCGCCAGGGCATCGCCACCCACCTGCTCGGCCAGTGCCTCCATCAGGCCGCCCAGCACGGTGCCCAGTACCTCACCGCCGACGCCCCCGACGGCGACGTCCCCGCCACCCGCCTCCTCACCGGTGCCGGTTTCCTCCCCCTGGACACCCTCACCGTCTACCAACGCCGCCCCTGACCCCGCCCCGGCCATCAGCCCCGTGCCCAGGATCCGGGGGCCGGGGCACAGGCCTTGCCGCGGGCATGCTTGCCTTCCCGCACATGCGCCCCGGGACGGTGCTGCTTAGCGTGGATGGCAGCCGCTGTCGCCGGAACCGGCAGGGCAGCGCGGGGAAGGGCGGGAGCTGTATGTCTGCACAGCCGGTCAGTACAAAAGCCCAGCAGCGGCGGGCTCATGCGGCAGCGGTGCGTGAGTGGGCCAGACGGGACGAGCGGCTGCGCCGGATCAGCATGCTGATCGGCTTGATCGCACTGGCCGCGTCGGTTGGTCTCGCGCTCGCCGCACTGCTGTGACGCACCTTTCCACCCGACGCCGTCAGCAGACCGTCAACCCTGCCCTGCGGGGCGCGCTCGTGGGCGTGTCCACCCGCCCGATAGCGCCGCCGCAAGGCCGCCGCCAGCACGGCCGGCCTCATGGTGGAGGTCCGCGCCAGAGCCTGGAAAAGGCTCCTGAGGTAAGTCGGTGCTTTCGGACCCGCCCCCGCTGGCCCTTACAGCAGATCAGCGCGCCTGTCCGGCCCCGCTTGTGCAGGTACTCGGGTGCGGCCAGAGCCGCGACCAGGAACCTGACCAGAGGTGCGCCCTGTGCCCGGTAGCGGGAAATGCCTGGTGAGCAAGCCGACGCAACGTGTGTAGAACCGCTGTGCCGCAAGGAAGGGTATGGGCGATTTTGAAAGTTTTGCACCGTTCTGGCGGTTTGTTCGTACTCTGGTGTTGCGCGTCCGTGTTCGTGGTCCGGACGTGCTGTGGCTGGCTTGTGCTGCTGTCCCGGCAGGGCGGGCCAGCCGGCGCGGGTCTCTGCGTCTGGACCTCGCGCATCCGGGCCCCGCCATTCACGATCCCGGGCGGCGGGGCCCGGACACCTGATGGACGGCAGGGCACGCGCGGCTGCCGGAACCTGACCGACCCCCAGCGCACCCTCGCCGACCGCCTGGCCCGTACGCGCCGAACTCCTACGCACCGAAGCCGGTTACGGCGACGGCGAGGGTCTGAGCGTGGCCGACGCGGTCGCCCTGGCCGCCGTCCAGCTCGGCCTCCACACCCCCGCCGACGCTGGCGGCTGAGCCTGGCCCTGCTCATCAGCGTGTCCCTGGTAAGCGGGCCTGGCGCGGCTCACCACCGGGCCCGTGGTGAGCGGCGCCCTGTGTGGTTCACAGGGCGTTGTGCCTGGTGGGCGGGGAGGCTGTGAGGGTGTGAGGGACTGTCCACGGCCCGGTCCGGCGGTGCGCCGGCCACGTCCTGGTGGTGCTCGTGCTCGTGCTCGTGGTCCTCGTCCTCGTCCTGGCGGCGCCCGGCGTGAGGCCGGCGCCCCGCGCCCGCGCCGTCCCGCTCCCAGCTCCGCCCGCCTCCGGCCTCGGCCTCACCCTGGTCCGCGCGCCTGACGGGCGTCGCGGGTTCTTCACAGCTAGGGCGTCATCCGTCCTCACCGGTGTGGTGCCGTCTGCGCTGGGCGGTTTCTGCCGCAGGTGTCGTCCAGGCGGTGAAGGGTGGTGTCGTTTCCCGGGTAAGGCGGATGACGCCCGTGTGGCACCGGGCCGGTCACCGGTACGTCTTGGTGGTGTTCGTGGTCCTGGTCGACGTCCTTGTCCTGGCGGTGCCCGGCGGTGGGGCCGGCGCCCCGCGTCCGCGCCGTCCTGCCCCCGTTCCGCCCCGGTCTCGGTCTCCTCGCTCGGGGGTCTGGCGCGGTGGCCGGCACCCTCGTACCGCTCCCCGATCACCCGTCCGTGCGTGCGCCAGGGGATATGGCCCCGTTCCGCCATTGATACATGCTGCATCAGTTTGATGCAGGGGTGATATGGGCTGGTTCCAGAGTTCAGCCACCCCCGCTTTTTGAAGCACCCTCACTCCTCGCCCGGTGGACCGGTATTGAAGGGTGTTGGGCCAGAATCCCAGTCGGTACACAGGCCCGGTGTGTGATGCTTTCTCAGGCTCCTTCCCAGAATGGTTTCCTGGGGCTTCCCTGGCCGCCCGGGTCGGGGGCCGGCCTCCTCGCCTGGTTCCCTCGGTCCAGCCCGGACCCCGAATTGTCAAGGGGAAACACCCCGACCACCCTCGGCCCTTGCTGCCCCGGCGGAGCCGGGTGGGTGGGAGCGCAGCGGACGCCCCCAACTCCCGCGCAGCGGGTGTTGCTTCACTCCGGAGGATTGGAGTGAAGCGGAAATCCTCAATTCCCGTGAAGCGGGAATCAGAAAAGCGCGCAGCGCTTTTCCATAAAGCCGCGCAGCGGCTTAGGCTCCGCGCAGCGGAGCCTTTCTCTTGGAATGCGCGCAGCGCATTCATACCCCTGTCTCT
>NZ_JBHXRW010000129.1:0-6357 GCF_042716635.1 Streptomyces sp. NPDC058664 | reverse complement strand
CCAACCTGCCGATCGTACCGATCACCAAGACGGGATCGTCCTGTCAGCCTCGGTCAGGTCTACGGCTCTACGGCAGATCTCAAACGCGGTCTGAGGTTGACTGCTCTCTGACCTGCAGCAGGACTTGGCTCTTGCAGACGCAGCCGACACCCGATCGGTGGCCGTTCTGAAGAAGCTCACTGGTCGCCTCGATCACTACCAGGGTGACCTCGGCGGCCAGGAGATAGTCTCGCGGATCGAGGGCCGCGTTCATGGTCGATCCTCACGTCGTGGTCTCGGTGGTGAAGGATCCCTGCCGCTTCATGCTCGGGGTGCGGACACACACCTTGAGCTTGTTCCGCTTTGACGGACACATTTGGTGTGGTGGTCACGCCGCGAGGGCGGTCTCGTATTCTGCGGGACTGCGGTAGCCGAGGCTGCTGTGGAGCCGGTGCACGTTGTACCAGCTCTCGATCCATTCGAATATCGCGGTGCGGGCGGCTGCCCGGCTGGGCCAGGGACAAGTCTCGCCGAGCTCGTTCTTCAGAGTGGAGAAGAACGACTCTGCCAGGGCGTTGTCCCAGCACTGGCCGGTACGTCCGACTGACAGACGGACGTCGAACTGCGCAGCGAGGGTGGCGAGTTCACGGCTGGTGTATTGGCATCCGCGGTCGGAGTGGAAGTTCACCGGACCGGACGGCCGGCGGGTGCGGCAGGCGGTGGTGAGGGCGTCGGCGACGAGTTCGGTTCGCAGGTGGTCGGCGATGGCCCAGCCCACGACGCGGCGTGAGGCGATGTCGATGACGGTCGCCAGGTAGAGCCAGCCCTCGTCGGTGGCAATGTAGGTGATGTCGCCGCACCAGCGGGTGTCGACGGCAGCCGGGTCGGGCCGGAAGTCGCGGAGGACCAGGTCAGGACGGGTGACCGCGTGTGGGTCGGGGATCGTGGTGCGGTGCCGGCGTCTGCGGTGTCGGCCGGTGAGTCCGGCCTGCCGCATCAGCCGTGCGACCCGGCGACGGCCGCAGCCGGTCCCTTCGCGCTTGAGGACGGCGTGGATGCGCGGAGCACCATAGGTGCCACGTGAACGTCGGTGAACAGTGGTGATCCGTTCGGTGAGCTCGGCGTCTCGCACCGCCCGGGGGCCTGCGGTGCCAGTGCGGCGGGCGTAGTAGGCGGTTCTGGAGACCTCGAGGAGTTCACACGTCCGTTTGACGTTGTGACCTGCCGTTTTCTCCGCCTCGATGAACGGGTCCACGTTCACCGGGTCTGCGTCGTGAAGAAAGCCGTCGCACGTTTGAGGATGTCGACATCCTCCCGCAGCCTGCGGTTCTCCCGCCGCAGCGCGGCCAGTTCCTCGCGTTCACTGCTGGTCAGGCCCTCACGCTCACCCGCGTCGACCTGGGCCTGGCGGACCCAGTCCCGCACCGCCGTCTCGGTCAGGTCGAAGTCCTTGGCGACCTGGCCGACCGAGCGGTCACCGCGCCGGCACAGCCCGACGATCTCGGCCTTGAACTCCCGCGTGAACGAGCGGCGAGGACGCGACTGCCTCTTCTTCCCCATGCTCTCCATGATGAACATCATTCTTCCGGGGCAGAAACCCCTGATCTCAGATGTCCGTCAAAGCGAAGCAAGCCCACCTTGGCGTCCTTCTTGCTGATGTCGAGGCCGGCACAGCGTTCGTGCAGCACATCCACGCTCTTGCTCCCTCCCTCGCCGGACAGCACCGGTATGCCGTTCCGGGAGGGCCAGGGTGAATCAGGAGTTCTGACGCACCTGCTTCACAGCAACACTCCACGGTTCCCGTGGGCGACCCCAGTACCACGCTGACCTGCGGGCTCACCGGCATCACAGAGGCACGGTTTCGGCCGGAACGACCCCCGCCATGGTCCCGAACCGACATCAGCCCCGGCAGGGGCAGACAGAAGCACCCCCGGCACGCGCCCGGGATTTACCACATCCCCGGTGCGCACCGAAGGTGCGCTGGATCGCTGACCTGCCCAGATCACAGCCTTCTGCAGTACGCATCAGGCTGCTGCGTTATAGGGAAGTGGCCTGGGGCGAAGGTTCTGCCGCAGTGCTTGCATCAGAACGCTAGGGTCGATCACACCGCCGCTAACGATGGCGCAGGGGTACTCCCACTGGAACGATTTCTCATACTTTCGCGCAGCTGTGTACGCTGCTGCCCCGGCTCCTTCGCAAACAATCTTTTCGTTCAGAAGTAGATCGGTAAGACCGCCTGCGACCTCATCGGGCGTCACGGTCAGTACGCCAGCCAGTCGACCCTTTACCCTTTCAAACTGTGACGGAATCACGAAGCTCGCCCCAATTCCGTCCACGAACGAAGGCTCATAATTTACGTCGACTGGGAACCCTGCTCGCAGGGAAGCAGAAAGCGGCGCGCCTGTCGCTACTTCTACGGCGTATACCTTGACATCGAGGCCTGCATGACGCAGCACTGAGGAGATACTGTAGGAGAGGTTTCCGCCGCCGTACGGAACCAGAATGGCGTCTACGTGCGGCATGTCTTGAAGCACCTCGAGTGCGATCGTCGCAGTGCTCAGAGAAACGTAGTCATCGCTTTCCGAGGACAGAAAGAACCCTGGATGCTCAGCATAGACAGACTCAGTCATCGTCTTACGCCACTCACCGTAAGGAACTTCTATTATTTGCGCCTCAGGATTATAGGCTTTTATGCGGACCACCTTGGAGGCGACAATTCCCTCTGGCACCACTACCGAATAGTCTACGCCTATTTCCCTCGTTGCATACGCGAGTCCCTGGGCGAAGTTTCCTGAACTGCAAGCCACGACGCCATCCCTGAGGATCTTCTTCCATATTTCGGGATGCAGTTCTTCATATCGCCTTAGAGCGCCAATGGCGCCACGCACTTTAAATGAGTTTGTAATCTGAAGATTCTCACACTTGAGGAATACATCGCGCGACCCGCGCCCCCGGGACTGCAGTAGCGGAGTATGGCGGATTGAATCACCAAGGATTCGTCGCATTTCATTGACACCCGAGAGCGTGATCTCGACCTGGCCAGAATACATGCATTCCCCTTCGTTACCCTTCCGCTGCCTCTCCCGAGTTCATGTGAGCACCTAACGAGGTAAGTGCATTTATCCGATCCGTCGGTTACTGCTGGCAGGTTTTCTATTAGTCAGCGAGCCAGGTAAACAAGCACTTGACTACCGCTACTTACGGTATATAGAAAATAGCCTCAGGAACTGAGTATCTCGTACTCATATGACCGGGACGGTGGTTTGTGTGATTACCCATGCAGCTCCACCCTTGGCGAGCCAGCCAAGTCATGGTCCCTGAGCAGGTCTTCATGGTTATTCCAATACCATGCGACCGAGTTGGCGCCAACCGCGAGCATGGCCGCCGGCGCAACAAAGGCCACAATCGCCTTAGAAATCCGAGGAAAGCGAGATGCTGGTCGCTCATTGCTGCACAATGGTGGTCCGCTCAGATCAGTTCCTGAATCAACACTGGAAACCCGAGTGATCATTTTAGCAACTTCGGATATTCTGGCCGTGCCATCTTGTAAGCCCGTAAGGAGACTCAAGGAATTGGAGGCCAAGATGGCTACCGATACACCGCCCTCACCCAGCTTTCACGGATCCTGCCGCAAAGAATACTGGCACCCCTGTGGGGGGCGTGAAAATATCTGCGGGAAGGCCCAGAGTAGGGGCAGCTGACCGAGAAACAGTCGGAAGGACGCGCCAACGTCCCATCGGATGCGCGTAGTGCTCGACGTCCCTCTAAAAGAGGCTTCACTGCAAGGCCCGGAGCGAACCTAGCCTGTGGGGTTTGGCGTATCGCCGTTTGATAGAAGCGATCGCACGCCGAAGGTCATTGTTCTGGGTTTTAAGTTAAGACCCAGAATTCGGGTGCCCCGGACCTTGCTAGCCTCTACGACTCAGAAAGGCCGCTCCCCTTCGATGTTCATCCGGAACATCAAGCGTTCGTGAGGGAAATAGTCCGCAACTGCGAGGTGCTGAACGGATCGGTTATCCCATATCAGCAGATCCCCAGCCCGCCATTGATGCCGATAGATGAACTCATTCGTCTCAATGTGTCGGTATAGAAGGTCGAGGAGAGCCTGGCTCTCGATCTTGGACAGACCGCTAATATGCGTAACATACGGGGAAGAAATATAGAGAGCCTTACGGAGAGTTTCTGGGTGTGTCCGCACTACCGGGTGTTCCACTGGCTCGTGGCGATCAAAGTGCGTGTTAGGGTCAATCCCCTTTTTGCGCAGTGATGCCTGCAGGTTTGCATAGTCTGGACCAAATGCCTTCTTTACATCGTGGACCGCCTTCAGTTGATCGACGAGCTCTCGAATTACTGGCGAGAGGGCTTCGTAGGCCAGATGCATGTTGGAATAGAGGGTGTCTCCCCCGACGTCCGGCGTCACTTTGCAGTGAAGCACGGTTCCGAGGGGTGGTTTGGCCCAGCCGCTGTTGTCCGTGTGCCATGAATTGAGACCAGGAGGCTTCTGCGCATTATTGTGCAGCACCATGCATTCTGGATGGCCATCTACGGTCATGGGCAGGAGATGATCGTGAACAATGAGCTTTCCAAACCTTTCAGCAAACGTCTTCTGCTGCTCTACAGTCAGGTCCTGCCCACGGAACACTAGGACACTGTACTCGTGAAATGCTTTCTCTATCACTGCCCAATCTTCAGTCGTTATCTCCTCGGAAAGGTCGATTCCACGAACCTCGGCTCCAGCCGCCACGCTAATGGGCTTGATCTCAATCATGTTCTCCTCCATGGTTCTTTGAAATTCATCAGAATATCGCGGGCACAGTGAGCTCTTCTGCGCTCAGATCGCAGTACGTCTAGCAACCTTGTAAGCAAAATCCCAACGCATACCGAGGCGAAGAGATACAGATACGGTTGCCGTGGTCTCTTTATCGCAGGAAACGACGGTTGTCAGTCCTCTGGTTGCGCCGAGTCGCGCTGTCTCCGCCATAACAATGAGTGGCAGGCCTTGACGCCGGTAGGCTGGATGCGTATAGATTCCAAGCTCTACGAAGCTTCCACCGACAACACCGTGCGCTTCCGCAACTACGCTATCGCCATGCAGAAGACAGAATCCGAATCCATTTTGGAGATAATTCTTCGCGGTGCCGAATATCTGCAACACCATTTCACGCCAATTCAGCATTTCAAACAGATTCTCGTCAATTCGCTTGACTGTAAAACCATCAGGCAGGTCGCATACGCTAGATGGGATATTTCCGGTACCTTCAAGCGTGAAATGAAAACGCTCAGCCTCCGAGAAGCCGCGGCGATTCGCTTCGTTTCCTACCGCTACACACATAGACGGGTGGACAAGTTTTACCGAAGATTTCATTTCGACGAGCGATTGAAACTCGGTGAATAGGGATTGGGTTACAGATCCCAGAGAAAAGCAGAATGAAGAGTTGGTTTCAACCAGGGCGGCCTTGATCTCGCCTTGTTCATGACGCGCCCACACTTTGCCTGGGATATTTCCTTCCAGAACCCCGTAGACGAAGGCGAGGTTTGGGTACTTAGAGTCAACGAGACCGGAAACGGTTCCGTATTCACCCGGCTCAAGCCTCGTGAGTTCGGAACCCTTCGAGGTAACGTTCCTCATGTTCACTCCTTTTCCTGCCTATCATGTTTTTCCCGTCATGATTCAGATCGAGCTATTTCAAGGCTAGGGGGATACCGACGAAAGCGACGATGAACCTTGCACCTTCCAGGCAGGTTGAGCATCAACTACTCAGCTACCGACCTCATTCAGCAATGTCCTGAACACGCAGTGCACCGGAGGATCACCTCGGCAAACGAGACTGGAGCCCTTTCCTCAGCCGTGATGCGCCGCGGGAGGGCAGTCCTCCGATGCCCAGTCCTAGGGTTCCGCTGTCCCGCCCTGACAGCCGGCTCTGGACGTGGAGCCTGCACAGTGCTGTGGTCACGGTGCGCGAGTGCTATAGCGAGGTACCGGTCAGCGAACCCCATTCTGCAAGGCTGGCAGTGAGTCTTTTCCAACCTCACGCTGACGCGTGGTGAAGGACGAGGACCGCCTGGGTGATCGCGGTGATGCGGTGGGTGCTGCAGCGGAGCTTCCGTAGGAGGTGCCAGCCCTTCAGGGCGGCCATGGCCTGCTCGCCGAGGCAGCGGATCTTGGCATGTGTGCTGTTGTGCCGGCGCTGTCACCGCTTGAGGCGACGGCCACGGAAGGGCACCCGGATAACGCCGGCGCCTTGATACGCCTTGTCGGCCCAACACGTGAGGCCGGTCTCGGTGAACCGTTCCGGGTTCGGCAGAGACTCGATCGTTTGAGAGGATCGAGTCATGGCACGTTCTTCCCAGTACCCGCTTGAGCTGCGCCGTTGTGCG
>NZ_JBHXRW010000128.1:0-6503 GCF_042716635.1 Streptomyces sp. NPDC058664 | reverse complement strand
TCACCACGCCAACGACCAGGGGCCCTGCCTCGTCACCACCCTCGCTGACCAGCCCATTTCACCCTCCAGCACAGGATGAAAGAGGCTCACTGAGCTCCTTCAGCTGTCACTCCAGAAGGTGAGCTGCCCTCTGAGGTTGACTGTTCTCTGACCTGCAGTAGGACTTGGCTCTTGCAGACGCAGCCGACACCCGATCGGTGGCCGTTCTGAAGAAGCTCATTGAGTTGGCGGCGGCGGAGCCAGAACCGGTTGGATGTAGCGGGCATCCAACCGGTTGGGAGCGTGGTGGCGGAGCGGGGCAAGGTTCGGAGGCTGACCGATCAGGAGGGCCAGCAGCTGCAGCGGATCGTGCGTCGGGGCAGTACGAGCACGGTGCGCTACCGGCGGGCGATGATGCTGCTGGCCTCGGCCGGCGACAACCGGGTGCCGGTGATCGCCCAACTGGTTCAGGCAGACGGAGGACATGGTGCGGGACGTGATCGGGGGCTTCCCCTTGATCGTGGACACCAGTTGCTATGCGGCGGCGCCCTTCGTAACTGATTTCCGCTCGAAGGCGATCGGGCTGATCTGACCGATGCTGGAGTGCCAACGGAGGCCATGGAAAGTTGACGATGAGCCCTGGGCAGTGATCGAGCCACTCCTATCGAGGATGGAGCGTCGGGCTCGTCATCCGGGCCGGAAGCGGCATCCGGATCGGCTGGTGTTCCAGGACATCTATTCGTCTTGCATACCGGAATCGCGTGGGAACACCTCCTGCAGGAACTCGGTTTTCGGATCGGGTATGACCTGCTGGCGGCGCCTGGCCGAGTGGACCGAAGCCGGCGTCTGACCGTGGCTGCGCGAGCCCCTTCTGATCGATATGCAGACCCTGCCGCGTGGCTTCGCCTGGGGCAGGAGGTCGGCAGAGAGCTTCCCACGGACTACAAGGCGATCGTTGACGCCTACGCGCCCGTTCAACTCAATGGCCATCTTTATCTCTCGTCTCATCCAGCTTGCACAGGAAGGGAGTTGGGCGAGGAGATCCGGTCGACATCGAGAGTCTGGACGGAGAGCCTGTGGGAGTTCTACGACCTGGTACCCGCCGAGGACCCCGTGTGATCTGCAACCGCTCGCAGATCACCTTCGGCACCTCTGACGGCTTCATCCCACTTGCCAGCACGGACCAGGGAGCCGCCATCTTCCTCGCCCAGAAGTCCACGGACTTTCCGACGGTGTGGTGGCGCAGGGGGCAGAGGGGGAATGGGCCGGCCACCCCATGGTCTTCACCGAGTGGCTGTACCGCTATCTGATCGGCGAGGAGATGGCCGGCTGGGACAGCGCGACCTTCTACCCCGGCCCCGTCTGGTTGGAGTACCTGTCCACAGGACCGGGGGAACGCATCCGCGAGGCGTACGGCTCAGCACGTGGCATGTGAGGTCCGCACCAAGCGAGACGACTTCTTACACGGAATTTACGGCCTTATGGGCGTTTCACTCTGCAGGTCGCGGGCCATGTTGGTGAGGGCAAGGGCGTGCGTGATCAGAGTCATTGCTCTTGTCTCATCCCCGGGCTTGGCACGTTGGCGCAGGGAGACTGCTAGCTCTCGCGCACTAGCTGCCGCGAACGGCCAGAGCCCGGCTTCCTCGTTGCGCTGCATAGCATCGCCCAATTGGCTCACGGCTGTGCCCAGGTCTCCGTACGCCCTGGCCAGGATCCCGATGTAGTGGCCAGTGAAGCCTGCGAGGGTGACGCCCGTGCCGCCGATCGCGATCCGATCGGCATAGGGGGCTAGTAGTTGGGAGAGGTCGCGTGCGAGGTTCGCCGGCGCGAGTGCAGACCACAGCTCCGCGCGAATTGCCATGTGAGCCAACCACATGAAGTCTTCGGGCAGGTCGGGCTGTTCTTGCCACGGGCCAAGTACGGCCCGGGCTTGGCTGGTGTGACCAGCTTGAAGCAGCGCAAGTGCCCGCCACTCGTGCAACTGGACGAGGCCTGTGCTGGAGGCTGCGTGCGCAAGCACTGGCTCAATCCTGGGGAGCGTCTTCTGTGTCAGTTGCAGGGTCGCCTCGAGCATGAGCGGGACCTCGGCGAATCCAGGAACTGTCGTGTTCCGGTGGAATTCGCGCGCATCCGAAATCAGCTGTTCTGCCCTGGCGAACTCGCCGCGGGCAGCAGCCACCGCGGCATCGGCCCAGCGCAGCGCTACCGAAACTGGGATGATGGCATGCGCTTCTGCCAGGTCACGCGCCTTCTGGTAATCCCGCAGCCCAGCGCTGAGGTTGCCTTGTTCGATCAGATCGCGACCGCGGAACACCAATGCGTGGGCAAGTGAAATGTCGTCGGTGTGAGACGCGATGTCGACGAGTTCTCGGGACGTTGCCAGCCGTTCGGAAAGGAGTGGTGGGCGCTCATAGGCTACGTGTCGAAGTTCCAGTACACGCGCGAGGTCCGCTCTGCTGCCGTGGGACCGAGCAAGTCTGATCGCTTCGGTCGACAGCGTGACGGCACGTTCGGTGCTGTCCGGGGCGTAGTAGATCTCGGCTGCCAGAGCTGCCATCAGGTGCGCCCGTGTTGCCTGCTGGTTGGTGGGGAGTTCTTGGAGTAGGCGCTCAAACAGCGCGACACCAGCATGGTCGACCACCTGGTACTCCCGCCAGCTCCAGAGTGCGCCTGCAGTCGTTGTGATAGCTGCCTCGGCAGCGGCGACCATGTCATCGGTCGTAAGCGCGACATCAGCAGCCTCGAGGGCAGCCTGCCACGCTTCTTGCTCAAGGCCAGCGCGTTTCCGAGCCAACGCAAGGCCGACGAGGAGGCTGTATCGATCAGAGGGAGTTGCAGATTTATCAAACGCCAGTGCCGACAACGCGGATTCCTGAAGGCGTAGCGCCTCGGCGGGAGCGCTTCGGCGTGCAGCCAACACCGACGCTTGGGCTGCATAAGTCCAGCCTTCACGTGCATGCGCGGTGCCGGCCTTCCCATAGTGGTAGGCGAGTTCTGCCGTACGTGCCTCGAGTGTTGCGGCATGCAGGGTCTCGATCTCTCTGGCGATTGAGGCATGCAGGTGGTTCAGACGCTGAGGGAGCAACTGGGCATAGACCGCTTCGCGGACAAGTGCGTGAGCGAAGCGATGCTTCGCTCCTTCCTGGACGATCAGTCCGGCACTGAGCGCTGTCTCGGTAGCAATGGCTGCCGCTTCTGCGCCCAGCCCCGAAGCGGCTTCTACTAGACGCCTCTCGAACATACGGCCGCAAGCCGCGGCAGTTGACAGCAATGTCGCGACGTCCTTAGGTAGTCGGGAAATGCGCTGGCGCACGACGTCCCGGACCCCGTCTGGGACGCGTAGTGCAGCTATCCCGGGCTCGCTGAGGTGACCCTGGTCTGCCACAAGCCGTACTAGTTCACCGAGGAAAAAGGGGTTGCCGCTAGTTCGTTGCCACAGCGCGCCAGCCATGTCATCCGAGATCTCGACTCCGTACAGCTGCCGTGCATAAGCGCTGACGTCCTGCTGGTTGAGCCCTCGTAGGGGGATTCGGAACACGTCTGTGCGTGAGAGATCGGCCAGCGCATCGTCTAGTGGCTGGGTGCGGTCGAATTCCGCGTCGCGGCATGTCAGGAGTACCACAGCAGGAAGCCTGTGCAGCATCGTGGCGAGCCGGCCGAGGAGGCGGAGGGTATCCCCATCTGCCCAGTGCACATCGTCGAGCACGAGCAGGTGGGGGCCGCTCTCTCGCAAGAGCGTGCCTACGGCCTCGGCCAAGCGGAATGTTGCTGTGTCGATGTCGATGCCTGTTGTGTCCGCGGAGAGGTTCGGGGACTCAGCCAGTAGTACTTTCAAGGACGGGAGTCGAGCCGCCGCGTCTGAGAGGTGGGGCAGTGATCCCAAAGCTTGTGTCCATGACCACAAGGCAGGAGCGCCTGATGACTCCTCACACCGTCCCCAACCCGTGCGGATACCCATCGCTTCCGCGGTCGCGGTCAGCGTACGCGCCAGACGTGTTTTCCCGATGCCTGGCTCGCCAGTCACTAGTACTGCTGTTCCGTGGCCGGCCGCGGCGTCGATGAGAAGACTCGTCAATTGCGCTAGCCAGTCATCTCGCCCTACCAAGCTGGTCCTGGCCATAGTGGGGCTACCGCTCGACACGGCGCTGACAGGTACGGTGTTGAGTGCATGGCTAGCTTCCAGCGATGGCTCATGATTCAGTACGGCCTTCTCCAACTGCCGCAGTTCCGGTCCGGGTTCGACGCCGAGTTCGTCAGCCAGAATCCGTCTTGCCCGCCGCAAGGCCTCGAGCGCTTCAGCCTGACGCTGCGATCTGTAGAGGGCTAGCACAAGCAGGCCCCAGCAGGTTTCTCGCAGGGGATGGACGGCAACTAGCTGCTCAGTCTCACCGACGATCTGAGCGTGAAAGCCCAGGGCCAGTTCGGCGCGGAGGCGGTCCTCGGTCGCGAGCATTCGGACTTCGTTGAGGCGGGCGGCTTCAGCGGCCAACCCCGGAGCAACCGCAACCACGTCGGCGTACGGTTCTCCTCGCCAGAGGCTGGCCGCAGCGCGTAGCAGCTCCCTTGCCCGCGAAGGGTCGGTGAGAAGAGCTTCCTGCGCCGTTGCTGTCAGCTTCTCAAACTCTGTGCAATCGACTGCCAGGGCCGAAAGGGCATACCCAGACGGTCTGGTGGTCAGCACCCGGGCCGGCGCGCGCGCCGGCCGGTCCGGCTCGAGCACTTTTCTGAGGTTCGCCACGTATGTTTGTAGTGAGGTCAGTACTTTGGGTGGGGGCGAGTCACCCCAAAGCTCGTCGATGAGGTGGGTGACCGGGACTGGCCTGCCCCCAGCAGCGATGAGCAAACCGAGGAGTGCTCGCTGCTTCGGGCCACCAATTTGGATCAGGCCGCCGTCAGCGTCGAGCACCTCGACTGGTCCCAACACCTGATATCGCACCCAGTCACGTTAACCGGTCAGGCCTAACTCTTCCAAGCCCACGGGGCTGGTTCCAGGAGCACCGATGCACTTTACAGGGTAGAAATTTCCTTGCATGTCAGTCGCCAAGTATCTGGCTTCAGCAGACTTTCAGTACCGGCTCTGTGTAGGCTCCGGGAGATGGTTGGACATGTCCATGACTAATACCTCTTCGAGTTCGGCAACAATGGCTACCAGGCTTACAGGATCCCAAATCAACCCCCCGTGACTCGTTTCGACCTCACACGTCCGAGCGGCAGGATCCAAACAGCTTTGCCAATCAACTACGCCGTCAATACGTGAGTACACGCTTAGATATCTCAGCCCGTCTGGGAAGGACGACTTAAGGTCAGTTCTTAGCTGACTGCAGCATGCCCCCCAAAGGCACCCTGGGCGCATCAGTCCAGGGACTCCCAATGCCCCGGCGATTCCCATCGCCGCTACCTGAATCTTCAGTAGCGGGTGGACGGCGAGGAGACGGGTGAGAGGGCTGCCGAGCGTAATCAGAGCGCGCATCATTTCTGGCCGACGTACAGCAACAGCTCTTGCAAACTGACCGCCGCGACTATGTGCAATGACCACCGCACGCTGTGATGTCGAGTCGACCAGTCTAGCCAAGCCCCGCTCGACAGCCTTCGCCGTCTGATCACCGCAGCCGACCCCTAGTCGGGTGGAAGCGATGACTACGCGACAGTTCAAGCGAACCAGCAAGTCCTGCAACGGGGAGAGTAGTTGACTGGTGCTCCCCATGCCTCCGACAAGCAGTACTGGCAAACCTTCAGCATCGAACGGCGGATTCTGCCAGACCGAGTGATTTCGAACGGCTTGCCGTTGCCCAATTGCCTGCGCCTCATGCCACAGAGGCAACCGTGCACGTTGGGCTGCCTGCTTCACAGAGATTGACATGCCACTCTCCCTTCGGCTGCCAGCGATGCCCTTGCTGGGCCACTATTACGGCTATGGACGCCCGACCTCACACGCTGCTAACTCAACCTCGTCTGAGAACGGAGATGTTGTGTCGCAATCTGCGGTAGAAGAGCAGGAACATCAGCCTCGGAACCTGGTTGCCCCCGGACTCTCCCAGTCTCTCTGGTGCCAGAATGAGACTCCTGAGTAGCGGATACCCAACATTCCATTCAAAAAGATCTCGGAGCGCTGGATTTAACGCGAGCGACCTCAGGCCAAATCAACGGACGTACGATAAGTCATACACATCAAATGCTCGATGCATAGAATTAACGTAGGTTATTTACAGGTGGATCTCTTGTATTTTGGAGACCTGCATTGCTGAACTCGATCTCTCGAGGCGGGTGAAGCATCGATTTTCGGTGCTTCACCATGTAGAGGAAGTGAGCTAGAGCGTTGTCCACCACCTGCTGCTACTACGGGATCAGCAGTAAGAGGTCCTACTGAGGTTGAACTCGTGATGTCGCTGCGTCGTTCAGGCGGGTCTGATGGTCAGGCCGGTCTCGGTAAGGCAGCCGTCTATGAGGTGGCTGCGGTACTGGATGTGGCGGAGGCCGCGTCGGATGGTCTGGACGAGGTGTTCGGGGGTGCTGAAGGCGACGTT
>NZ_JBHXRW010000127.1:0-6580 GCF_042716635.1 Streptomyces sp. NPDC058664 | reverse complement strand
CGGCCGCCTTCAGCCGTACCCCCTCGCGGAACTGCTGCCGTTCGGCGGTCAGCCCGCCCCCTTGTGGATACCGCATGCCCCGGTGATACCGCAGGGGACTGCCGCTCGTCAGCCCCTATGACACCACGAGTTCAACCTCAGTAATCGCAGTGCTCGCCCTGGCCATCTGGTCCTTCAATGAACGCGGAGTCCAGCGCCTGGAGTGGAGAGTGGAGGCGGGGAACATGGCCTCCTGGGCCATGGCGGAGAAGGCCGGCTTCGTCAGGGAAGGCGCCCTACGCGCGGCGCTGACCAACAGGAACGGCTCGGCGCCACCACCCACGAGGTCCGGCGAGGGACATCCTTACCGAGGGGGATGGTGTCCGCTCGGGGGACCCACGGGCCCTGGGCGACGTCGGACGTCACCATCGCTGGCACTGAGGAATGCGGCGACGCCCCGCGGGCGGCTGAGAGCGGCCTGCGGGGCGTCGGGGATTGGGCGAGGCTCAGACCGGGCGGATGTTCTCCGCCTGCGGACCCTTCTGGCCCTGGGTGACGTCGAACTCCACCTTCTGGCCCTCTTGGAGCTCGCGGAAGCCCTGGGCAGCGATGTTGGAGTAGTGGGCGAAGACGTCCGGGCCTCCACCGTCCTGCTCGATGAAGCCGAAGCCCTTCTCCGAGTTGAACCACTTCACGATTCCCGTAGCCATGTCTCATGCCTTCCAGCCGACGAACGCCGCCCACACGGTGTGGGAGGCGGAGGTGATCGCCCTGGTTCCTGCGGCACAGCACAGCAAAAAAGCCCACGCCGGAGTCATGGGCAAAGGGAGGATCCGAACCACGACAGCTAACAGGGACGGTACACGCCCGTACCCACTGTGACCACAGGAAACGCCTGACACCCAGGGGCAGATGACCGTCAGGACGTAGAAGGCGCGGCCCGGGCCGGCGGTTCGAGGTCGCCGTAGAAGGCGGCGTGCACAGCGGCGGCCAGTTCGCGGGCCCGCGGTTCGCCGTCCATGTCGTAGAGCACGACGTAGGCAGGGTCGGCGAAGGAGTCGGGGCGGATCTGCCGGGAGTCGATCAGGTAGCTGACGGCTTCGCGGACGGCGTCGTGCCTCGTGGTGTCGAGGGTGTGCTGCGGGGCAGTGAGCGCGTCGGCCTTCACTGTCCACCGCGGGCCCTGGCGCTCGATGGCGACGAACACGACTTGCTGCTCTTTGGCCGCCCGGTACGCGGTGGTGAAGGCGTCCTCGCCGGTCGCGTCCGGGATCCGGTCGGCGGGGCAGGGGATCGGCAGCGGCTGCATGAGCGGCATCCTCGCAGGAGACACGAGGCGCTTCACGTTGGCACGAAGCGTTCCCGTGTCCGCGGGCGGGGCGTTGGGCTCTGTGACACATGCGCCGGTCCGGGCGCCCCACGTCGGGGCCGGTGCGGTCCGCGGCCCCGACTGCGTGCTCTGGCGTCGGGGTCGCGTCAACGGCTCCCGGCTTCCCCTTCCTGCGGCCGTACGACCGAAGGCCCTGGTCCCGAGGGACCAGGGCCTTCGTGCTGCCGGGCGCCGTTCAGTGAGCCCTGGGCTGATGGGGCTGCCGGACCGGTGGGCCCCACCACGGTGTGCCGGCCCGGCAGCCCCGAACCGCAGGTGCCGGGGAGCGTCTGTGGTTCCTCGCGGGTGCGGTGCAGGGTCAGCCTCCGGGCCAGGGGGAGCGGCAGGCGAGAACCGTCCACTCCTTGTCCGGACGGCCGGGCACGAGACGGCCATCGGTCTCCCACCGCCGGGCCAGCTCGCTGAAGATCGGCTCCAGGCCGGAGCGGGGAACCGTTTCCCCGCTCCTCCGCTGGACACCGATGACAGGGGCGGGCCGCATCGTCGTGGACGTGATGGTCATACGGGGTTCAGCGCCGCCCGGCACGGTGGGGTCACCCCTCACGGCGGACGGACTGGCCGCGGGCCACGATGGCCTCGCGCTCGGCGTCGTCGTGCAGCGCGGACAGTGCCTGCCGCCGCAGTGTCACCGCCCGCGCTCTTCCCTTGGCGCAGGCACCTGGACGGCCGGTTTGCTGATGCTGGTGTCGTCCGGCTCGCTCGGCTCGGGCCAGCGGCCGAAAGGGCCCGGGCCGGGCGGGGCAGCGCACTCCGGACCGGTGTGCCCATGATCCGGTTCGGAAGAGGCCGACGGCCTGTGGCCCCGGTCAGGAGCGCTTGGAGAAGCGGTAGATCGCGTACGAGACGCCCAGGATGACGTCCACGGCAGCCCACAGGAAGATCATCAGGCCGACCCCGACCGCGGTGCCCAGATTCTCGGCGTTGTTGCACATCTGCTGGTCGAGCGTCCCGCAGTCGTCGGGAGTTCCGGATCCGGAGCTCGCCCCGACGATCACCCAGAACAGGAAGAGCACCTGGATGGCGAGGAATACCCACAGGAAGACTCGGGACTTCCTTCGTGGTCTCTCCGCTGCCGCGGGCGGTTCGGGGCGCTGCCACTGCGGCGGGTTCTCGTGCGGACTGCTCATGACGATCACACTTCGTTCGCTGCTCGCCCCCTTATGACCGGTGCCGTCACCACGACGGCGTGGTCGTTCTCGCACGGCGTGTACGTCAGCCCAGGCTGCCCCCGAAAGCCCCGCTCATCGCGTCGTTCTCGCTGATCTGGAGGGTGCCCCGGTGGGTGACCTCCACCTTGTAGAAGCCCTGGCCGGTGGGGACGCCGGGGACGAGTACGTCGAAGCGGCACGTCGTTCCTGTTCTGGTCGACTCGCCGAGGCCGCCCGTGGCGATGACCGTTCCGGACGCGTCGTAGACCGTGACCGCCGCGCCTTCGGTGATGTCGTCGAAACCGTCGCTTCCCTCGCATCCGCCTTCGCCGTCGCTGACCACGCTGCTGGTGAGCAGGAACGTGCCAGTCAGCAGGAAGACGGCCGGTGCCGGCGAGGGGCTTGGGGCCTGCGTCATGGGTGACGGTGAGGCAGAGGAACTGGCCGCTTTCGAAGGTGCCGCGTCGGTGCCGGTCAGGGCCCAGAACGCGCCGAGCGCGCCGGCGCCGATGACCGCCCCAGCCAGGACAGCCAGGGCCGTGTTCCGGCGGCCATGCACCGGTCCCTTCGGACCAGATGCCACGGGAAGCGGTTCACCAGGGCCGTCCATGACTTCAGAGTGCGCTCTCCAGCCCGTGCCCGCACGGCCAGAACACTGGTTGCCCGGCCCGAGAGGAATCGGCCCGTCAGGCGGTGTTGCACTGGTGTGGCCTTCGTGCCATTCGGCCCGGGCGGCATCATCGATCACCGTGTCGGGGTCGGGGATCCCGGTGGCTCCGAGGAAGACGACCAGGTCGTGACCGGGGTGCGCCAGACCGAGGACCTCGTCACCTCCGCACCGGCGCATCGTGATCTGCCGGCCCCGAAAGGCCGAGGGCGGTGCACGAGGATCGGCGCGCTGCTCGCCTTCCCGGGCTCCCCGTCCATGCAGGCGGCGGTTGCGCAGTGTTCTCCGCCGACCGTCGGACATTCCGCCTGTTGGTGACGTCCCGTGCTCCTCGCCCGCGCCCGGGGTTGTGGCCGGTCATACTGATGTGCCGTAGCGCGTAGGGGGAGTGGTCGTGCGGGACATGGGGTCGGGATCGGATCTGCCGGAGCACATCGGCAGTTATGCCGTGGAGCGGGAGCTCGGCGCCGGCGGGATGGGGACCGTGTACCTGGCACGGTCGCGGGGCGGCCGTCCCGTGGCCGTCAAGGTCGCCCGTCCCGAGCTGGCCGCCGATCCGCATTTTCCGTGAGCGGTTTCGCGCGGAGGTCGCCGCAGCGCGCAAGGTCGGCGGGTTCCACACGGCTCCGGTCGTGGACGCCGACCCGGAGGCCCCGGCGCCCTGGCTCGCGACCGCGTACGTCCCCGGTCCCACGTTGAGCGGGCTGCTCGCGGAGCAGGGTCCCATGGACGAGGACCGGCTGCGGTTGCTGGGGGCCGCCCCGACGGAAGCACTGCAGGCCATTCACGCCTGCGGGCTCGTCCACCGCGATCTCAAGCCGGGCAACATCATCATGGCCGAGGACGGCCCCCGCGTATTCGACTTCGGGATCGCGCGGGCCGTCGAGTCCACCCGGCTGACCTCCACCGGAGCCGCCTTCGGGACCCCTGGGTTCCTCGCTCCCGACGGTGGGTGAGTCGTGGTGAGCCTGCCGAAAGTGGACTACCCGCGTGAGTAATGCCTCCTCCTTGCGATCCCTAGGGGCTCTAGGTTAAAACTAGGATCCCTAGGATTGAGGAAGGTGCACGATGCGGGCAGGGCTCACGGCGGAGCGGGTGACGGTCGCGGGCGCCGAGTTGGCGGATGAGGTCGGGCTCGACCAGATGACCATGTCGCAGCTGGCGCGGCGACTCGGCGTGAAGGATGCGAGCCTCTACGCGCATGTCCGCGGCCTGGAGGATCTGCGCGGACGGATTGCGTTGCTGGCGGCGGACGAGAAGACGATCCATATCGCGGAGGCCACCTCCGGACGGGCGGGCAAGGACGCGTTGGTCGCGTTTGCCGATGCATGGCGGGAGTACGCCCACCAGCATCCGGGCCGCTACATGGCGACGCAGGCCCCGATCCGGATCGACCCCGAGCTGGCCGCGAAAGCGGCCGGACCGCGGCGCGCGGTCGAGCTGACCTACGGCATGCTCCGCAGCTACGGACTGAGCGAGCCCGACCTGACCGACGCGGTCCGGTTGCTGCGCAGCACGTTCCACGGCTTCGTCTCCTTGGAGGCCGCGGGCGGGTTCGCGCACGAGCGTTCGCCCCAGCAGTCCTGGGTCCGCGCCCTCGACGCCCTCCACACCCTCCTGCAGCACTGGCCCCCGTCCCGAGAAGGAGACTCCGCATGACCGATCCGACCATCGGCAGCCTGCGCGTGAACGGCGCGACCCTCCACTACGAAGTACGCGGCCAGGGCCCGCTCCTGCTGCTGATCCCCGGAGGGACGGGCGGCGCGGCTTCCTTCGACGGCATCGCCGACGACCTGGCCGCTGAATACACCGTCGCGACCTACGACCCGCGCGGCATGTCCCAAAGCGCGACGGACGACCCCGAGGCCGAGCAGAGCGTGGCCGAACACGCCGACGACGCACTGCGGATACTGGACCTACTGTCGCCCGATGAACCTGCCCGGGTGTTCGGCTCCAGTTCGGGCGCGATTGCCGCCCTGCACCTGCTCACCGCCCACCCCGAACGCATCGAACGCCTCGTGGCACACGAGCCGCCGGTAGTGGAGGTCCTGCCGGACGCCCCCGAACACCGCACGCTCATCGCACGCGTACAGGCGACGTTCCACACAGAGGGGCTCATGCCGGCGATGGCCGTCTTCTCCGCGGGCCTCAAGAAGGGCGGCGACACCTCCGAGCCCAAGGCCGAGATCAGCCTTCCACCGCAGGCAGCGGCGCGGGTTGAGCGGACGATGACCAACCTGCCCTACTTCGTTGGGCGCATCGTGCCGAGCTTCATGTCCTACGCCCCGGACATGAACCGGCTGGAGGCACTGTCGGACCGGCTCGTGCTCGCCTGCGGCCAGGACTCGCATGGCGAGCTGCCCTACCGTCCGGCCGTCTACCTGGCCGAGCATCTCGGCACGGAACTCCGGCACTTCCCGGGCGGGCACACCGGCCTGACCACGCACCCTGCCGAGTTCGGCGAGCTCCTCCGGAAGGCATTTCGAGCCTGAACCCGAATCAGACACGCCCGGGGCGGAGGTGTGCGGAGCCGGCGAGCCGTCGGCTCCTTGATGTTGTCCGACCGGTGGTCGGGTAAGGGCCCGGCGCCTGCGCGGTCCACCAGGGAGGCGTATGTGGCGAACACGACGACCGGCCCCTTCCCGGCCCACAGGGCGAGCTGGATCGGGTTGGTGGTACGCCCCCAGCTCGTGCAGTACCAGGTCGTTCTCCAGCGAGCACACCGCGACCATCGGGGCCCGGTGGCCCACCACCCGCCATGCCTGGGCAGTCTGCACGAGCAGGCCCAGGGTCGGCACGGTCACCAGGATCCGCCCGCCCGTGAACGACTCCAGAGCGCACGCGGCCGCCGTGATCGTCTTGCTCGATCCGGTCGCGGACACGATCGTGCCCCGTGCGGGGACACAGATGATCTCGCTGCTCTCGAGCGACTGACTCACGTTGTCAGTGCCGTACTGTTCACTTGGCCGCATGGACGCCTCCGCACTGCGCGCCCGTCTGAACGCCGCCCGGCGCGCACCCGAATTGCACTGCCCGCGCCCACCCCGATCCGTGGACCGACCCCCGTATCGTCAGAGCAGATCTCCTCAGCGCAGCCGGCCATCTTGCTGAAGCCGCGGCGGAACTGCGGGACCTGGGAACCATCGAAGCACGTGAGGAACTTTTAGAGGTCTTGGTCCAGCAAGGACAGGCGCCCGAGGCGATAACCGCTCATCCCACAGTCGCCGAACAGCGTGCCGCCAAGGCAAAGACCGAATCCATCCCTCTCAGGGAGGACGGATACTCCGCGGACCCCCCTTTTAGAGGTCCTAACAGAAGCTGCTGACGGTGTGACTGTCGGCTCAGATGCTCGTTGCTCCTTTCGTGGGGAAGAGGAACTCTCGTCCGTGGATCGTT
>NZ_JBHXRW010000126.1:0-6867 GCF_042716635.1 Streptomyces sp. NPDC058664 | reverse complement strand
TCCCCACCGCCGGCCACCTGGCCGCCTACGCCGGACTGGCGCCGGTGACCAGGAGCTCTGGCTCCTCCATACGCGGCGAGCATCCCTCGCGCCGCGGCAACAAGCAGCTCAAACGGGCCTTCTACCTCGCCGCGTTCGCATCTCTGTCCCAGCCCGAATCACGCGCCTACTACGACAAGAAACGACGACAGGGCAAGCACCACGTCGCGGCCCTCGTCTGCCTCGCCAGACGACGCATTGACGTGCTCTTCGCCATGCTTCGAGACGGGACCTTCTACGAGCCCCCGGCAGCCATCGCCGCTTGACGAAAACCATAGGGGCACCTTTTTGATCCGTGGCCACTCGTGCGCGATCCAGGGGGCGATCTCGGACTCGTCCCGCTCGACCGCCCGACGTTCGGGCCGTTGCAGACTCCATCCCAGCCGGCCGGTCAGCAACCGCCACACCGACGCCTTCGACAGGACCGCTCCCGTCACCCGCTCGACGACCAGGCCGACTCGTTCCAAGGTCCACAGATCGGCCTCGAAGCCATGCGCCGGGGCGCCTTGCTCCAGCGCGGTCCGCACCCGCTCGACCTGGATGTCGTCCAGCTTGGGCGGGCGACCGGTGGCCGGACGCCGGCGCAAGGCATCGGTGCCGCCTTCCTCCCAGACACGCTTCCACCGCCGCACACTCTCGTCACTGACCCCGAGCATCTGTGCGATCTCGGCATTCGATCGTCCCTGGTCGAACAGCTCGGCCGCCCGCACACGCCGGGCCTCGGCCAACTGCGGCCGCGTCAAAGGAGGGACAGCGGGCCTGGAGGCGACAGGCGAAGGCTTGAAAGGCACGAGCCCAGGGTCCCATCAACAAGCCCGTCACGCCCACCGAACTAACGAAAAGATCAGTAAGCGGCCTTGCGTAAGTCGGGTTCAGGGCGGGCATACCTGCTGGTGGGAGGGGGTTCCGTGCCGAGACTGTTGGTACTTGAGCTTACGCCGGATCAGAAGAGTGATGTCGAGGAACTGCTGCGGCGGCGGGATGTGGCGCCGCATACGCGGATGAGAGCCGAGTGTGTGCGTCTGTCGGGCCAGGGGCGGACGCCCGCAGAGATCGCGGGCATCATCACCGTTCACCCTGTCACGGTACGAAGGGCACTTCGCCGGTATGTTGCCGGAGGACTGCTCGCTCTGCGCGACGCACCTCGCAGCGGCCGGCCGCCAAAGATCACCCGAGCAGACCTGGACGCGCTCGAGGGCATGCTGAATGAGTCCGCCAAAAACGGCGGCCCGTCCTGGACCCTGCCCAGGATGGCAGCCTGGCTAGAGCGTGAACGGGGTGTGCACATCCACTCCGCACGGCTGTCCGTGCTGCTCAAGCGGGATGGCTTCCGCTACAAACGGACGCGCACCACCGTGCGGCACAAGGCCGACGAAGCCCTCCAGCAGATCGCGAAGGATCAACTGGAGGGCCTGCGGCTGTACGGCTGAGGGCCGGAACCGGCGACATCGACCTGTACTACCTGGACGAGGCCGGCTTCGCACCGACCTTGCCCACCGGATACACCTGGGCCCGCCGCGGCACCCACGCGCTCGTCCTACAGGAAGGCACCTGCGGCAGACGGGTCAAACCCTCGGCGCCCTGAGCATCGACGGCCCTGACCCACGACTGGTCTTCCGCACCACCACCGGAAAGATCACCGCCGATGTGCTGCTCGACTTCCTGTGCACCCACATCGCCGGCCTGCCCGAAGGCTCGCACTCCCTCAAGACCGCCCCGCCACCCGACAGGCCGCCCCCACCACGCACAGTCGTCCTGGACAACGCATCCGCTCACCTCAGCCGTGTGGTGAAGGCAACCCGGCCGCAGCTGGAGGACCACGGAATCACCCTGTACTACCTGCCGCCCTACAGCCCGGAACTCAACAAGATCGAGCGGGTCTGGCGGTCAGTGAAGTACGAGGACATCCCCATCCGCGCCTACCCCTGGATCGAAGAACTCCAGGCCACCGTCGAGCAGGCCCTGGAACAACGAAACGCCCTACTCCGCCCAGCAGTAACCGACTTACACAAGACCGCTTAGAGACCGACTCGGACCCGATACCTGACGCGTGCACCACTCTCCCCGAGTCCGATGCTCTCAACGCCTACATAAGCAGCCTCTAGCCGTTCGACAAGGCCGGGCAGGACGCCCTGCAGAAGGCCATCGAGGACGCGGCATCCGCTGCCCCAAGCAGCCTCTGACCATGCAGGCGCCCGTGCTCAGCAACCCGCGCGCCTGCCGCTGCCTCGTCGCCGCAGAAGTGACCGCATCCAAGGCCCTGCAACTGGACTGAGTCCCGAGTGGCAAGGCTTCCGCATATTCCTCCCTTTCTGTCCACCTACACGGTAGGTTCACCTGATCGCCACATCAGGACCACCGGAGCGCGCCATGATCCAGCCCAACGCCCCGCAGCCCGGCCCCCACGGGACTCCGCCCGAAGAAGGGGCTCGACGCGGGCAAGATCATCGCGATCGTCCTCGGCGGCATCTTCGGCGTGCTCGTGCTGCTCGGCGCCATCGGCACCGGAACCGCCGTCAAGGACAAGTCACGAGCAGCCCCTCGACGGCCCCGGCTATCAACAAAACGTCCTCGCCGGCTCCCGCCACGGCCATGCCAGAGCCGTCCAGCGCCGCCCACCGAGGCACCCGCGCCCACTACGGCCATACCTAACCTGGCACCCACGGCTAGCGTCCCGGCCGCTGGCCTCCCGGCCAAGCCCGACGCCGCCACCCGGCAGGCCTACCTCGACGCGCTGAACGCGGTCGGCCCGCGCATCATCAAGCCGGACAAGGAAGATCAGGCGGTCAGCCGCGGTATCAACCAGTGCTCCTCGAATCAGGACGACCGAGGACGAACCAAGCTCGCCACGCTCGCTCTGGACCGGTTCACCGTCACCACCCGACTCTCCAACATCGCCACCTCCGAGACGGGTAAGGCGATCGTCAAAGCTGTGCGCACGCACCTCTGCCCGACTTCTGACCCACCCTCGCCCCCGCTGAGGCACGACTAACCTAATGAGGACACCGCCATGACCAATCCGTATCAGCAGCCGCAGCAGCCGAGCCCGTACATCACGACGCCGATGACGCCGAACTCACGACCGCGCATGTTCAACTCGACCGTGGCGAAAGTGGTCTGGACGCTTGTGCCGATCGCGACCATCAGCATCGGCGCCGCGATCCCGTTCGTCGTCGCCGCACTGAAGGGCGTCATCCGGCCGTGGGTGGCAGTCATGTACGTCGCCGTCGAGGTGCTCATCCTCGGCATCTTGACAACCGCCGCCCCGGACAGCGAGCACCCGTTCATCGGCATGCTGCTGATCTTGCTGATCGCGACCTCGGCCACGCACACGGCACTACTCGACAACGACCGAGTGACCATCGGGAAGTGAAGCCCGCCTACCTGATCGTTTCAGAATGAGGTTGACGTGAGGGCTTGGCGGTCGGGTCTGATGGCGGCAGAGTGTTACAGGTGCCAGATGATCTTGTGCCTGATGACCGGTGGGAACGCATCGCTCCGCTGCTGCCACCCCGGCCACCGCGGCGTCATCGGTATCCCGGACGGCTGCCGGCCGACGACCGGGCGGCCCTGCGGGGCATCGTGTACGTGCTGCGCAAAAACGTGAGCTGGAGGAATGTGCCTACCGAGCGCACCGGCTGCAGCGGAGTGACAGCCTGGCGGCGACTGCGGGCCTGGACCGAGGCCGGCATCTGGCCCCGCCTGCACGAAGTGCTCCTGGCCGAACTACGCAAGGCCGGTCTGCTGGACATGGACGATGCCGCGATCGACGCTTCGCACGTCAGAGCGTTGAAAGGGGGGCTCACACCGGGCCTTCGCCGGTCGACCGCGCACAGCCGGGCAGCAAGCACCACCTGATCACCGACCGGTACGGCCCCCCGCCGCGCCCGCCCCGGCAGCGCTCGGCGGATTCCACCTCGGAGCGTATTACACCTGCTCGACAGCAGCGGCGAGCTGCCGCCTGTGCCCTGCGATTTCCGGGCCGACACCGCGTGCCGTCCCATCGCCGAAACCGCCCCGCTCATGGAGCTGGCCCGTCGGACCTTCTTTGTCGGGCCTGCCTGAAGGCTATCGGCGCCGCCCCCGGCCCAGGGAGACCAGCAGCGTGGAGGCCCCTGGCAGGTCCAGGTGTGACACAGGAGCATCCGGACCTGGCTGTCGATCGGGCGGTCCTTCACGTTTGAAGAGGCGGCCCGGCTGGAACTCGCGGACCGCCATACGCAGCATCCAGAGCTTCTCTTCCGGCCCGTGGTGCGCACCACCACGGGGACGGTGCTCCCCTGGCCGGGGTGCCGTCAGCAGTCGTCGCCGCTGGCGAAGAGCTTGACGATCCCGGTCTTCCGGGCCTCGAGGGCAGCGTGCATCCGGCCGTCGCCAGGAGTCGATGCAGGCACTCGGCTGGGGTGTCCCAGCCGAGTGCCTTACGTGGCCGGTTCCCCTTCGGGCTTAGCGGCCGGGAAAGGTTCCGTAAGGCGGTCCAAGCGGATGTAGAGGGCCCGAGTCGGGCGCGGTTCTGGACCGCACTGGACGGTGCCGGTAGGTAGTGCGAACAAGCGCCGACTGGTCTCACGGAGAGCGACTTCGGCAAGAGTGCCGCGGCCGTCGTTCTTCGGCAGGGTGGCGGCCTGACGTCGCTGTTCGGGGGCGGCCCCCGTCACAGGACCGGGGCCTGTCCCGCGCGCTCCGTTCCGGCACGGGCCGGTAGGGACCCTAGTCCGTCCGGGTGAGTGAAGGGGCCGATTCCGTTGTCCAGGTCACAGCCCCGGTTCCGCCGGTGGGGCGGGTCAGGCGAGGTTGATGTTCTCCGCCTGGGGGCCCTTCTGGCCCTGCGTGACGTCGAACGTCACCATCTGGCCCTCCTGGAGCTCACGAAAGCCCGTGGAGTTGATCGCCGAGTAGTGGGCGAAGACGTCCGGGCCGCCGCCGTCCTGGGCGATGAAGCCGAAGCCCTTCTCCGCGTTGAACCACTTCACAGTTCCTGTAGCCATGTCTCATGCCTTCCGGTCGATGAACGCCTCCCGCACCATGCGGAAGACAGAGGTGATCGCCCTGGTTCCTGCGGCACAGCACAGCAAAAAACCCACGCCGAAGGCATGGGCAAGGGAACTTCCGAACCACGACAGCTAACGGGGACGGTACACGTCCGCACACCCTGTGACCACAAGAAACGCCTCATGGCTCAGGGGCAGATGACCGTCAGGGCGTGGGAGGTACGGCGCGGGTCAGAGGTTCGGGGGCGCTGTAGAAGGCGGCGTACAGGGCGGCGGCCAGTTCACGGGCCCGTCCCTCGCCGTCCACGTCGTACAGCGCGACGTAGATCGGGTCGGCGAAGGAGTCCGGGCGGATCTGCCGGGAACGGATCAAGTAGCGGACAGTGTCGTACACCGTGATGTCGAGGGTGTGCTGCGATGCGGTGAGCGCGTCAACCTTCACCGTCCGTCGCAGGCCCTGCCATTCGACGGCGACGAACACGGCCAGAAACCGGCAGGTGACCGACAGCTACACCTGTGTGGTGTGGGTGAAGCCAAGGGAGGTGAGTCCTTCGGTCTGACACAGCCTGTTGGAGGCCATTGACCTCGGTTTGGAGGAGTTGGTAAGCGGCGTCGTGGGACTGGCCCCAGTGCATCGCTGCCCGCCACAGGTTCGGGCCCAGGCCGCAGCCTGGAGTCTCGGGCAGGACGGCGAAGTACTGGGGCAGGAGGTGGGGACGTTCGATGGCATCGGGGCGTACTTCCATGGGGCCTATCGCTCCCATGATGCGGTCTTCGATGGCTGCGGCGAGGGCCGGGCCGTACTGGTTAGCCTGCGTTTGGGCGTGGAGGAAGGTCAGGCTATCGCTCGCCATGGTTTCGGCGAACGGGCGAAGGGCTCCTGTACGGAGGTCGGCCAGTCGGTGACGGGGCGGACCAGACCGCCGGGGCCGGGCAGGGGTCGGCAGCAAAGTTTTTCAGTTGGATATGGGCGCACCGGGAGGGGGCCGGTCTCGGGGCCGAGCGGGCGCACGATCTGGGCGTTGACCGCGTCGTGCACGGTGGCGAACTTCGTGGCCAGTTCGGCTGCTTCAGCCATGATGCTGCTGTGGTGCCCGTAGGCAAAGGCCTTCACGGTGCCGCGTCCACGCCGAGTCAGGGCGGGGATGAGGGTGTGGTCGGACTGGTGCACCACGTCACTACAAAGGACTGCCTCGGCCTTCTCTCCACCCCACCGCTGGTCCTTGTCGTAGGGCAGAAAGTCCCCGGTGACAGCCACCCCCAGGGTGTCCTCAAAGATGTCGACGGTCAGCGCATCGGGATAGACGGGGCCGAGAGTCGGCACGATCGGCGCGGTTAGTGCGGGCCGGAGCCAGTCCCAGCGGAAGAACATGAGGGGCAAGGGACCGGCAGCGGCTGCATGAGCAGCGTCCTCGCAGGAGACAGAAGGTGCTTCGCGTTGACGCAAAGCGTGTCCTACGTGCGAGCGGGGCGTTGGGCTCTGTGACACATACGCTGGTCCAAACGCCCCATATCGGGGCCGGTGCGGCCCGCGGCCCCGCTTCCGCGCTCTGGCGACGGGGTCGCGTCAACGGCTCCCGGCTTCCCCTTCCCGGACCGTACCGCCGAAGGCCCTGGTCTCCCTCCAGACCAGGATCTTCGTGCTGCCGAACACCGTTCAGTGCACCCTGGACCTGGCGGGGCTGTCGGACCGGTGGGCCCAATCATGGTGTTCCGGTTCGGCGGCTCGGAATCGCAGGCGTCTGAGTGGACGTTAAGTCCGTTTCTGGTAGCGGCCTCGTCCGGGTTGGGTGAGGAAGCCTTGGCGGGTGAGTCGTCCGAGGCGGCTGCGGGTGAT
>NZ_JBHXRW010000125.1:0-6877 GCF_042716635.1 Streptomyces sp. NPDC058664 | reverse complement strand
TTCACCGGCGTCGAAGTGCAGCACGTAGGTGTGGGCGCCGTCGAGGGGCCGGCCGTCGGCGTCGTGGGTGGCGTGCGGGTACAGGGCGTCGGCGTCGAGGTTGGCTCCGTACCCGAACCGGGTGATGACCGCGCGCTTGGCGTAGTCGGTGCCGTAATCGCCCAGGCCTCGGTGCACGGCCCATCCGTCGGTCTTCGTGGACTCCGCCCGGGCGAGCAGATCGCGCAGGGCCTCCGGGCCGCGCCGCGCGCCCGCGTCCAGGAGGGCGAGCTCCTCGGGAGACAGGTCGTCCAGGCTCGCGCCGGGTGCGATGCCGAGCTTGGCCAGGCGGCCCAGGATCGGTGCGTCGGCGGGGTCGGGAGGGTTGTCGAGCATCGTCCGGTTGAGGAGGGTGAAGTAGTCGCGGCCGCCGAGCGCGTGGACCTGGTCGACGGGCGGCGTCGTGGTGTCGGCGCCGGCGGGAACGGGGACGTCGGTGGGAGGGGAGTGGTCGTCGGGGTCGCCGGTCCACTCCGACAGCGGGATCAGCCGTGTGGCGTCCTGGAGCCGGTTGACGGCCGGGAAGTCCGACGGGCCGCTGGTCGCGTACCGGGCGATGATCCAGTTCACGGCGGTGGGCGACTTCAGCAGGGTCAGGCCGGCGGGGGCCGCGCCCGACCAGGACGGCCCGGCGATCAGGAACGGGCCGGCGGACGAGCCGTACGTGCGCCGGCCGGCGACGGCGCGGACATCGGACCAGGCGTCCAGGATCGGGACCATCCAGAACCGGTCGCCGAAGTCGGGCAGGGCCAGCACCAGGGGCTGGTCGGACAGGTCGAGCCAGGCACTGGAGTACAGGGTGTCGGCGTTCGGCGAGACGACCTCGGTGAAGGAGGCGTCCGGGGTGGCGCGCAGGTAGCAGAACTGGTTGACCGGGGCTTTCCGGCGTGCGTCGTCCCGGGCCGGGACCGCCGTCATGGAGCGCTTCGTCACGGCCGCCGTGACCAGCGGGTATCCGTAGAGCCATGCCTCCGTGGCCAGCTTCTCCATCGACTCGTCCGTCATCGGCTTCTCCCAGGTGCTACGGCGAATTTCGTCTGGGCCCGACGCTATGAGCGCCACCTTCCTCCCGCGCGACGAGTCCGCCGAACGGGTGGCGCGGACGGAATCGGCGGACCCGACCGGCGCCACCACGACCGCCAAGTCCTACCGACGGCGGTCGAGGACGATCTGATCCGCTGGAACCCCTGCTCCCTCCGGGATACGGGGCGCGAGGACGCGAACGGGCGGCCGGTGGCCGCCGTCGAGCAGGCCTTCGCACTTGCCGAGGCCGCCGGCACCGTGGTCCTGGTGGTCTCGGAGCTGGTCACCAACGCCCTGCGCCACGGCCGGGCACCTGCACCCTGGACCTGACCGCGCGCCCAGGCGGCATCGAGGCGGCCGTGCACGACCACGCTCCCCGTGCCCCGCGCATGCGCACCCCCGACCTCGACGTCGGCGCCGGAGGCTTCGGCCGGCCCCTGGTCGACCGACTCGCCACATCGACCGCGGTCACCCGGCGAGCCTCTGGCGGGAAGACGGTGTCTGCCCTCCTCGCTCGGTAGCAGGACCGGTTGAGGGGGCGGGACGAGCCGTGAAGAGGATCGGCTTCCATGTCGAAGCTTGACGATCTGCTCGTTGACGTCACCACACCGGTGGAGTCCGAGCAGAGCAACCAGACGTTCCTGACCGTGGTCGCCGGTGGCGCTGTCATCACCGGTCGGCCGGCACCCGAAGCGGTGCGGAGGCAGCGGGTGTCGGAGGTCCTGGCGGACTCGGCCCGCCCGGGAGAGCTCTCCGCCGCCTTCACGACCTGGCCGCCAGCCTCACGGACGACGACCTCTACGTCGTCCACGGCGGCCCGCGCCGGTCGGCCGACGGGGAAGCCGGACCACGGGTCCGATCCGTTGCCGGCCGGGGTTCACGACGCGGTACGGCCTCCGCGTGGTTGGCGCCCGCTGCCTGCCGGTAGGCCAGGTGGCCGCCGAGCGCCCCGTCCGCTGCGCGCTGATGGTGCGGCGGGAAATCGTGCGCAGGGGGCGCCCGGCGGACGCGGCGGCTGTCCGTCTGTCGTTTACGGGCACCGCGCCCGGGCAGGCGCCGGAGCGACACGAGTCGCCATGGAGGCAGACGTGAAGTGGTCGCACCGCGCGGTTCTCTTCGGCGCCGGACCGACCGCCGCCGCAGCCGCCCTCGACAGGGTCCGACGCCCGGCCCCTGACGACCCGAACCGTCGGCTGGTGGTCACGGTCAACCCCGCACCGACGGACGTGTGTCCGGCGGGCGCTCCCCCGCCGCCACTGGACCGGTTCGGCGACGATGTGGAGGTGCGCGCGTACGCCCCGCACCGGGCGACCGCGGCACCGGGCTCGCCGTACGACCGCACCGCTCCGTTCCGCGGAGGGCTGCTTCGCTGCCCGCTCGGCCGGCCGGACGGGATCCGCGGCAGGAGGTCCGTACCGCCCTTCGACAGGCCAAGAGCCTGCTGGAAGCCGGTGAGGTCATGCTGCCGGACCATCCGCCCACGGCGCGGGGCCGCACGCCGGCGGGCAAGCTCGTGGGGCTGGTCAGCCGGCGTTCCCGTGGGGAGGGAGCACTGTGAAGGCCTTGTGCCGGGAAGGCGTGAACGAGCTCTCCGTCGAGCAGGTGCCCGAGCCCCGGATGCGCAACGACCAGGACATGATCGTGCGGCTGATCGCCGGCACGACGTGCGGCTCGGACCTCCACCTGATCGGCGGCTACATCCCGGCCGTGCAGGCCGGCGACGTCACCGGGCACGAATTCATCGGCGAGGTCGTCGAGAGCGGCCCCGAGGTCCGGCGCCATCGGGTGGGCGACCGGGTGATGGTCTGTTCGTTCGTCGGAGGCGGACGTTGCTGGTACCGCGCCCACGACCTGTGGTCGCTGTGCGACAACGCCAACACCAACCCCGGTATCGGACAAGCGCTGTTCGGCTACGAGGCGGCGGGGGGCGTCTTCGGCTACTCCCATGCCATGGGAGGACTGCGCGGGAGCCACGCGGAACACGTCCGCGTCCCCTTCGCCGACTACGGCGCCTTCACCGTTCGGGAAGGCGTCGACGACACCAGCGCCCTGTTCGTCCCGGACTCGGTGCCGAACGGCTGGACGGGCGCTCACCTGGGCGGCGTACAACCGGGCGACACCGTGGCCGTCCGGGGCTGCGGTGCCGTGGGCCAGATGGCGGCCCGAGCGGCGATCCCGCTCGGCGCCGAACGCGTCATCTCCATCGACCCCGTCCCCGAACGCCTCTCCATGACCGAGCGGTTCGTCGGCTCGAAGACCCTCGACTACGGCTCCACCGACATCGCGGCCGAACTGCGCGAGCGCACCGGCGGCCGCGGACCCGACGTCTGCGTCGAGGCGGTGGGCATGGAGGCCCACCGCAACGGCCCCGCGCACCTCTACGGCCAGGTCGAACAGCGGCTGCGCCTGCAGACCGACCGGCCGACGGCCGTACGGCAGGCCATCCATGCCTGCCGCAAGGCCGGCACCGTGTTCGTCCTCGGCGTGTCCACCGGAGCCGTCGACACGTTCCCCCCTCGGCGCAGTCGTCAACAAGGGCCTCACCGTGCGCGGCGCGCAGATGCACGGCCAGCGCCGCATTCCCACGCTCCTGGAGCGCGTGGCCGCCGGAGACCTCCAGACCTCGCAGCTGGCCACGCGCACGATGTCCTTGGACGAAGCGCCGCGGGCCTACGACATGTTCAAGCACAAGACGGACGGATGCGTACGCGCCGTCATCCGACCCGGGACGTAGCACCGTCGCCCGGTCCGTCCCGGCGGGAAGGAGAACCGTCATGACCACCCGCACCCGAGGCACTTCCCGGACGCCCGTACAGCTCGCCGCCCTCGTGGTGGGAGCGGTCTTCCTCCTGGTCGGCGTCCTCGGCTTCATCCCCGGCATCACGACCGACTACGAAACCCTGGAGTTCGCCGAGCACCACTCGGAAGCCAAGCTGTTCGGCGTCTTCCAGGTCTCCGTCCTGCACAACATCGTCCACCTGCTGTTCGGCATCGCCGGCATCGTCATGGCCCGCGCCGCCGCGACCGCCCGCGCCTACCTCGTCGGCGGGGGCGTCATCTACCTCGTCCTCTGGATCTACGGCCTGCTCGTCGACCACGACAGCTCCGCCAACTTCGTCCCGGTGAACACGGCGGACAACTGGCTCCACCTCGTCCTCGGCGTCGGCATGATCACCCTCGGCGTCCTGCTCGGGCGCCGCCCCGCACTGCGCACCTGACGGAAGGCCGCCCCATGCCCCTTCCCATTTCGCAGCAGAGCGTCGACCAGCTCGGCGGGGAGGCCGGCGTCCTTGCCCGCCGGCGCCGCGACCACGCGGAACTCGACCGCCTGATGCACCTGTACGAGTCCCCGGGGCCGCCCCTGCCAGAGCGGCAAGAGGTCCTCAGGGACATTTTCCAGCTGACGTTCAGCCACGCCTTCGCGGAGGAGACCGTCCTGTGACCCGCCCTGCGGCGGCTCGCCGCCGACGGCGAGGAGCTCACCTCCCGGGTCGATGCGGAACACCAGCGGATCAACGACCTGGCGGTGGAGATCCGGTCCATCGACCCACGGGCCCCCGGCACGATCAGCTCGTCGCCGCCGCCTTCGCCCTGATCCGGGAGGACATCCGGGACGAGGAGGACGTGCTGCTTCCACGCCTGCAGGAGGCGCTGGAGCACGACAGAGCCCGACTGCGACGGCTCGACTCGGCCTGGGAGACCGTACGGCGCACCGCCCCCACCCGTCCCCACCCCGCCGTGTCGCGCCGGCCCCCCGGCAGCGCCCTGGCCGGAGTGCCGCTGAGCGCCTTCGACCGCATCCGCGATCTGTCCACACCCTTGCGCTCCCGCGGCTGGTGGACCGCGGCAGCGCCGGCGGCAGCAGCCTTGGCCGCCTGCCTGGCCGGTGCCGCCGCGCTGCGCCGCGCACACTGAGCGCACCCCGTGTGGTCGCGGGCGCGGGCGCGCGGTACGCCCGCGACCACAGCGCTCGCTCGGCAGCGGTTCCCGTGCGGCAGGGGCCCGACGTCCGCGTGCCGGCCGGCGCGTCGGGCCGCATGGCGCCGGCCGGGCCCCGGCCCGCTCCGGGCGGCGAGTGCGTCGGCGACGATGCCGGTGGCGGTGGCGTACACCGCCTTGTGGAGCAGGTCCACCAGCAGCTCCTTGCGCGGCCGGGTCTGCGGCGGCGCTCCGACACCGGTGGGGTTCTCCAGGACCTGGTCGTTGGTCAGCCGCACGACGGCGAACCGGGCGGAAGCCGCCGGGCCGCGCAGACCCGAGTGGGCCATGCCCGAGCGAAGGACACCGAGAAGGGCGACCTGACCGTAGTGCATGGCCCAATGGACGGGTACGGGCTGACGTCGGGGGCGCTCGGCCGTCCCCATGAGCCGTTCCAGGACCCGGGCTGGGACATGCGAATCCGGACGGCCGGTGACGGCTTGTTCCAGCTTCTCGCCGAGGGTCATCACCACGGCCCCGACCGTGCCCGCCGGGGCGCACCCCTGGTTCGACCGACCCGGGACCTGCCAGGTGACGGCGCGATGGTCCCGGGCGCCCGCTGCCCGACGGGCAGGGACGCCCGCACGACTCACCCTGCTTCGCGACGAGGGCTTCCCGGGCCGGTACGCGTTCACCCCGTACCGGCATCTCCTGCCCGGCGTCCGACCCGTCGGCCGCCTCCGCGCCTTGCGCGTCGCCGCGTACGCGGCGACGCGCCGGACGGTCCCGAGTGGGACCGGGAACGAAGGGGTAGTCGCGCGTGAGCACACCTGAAGGAGATGAGGGCCCATGGTGATCCACATCGACCGGGGGCTGACACCGCGCGTGTCGGATCCGTCCCACGTGCTGCGCCGGGGAGCGCACGACCAGATCATGGGACTGCTGATGCTGGCGGTCTCGGTGCTGCTCCTGCTCATGCCGATGGCCACGCAGCTCGGACCCAAGGACGCGCAGATCAACGAGATGCTGGTCGGACTCGTCGTCGCGTTCACCGCGGGTCGGCGCCTCTATCGCGGTGCGGGCCCGCGGTCCGACGTCGTCGTGGGCCTGGCGGGCGTGTGGCTGATCGTCTCGCCGTTCCTCCTGGACGCCCAGAACACCGCCGTGCACACCGCGGACCGCATGCTCGCCCTGATGGCCGGCAGCGTACTGGTCGCCCTGAGCCTGGTGTCCCTGCTGATCTGGCGGCTGGACCGCAATCACCGCACGGACTAACGCGCGCCCCGCACCACGACCGACAGCACCGCCGACAACACGACCACGATCCCCGCGGCCGAGCCGAGAGCCGTGGCCACCAGGCGCCGCCGTAGGCATGCGTAACGGTGGCTGTACTCGCGGCGGAGTTCCTCCGCACGTACGACGGTGGCTCGGAGGGCCTCGCACCGCACCGCGAGATGCTCCTGGGCGAACACGCGAGCCACCTCCGCCTCCTCCTGCGGTCCCAACCACGGAAAACGGCGGGCGAACGCGGCGCCGGCCTCTGCGGCCTCGGTCCGGGTCTGCTGTGCGAGCAGGTATCCCTCCAGCCGGGCGATGCCGGCGGCCGCCCCAGCCGTGGTGAGGGCGTGCGGGCCACCGACGCCGGACACGGCCGCACCCGGAGCGCCACCGCCGTGACGCGCGGACTCCCGCGAGTGCCGACGGCCGGGCGTGATCATGCTTCCCGCCCGCCGGAGGGCGGCTGGGCGGCGCCGGGATCGTCGATCATGTCCCGCTTGTGCGACCGGGCGTGATCGAGTTCCGCCAGGGCGGGGTAGTTGAGGTCGAAGGCGGGTGACTCGGAGCGGATCTTCGGCAGGGTGAGGAAGTTGTGCCGGGGCGGCGGACACGACGTCGC
>NZ_JBHXRW010000124.1:0-6994 GCF_042716635.1 Streptomyces sp. NPDC058664 | reverse complement strand
CAGCGTGCTGTGGGCTCTCCTGCGCGACGACAGGCTGTTCACCCCCTTCCCACCCGTCGCGCAGGAGTCTTGACTTCGTCATTGAGACTCCTGGCAGACACGGGTGATCTTGGTCGTGAACCCGTCTACCAGGAGCTTCGTCGTCACGCAGGCATGTTCAACTCGCGGTCAGGACCAGCAGCCTGAAAAGGCTCACGGTCCCTGCCCCGATCGGTCGCAATCGCCGATTTGGCCGCAGAGCTAAGCCGGCGTGGCAGGACCGAAGAGACGCCGGACCGGCTGAACGTCCGCGTTACGCGACTGTCAGTACAGGGGCGAAGTACCAGTTGATGTTCATCGACCGACTGCTGGTCACCTTCGAGTAGCGTACGGGCGGCCTCATCTCCACCATGCACAAGCCGCAGGGCCTGGCATCGCCATCATTCGAGCACGATGGCAAGCCCCTGGCTTGCCTCAAACTGCTCTCCAAGTCCGAGTCGGGTGGCTTCCAAGTCCTTCAGTCCAGACTTGTGCATACCCGTACGGAAAGAGGTAGGGCTGTGAAAGAACAGAACACGGATGCGTCACGGCTCCACGGGCCAGGGCTTACTGACGTGCGTATGATGAAGGTCGCCCACTCGAGTTTTCGCCGCGAACTTGGCCTCACGCCGGCACTCGTGCGAGCCACAAAGGATGGCGACCTCAATCGCGCATCAAGAATCGCGAGCCACGCCGATCTCTTCATGTCGCTCCTTCATCATCATCACGAAATCGAAGACGATCTCCTGTGGGCCGTACTGCTCGAGCGCGTCCCCAGTGAACTGGCACCACTAGTCCACGTCATGCAAGGCCAGCATGAGCGCGTAGCGGACATGCTGGAGGAGTCGGAGGCGAAGCTCGCCATCTGGCGCCGTACCGCGTCTCGATCAGACGGAGACGCTCTGGCCCAGGCCATAGACAATCTATGTACGGCGCTCTTCGAACATCTACAGGCCGAGGAGACCCACCTCCTGCCACTCATGGCCCGGCACATTACATCCGAAGAGTGGGAAGAGTTCACCGCTCAAGGCATGTCCTCCATCCCGAAGCGGATGATGGCCCTCGGGTTCGGAATGATGCTTTATGAGGGAGACCCCGAAGTCGTTGGCCTCGAACTTCAGAAGGCACCCGGGCTCGTTCGCGCCGTGCTGCCGCCCCTAGGGCGCCGCGCCTTTCGTCGCTATGCTCGTCGAATCCACGGAACGCCCACCCCTGCACGCGGTATCGGATCCTACTAAGACACACGAGGAGACCCAAAATGACCACATCAGAAAACGCTGCACCCACTGATCTCTCTGCCGCGCGAGCCCGCAACGAAGAGGTATGGCGCCACGCCGCCGAACATCTGTTCGCGGGGAATATCGATGAGTTCATGAACTACTGGTGTGAGGATGGAAGGTACGAGGCTGCCCTTCCTGCCGCTGGGATGCCTGCGGTATTTGTTGGCCATGAAGCACTGCGCGCAGCCTTCAGCGCACTCGTCGCTCAGGCAAAGAGCATCACAGTGCACGACTTCAAGTTCCACCAGACTGACAACCCTGATGTCGCGATCATCGAAGAGCGCATGGTTGCCGAACTGCATGGCGACATCACCTATGAAAACAGGATCATCATCAGGGTGACCTTCTCCGGCGAGCGAATCGCAGACATGCTCGAGTACTACGGACAGTTCGCCCATCAAGAACTGCTTCGATCTCTAGGGTTCGCCTCCTAGTTCCATTTAGGGAAGATTTAAGGCGGTATCCCACCAGGATACCGCCTTAAAAATCGTGCGGAGTTCTACTTGCTCAACCAAACTTCAAAAAGATGTTCGAGGATACCTGGATAGATATGGTATCGATGGTGCTCTGGCCCGGTGAACGCAGAGCCTTGGATGCATGTGGACGCCAGTTGACAGCAGTTGATCTCCTCGGTCCCTTCTGTATCTCGATCGGAATTCTTCTTGAAGTACCGAGAGTAGAGCCTCGTGTGCGTTGCCGGACCCGCTCACGTTCAGTGCAGTTCATCGAGGGCGCAGGCATTCAGTTAAAGCTCGACACCGGAACAAGATGCCTTTGGCAGCGAGTGTTTTTCCTCCTCCGTTTCCGCACCTGAGGGGGGTAGGGATGGCTGGCGCGGTGCGGCTGGTGCGGTTGGTGAGCATCTTGCCCGGGCAAATCTTCCAGGATTTGAGGAGGGCGAAAGCCTGTTCACCAGGTGTCCATAGCCCCGAGTGTTCGCGGTTGTGGTATTGCAGTGGTTGGATCTGGTGGTGCGGTAGTAGAGGATGCGGACGGCGGTGCCAGCTTCCGAGGCAGGACCGGCCAGGACCAGGATCTGAGCTGCCTCGAGTTTCGTAGAGATCCGGTGATCTTGGTTCAGGCGGACTGCGGGGTTTGCTCCTGGCTCCGCCAGAAGGCTTCTTGGTACTCGGCGGGCGGAACGTAGTCGAGCGCGGAGCGGAGGCGTTCTTCGTTGTACCAGGTGATCCATTGGAAGATCGACCGCTCGACCTGGTCGACGTCCTTTCCGGGGCCCTGCATCTCTATGAGTTCGGCCTTGAAGGTGCCGTTCAGCGCCTCGGCCATCGCGTTGCCATACGAGTCCGCGACCGACCCGACCGAAGCCCCGATGTCGGACAGCCGGTCGGTATAGCGAATTGACACGTATTGGGCGAGTTCAATGGGTCGTTGCAACACCGGGCTGTTGCAGCGAGCGTAGCTGTTCTTCGAAGACCTCGGCCGGCGTCCGCCAACCGAGGACCTTGCGGGGCCGGTTGTTGATCGCCGTGGCGACCGCTTCGAGGTCCTTGGCCAGCCATCGGGACAGGTCGGTCCCCTTCGGTGCCTCTGTGTTTGTCAAGCAAGTCGGCCTGGGCGCGTAGGCTCGGTTTTGGCGGGTCCGGGAAGTGACTTGTCCGAAGAGTTGGCCGTCGGGGTTGGGCCAGCCGCGCTGGATGTTGTAGCCGCCCCCTGCTGTCCTCCTGGGCCCGTCGTTCGAGTGTGTCGGCGCTCGTCAGCGATCATGGTGCGCCAGACGTGATCGGCCAGACGGCGTTTGAGGCAGCGTTGTGCTTCTCGGGACGTCTTTCCTTCGGCGAGCTTGGCCTGGTAATAGGTGTGCCCCCGCGTGCCGGGCATGCGGATCTGCGTGATCGCCACGGTGTGCAGTGCCGCGTTGAGCTGGCGGTCACCGCGCCGGGACAGACGATGGCGTGCGCGGTCCGCGCTGGCGATCTCGATGGGGGCGGTGCCGGCGTACTGCGCGAAGGCACTGGCGGTCGGGAAGCGGGTGGGGTTTCCGGTACGTCCGAGAAGGCGGGCGGCGGTCACGGCCCCGATGCCCGGGGTGTCAGTGAGCCGGCTTTCGGACTCGGCGACCAGCGCGGCCATGGCTTTGGCGTTGTCCTTCAGCTTCACGTCCCATGTCCGGATCTCGGCGATCAGGTCAGCGGCGAGGTCATGTCGGGTGAGTTCGGCCGGACCGCAGGGAACGACCGACTCCAGCAGCTGCTCGGCTTTCGCGGCGGACAGATCACGCGGGGCTCCTCCGGGCAGGAGAGTCCGCAGGAGCGCGTGGAGCTGGTTGACCGCGCGGACCCTGGCCTGAGCGAGGTTGCTGCGTCGTTCGTCCAGCAGCGCCAGGGCATCCGTTGAGTTCTCGGGCTGCACCGGCCTCGCGTCGCCTTGCAGGGCAGCGACGCATGCTGCGGCAGCGGCGTCGATGCGGTCGTTCTTCCGGCCCGCGCCGCGTGAGAGCTGGCGGACCCGTGCGGTGGCGCGGGGCGCGACGTCAACGACCTCTTCTCCCCGAGCGATCAGCCATGAAGCCAGGTGTCGTCCCAGGCCCCTGGCGTTCTCGACGGCCCATCGCCGCTGCGGCCACTGGCGGGCCCAGTCGAGCATGCGCTGGTATTCCTGGAGCGTCACGTCGATGCGGATCGACGCGTGATCACGGTTGCTCTCGGGATCGACAGCCGTGGCGGTGTGGGTCGACTTGTGCGGATCGATGCCGATCAGCATCATCGGCGGTCCCCTTTCTCGGACGGCGGGCCGGTGGAATCCGCAGCTGACATCCCGACTTCGAGAAACGTGGGGTGGCCGATGCTCATGCCTCTGTTGAGTCAAGCCGCGGACGGACACCGGACAGGTCGACACACCCAAGGAGAACCAGCCCGCGAGGGCGGCAGGAAGTACTCGAGTCAGCCTGCCCGGCGTCCTACGGCACGCTACGGGCGGCCAACCCGATCACGACACCGCTATCCCCAGTACAAGTCGGGAAGTACTGCCGCAGCAGCCCGTTCGTGTTCTCGTTCGTCGGTCGCTGCCAGGGCGAGTGCGGATCGGCGAAGAACACCTTCGTCCCGGTATCGAAAGCGAGCTGGGCATGGCCCGAGAATTCCTTCCCGCGGTCCCAGGTGAGGGTCTTGCGCAGCTGCTCGGGCAGCTGTGCCATCGACATCGTGGGTGCCGTGTTCATCGCGATCGCGCCATAGCCCCCGAGGGAGGGCCCGTTCTTCACGGGCGGACTCTCGCCCCAGCCCTCGAGCCGGGGCAGGTGCACCAGGAGCGTGGAACGGCTGCTGCGTTCGACAAGCGTGCCGATCGCGGACCGGCCCGACCCGATGATCAGATCGCCTTCCCAGTGTCCGGGGACCGCGCGGTCCCCAGCCTCGGCGGGGCGTTCGCTGAGGACGACGTCCGCGGTGACATGCCCCTGCGGTTTGTTCTGTGACCGTGCACGGGGAGTCCGCAGCGCCCGGCCGGTACGCAGACACGTGACCAGCTCCCGCTTGAGCGCGCCACGGCCCTCGATGAACAGCGCCTGGTAGATCGCTTCGTGGCTGATGCGCATGGACTCATCAGCGGGGAAGTCGGCATGGAGACGGTGTGAGATCTGCTCCGGGCTCCATGCCGTCGCCCATCGCCGGTCCTGCCGATGCGGCTTGTTCAGCCCTTCAAAGCGAAGCAAGCCCACAAGCTCGTATGGGACGTCGAGCATGGCCCGACTCGGAACCAACAGAGCCTGCGGCCGCTGATGTGTTGAGTTGATGCAACCACCCCAACGATGAAGGGCTCTGTTGCGGTCGTCAGCCCGCTGATCAGCGGATTCACCCTTCAGCGCCAGGATGAAAAACACGCAATGCCCAGATTTGTCACGATTGCTCAGTGAGTAGGCATTGCTCACGAACCTTCTGGTCGCTCGCTCGGAGGATGGAGGTACACAAGCGCCCCTAGCACGGAGGTCAGATGATGCAAGCATCCACCACGCGAGACACAGACACGGCCGAGCGGTGTGCTGCGATACTGGCGCGGCTCCACTCCCGCGCCGTACAGCATAGGCATCTCGAGGGGAACTTGGAAGAATTCCGTACCTGGGCCCAGATGCTGCTGAGGGCCCTTGCGCAACTGAACTACTCACCGCCACCCCCAGAATCTCTCGCCCGTTATTTCCATAAGGAGATTCGGGAGTTGATCGCAGAGCAGATGGCGCCAGCTACCGCAGGGCAGGGTATTTCCTCGTGGCTGCCCAGGGCGCTGGAGGATACCGAACGGGGAAAGGAATCTAACTGCAATCAGGGAGACTATGCCGCGTGGGTAATCGCTTCATGTCGCACGTTCGTAGCGGTTCTCGAAGCCACCAGAATCAAAGATCTCCTTCCCGGGAGAAGCGTACTCATTTTCAGCGAACGTATCCGGAATAACCTGACAGCTACGCTAGCCGCTCTGGCCTCTATCGAACCCGACGATACGTGAAAGGTTCGCTAAACCGTCCAGGACGGCTTCGATTGCTCCCCGCGTCATACATTCTGGCCTGTCAAACCGTATGTGGCAGAGTTGATGTTATATTTTCTGTGCAACGTGGCGCGGGTAGCGTTACAATCAGCTAATTCATTAGCCTTGAAACCTGTCGGATGGTTTTTCCTCTAACTGGTCTCCAGTTATCAACTGCGCTGCTGATTCCCTTGAGTCCATCGCATCATTGCCGTGGTGCAGCCACCAAAACCTTGGGTAACTTCTATCTCGAGTTCAATTGTCTTCGGATAGAGCATACGCAGTAAATCGCTGCCACGACCGATTGAATCGCCTTCCAGTCATTAGTGCTGCACTGCCTGGCATTCATTAACGAGAGCGTGGTCGTCGGACTGTTTTAGAAATGACCATCGTGTCCACGGTAGCGAGTTCCGTTGTGTAGTGGACACGCGCGATTCCAGCTGACGCCAAAGCATCCTGGCAGCGTGGGCAAGGTCGGGCCAGCATAGGTGTCCCGCCGGCTCCCACTCGCGCCACGTAGAGCACCGCGCCTATGGTCCGGGGGGCCCGTCGTAGTACTGCCTCCTCCGCATGGAACGTCGCATGACGGAAGTCCACCAATGGCGAGTTCCGTCGCGTGTTGGGCGCAGCTGCCAGAACTCGCTTACCAACCGTCAACACTGCCCCAACTCTGAATCGGCAGTCTGATCGCAGCGCCTGCCGTACTGCCAGCTCAATCAGTGACATGACTGCTCCGGACACCATGCGGGCGAATGTTAAAGCGACGGGGTAGAAGGGCGCGCAACTCCGCTGACTGAGGGCCACAGTGCGCGGCAGCCGATGACGCAGCGTCGTAGCCCCTAGCTATCCTTGAACCGTAGCGTAGAGCGCTCAAAGGCAGTACCGCTCCGCTCCTCCGGTGTTCAGGAGCCCCGTCAAGGAGGCTACCCGCGAACGAATCAGGGTTGTAGGGCACTTGGAAGCTGTACAACGATCTCCTCATCTCCGCTGGCAAGCTGCTGCCGGATATACGACTGCCACTTGAGGGACTAAGTTCCGCCGCCATGCATCCCTCACTGCCAGTTTGATCCGTTGGTTGCACAGGTGGCTGAGTAATCCTTACTTGTCTGACGCTGGCGTGAGATCTTCAGTGAGCTCTTTTCATCCTGAATAGTTGCAGGTCAGCAGGGTATGGATGGCTTGGATGATGGTGCTGATGCGGCGGGTGAAGCACCGGGCTTGCT
>NZ_JBHXRW010000123.1:0-7343 GCF_042716635.1 Streptomyces sp. NPDC058664 | reverse complement strand
GCCTGACCCGACAGATCCTCGTCCTCGCGGACCGCACCTACCAGGACGCCGGCGCCACCGTCCGCACCCCGTCCTACCACCACCGCGAACAGCCCAAGCACTACCAGCAGTTCAACCGCGACCACGCCAGACTCCGAGCCCCCGGCGAACGCGCTGTCGCACAGCTGAAATCCTGGCGAATCCTCCGACGAGCCCGATGCTCCACCCGCCGCATCGGCACCATCGTCCAGGCCGTACACACCTTGCTGACCTGCGGCTATCCAGGATGAAAGAGGTTCACTGCGGGACTACTCGACTGTTCCTCGGAGGTCCGAACATGGTAAGGCGAGTGAAGAGCCCATCGGCCCAGTTCGCAGTCTCCTGCTCGGCTTCGGTTGCTATCCGCGCCCGGGTATTCATCGGGCCGGGACAGAGCGATCCTTAACCTGACGCATTCTGTAGCGCTCGCTGGCCGTCAGCCCTCCCCACACCCCAGCTTCTCGTCGATCGAGTGCAACTTCCAGACACTCTCGCCTCACCGGGCAGCGGGCGCATACCCGCTTGGCTACATCAAACCAACGGCGTCTACCGACTTCGTGAGGGTAGAAAACCCGCGGATCCACATCGGGTTTGGCGCAAGCAGCATGGATCTGCCACGGCTCTTGGGCCAGCCGCACATCGGCAGCGCCAACGTGATTTATATACTCCATGATCAGTTCCACCCTGCCTCGCGGTAGCTCTATGTTGGGATAGTTGCTCCTCTGGCGGAAAATTTTGCAGACAATGCCCTTGCCGTTCCGACGAGGCCTATCCTCGGCACCCAGGTGGCGTCCCCACTTGAGCACGCTTCACTCAGTTTCGGCAGGAATAAATAGGATTGACTCGAGTCGTTGCGCCAAGTCTCGCCTTGCCGCAATCGGTTCCGCGTTCACCGGTTCGGGGTCCGGTGAATGCGGAACCGGCAGTAGCCGACCATCAGGACCGATTTGCACAGAATCCCTCAACTCATGAGTTCCTGCTGATTACAGACCGATTTATCCTGATGGCATTTACGTGGTTCGAAGTCGGGGTGGGATTCCAGCTGCCGTTTGACCTGGAATCCCACCCCTCCGCAGGGCCCGCTCAAAGCCGCCGCGATGGGCGGGCCGTTGGCTCGGTAGGCAGAGAGGGTTCGAGTTTCGTCAGCGCCTGATCTTCAAGTATTAGCCGGTAAGCGATGAGACACGAAGCAGGAGCAAAGACCACATGCCGAGCGGTCCTATTTCACTCGGTCTCGCAAGCCCCGACGAAAGTTTCTCTGACTCCGCTACTGTCCCCCGCTTTCACACCTCTCACTTGAGTAACCTCTACTCAAGTGAGAGGTGTAGACCCGCTCAGCCGTGCCTGCCAACGCCGCCGGTCAGCCGTGACCGTCCGCTGCCGTGGCAGACTGCTCCTTCACGTTGTCGCACAGATAACGGATAGGATGGGATCCGTCCGAAATCCCATCCTTACACAGCCGGGCTCAGTGATGATCGACAGTCCGGGATACGAAGCGGTTGGGCGGAACTCTATATCTTCCAGGCGATAGCCGGATCGCACGAGGCGCTCACACCATGCCTGTGTCGATTCATGCCGCTCAAATCGCGCGTCATCGCTTGCCGTGCCCACAATGTCGTCAATTTCACGCCCAAAGAATGTCTTTATCGCCACCGTCTCGGATTGATCAAGGTTCAGGGAATCCACCATACCAAAAACCGCATGGAAGTGATTCCATGAGGCAAAGAATCGATCTTCTAGCGATCGCCTATGGTGCTCCGAATCGGGTTCACACATCACCAGACAGGCCGGCTTGAGTTCACGCAATCGCAGAAGGAAATCGTCACGCGCATTCTCATTCGGAGAAAGCTCCTGGATGTGATGAAGAGCGAAGGCTGCGTTCACCGCCAAAGGGTGCGGCATATTCCGTAGCATTGCCCAGTGGCTCGGACTCATATCTTCAGCCGTCGTCACCAGGGAGTGGAATTCGATAGCGATGCCAAGTTGTCTGGCCACCTCGTCCAGTGCAACCCTAGCTTGCTGAAGGCTGTCGCCGGCCGGATCTACCCCCACAACGACAAGCCGATCGGGTGGGGCAGGGCTCGCCGCGAGTTCCCTCACTAGCGCCACCTCCTGCCGGCCGGTACCCATACCAAACGACAAAACAGTTGCCTCCTGGGTGTTCTGCAACTGTTTCACCAATATGCCGTTTGCGATATGACCCGCCAGGAAGGCAACCGGAAGCCGGCTACCCACCAAATTAAACAAGTCAATGTGAAGCTGCCCGTAATTCCTTAGATAGAGATTAATTTCGACATTATTATCGTTTCCAATGTAACGTCCCAGCGCAGACGCATACATCAGGTGCAGCAAATCACCTGGCTGCTCCACGGGGTCGAGACCGGATACCAACTCCTCAAGGTGCGAACTCGCACAGTCGACACGCCCGGCTTGAATTTCAGAAACTGCGCGACGCAGTAGATCAAACCCCTGCAACCCCATCTTTGATCCCTCCGTAACAATTTTCACTAGTGGTGATTCAAGCGCCCGTACGGGGCCTTGTAGTGAGTAGTAACTGCTCGAACGCTCTGCCTGGGAGGTACGCCACCCGTAGCCGCTGCCTCACTCGCAAGCCGCCCTGCGCCGATGGCGCCCTGGATTGGCCACGCCCTCCGCGCTGCGCTGCCAGGGCACGAGCCTGTCTGGGTAGCAGCAATGGCAGGTCACGGTCCGAAACCACCGCACATCGCGTGCCCCTGGGGTGCATTGACAGGGCGGGTGGGCGTGCGATCCGAGTTGTCGGCCCTAGGAGCCCAACGACCAGACAAACGGCGTGACGCCTGTTTGGATGTACCCCGTGCTCCGCTGGAGAGCGTGCCGCTGTCGCGCCGCGGGCCGGGGATGCCGGATGTAGTGATCGCCACACAACAAGTAGCGCTTACTCATGTTCGGTGCTGCGCCTGACGGTGTGCTGGGTAAGGAGAACCCTTCCCTCCCTGTCGGGCTTCTCCCGAGGAGTGGTCGCTCGCATGAAGATCAGGTGCAACTACAGCGCGAAGTGCGCGGTGCAGGCAGGTTTCCTCACTGCAAGAGGTATCGCGCCGCAAGCCACCCAGCGTATTTGTGTTCAACAGGATGAGTGGCAGCAAGAGTTGTGCACGATTCACGCCTGTGTCGACGTATCTCCTCGCTCTTCATCCCTCACCGAGAGAGTGGGCCGCCATGCCTAACTGCTCCGCGCCCGACCCCCGGGCCTGCCCCTGTGGGTTCAGTGTCCGCACGACGAGCATCCTGTTTCTCAACGTGCTGGAGCGTTCTTACTCCGTGCCCGAAGAACGTGCTATGCGTCAGTTGATCTGGGACCTGAGTAACAGGACGGCCTGAAGTCTGTCCCACGCGCCAGCCTCGTTCCACGCGGCCAGGCGCCGCCAGTACGTCATACGGACCCGAAACCAAGTTCCTGGGGCACGTGCTCCCACTAGGTCCCGGTGGGAGCACGAAAAAGATCCCGCTCAATGCCTGCCAGTCAGCACCCGCGGTCGCCCCATCAACGGCTTCTCCAATTAGAGCTCCAAGCCGCGTCCCAACGGTTCCAGGTCATCCCCCACGGCCGCTGACGCCGGTTCTCCCTTACCACCAACGGCCTTTCCCTCATCCGCTATTCAAGGAGCGCCCTTCGTGAGGTACCCCTACGTCCCTTGCCGTCCCTTCTCGCTCAGGAATCTCCTAGGTGGACTCCTTTCTACTGCTGCTGGCTCGCTGGCCCTGGTGATCGCGGCGCCGCTGGCCTCAGCTAACTCATCCGCAGTCTGGGACCAAGTCGCTATGTGTGAAAGTAGCGGCAACTGGGCGATTGATACCGGCAACGGCTTCTACGGAGGACTACAGTTCACAGCCGATACATGGGCCGGATTCGGCGGCCTCGAGTACGCAGCGAACGCTCATCTGGCCACCAGAGAACAGCAGATCGCCATCGCTGAGAAGGTCCTGGCCTCTCAGGGCCCTGGCGCGTGGCCCACCTGCTCTATCAAAGCTGGGCTGTCAGGCACTGACCCCCTTGTTGAGTCAGCGACTTCAGCCCCTGACAACTCACCCGCGTCATCCACCAACACGCCGACACAGACCGCCCTCGCACAGGTCTCGGCCGAGGCTACGGAAACCAGTCGGGGCGCAGCCCCCGTCGATGGCGCTGTCATCACGACGGCATATGGGCAACCCGGGGCCTGGGCAGCCGGATTCCACACGGGCGTCGACTTCGCTGTACCTACAGGCACACCTGTTAACTCGGTCGCCTCGGGCACCATCGTCTCGGCCGGATGGCAAGGTGCATACGGTAATGCCGTTGTCGTCCGCCACGATGACGGCATGTACACCCTCTACGCACACCTCTCCACGGCAACCACCGCTCCTGGACAACAGGTCACTGCGGGTCAGCAGATTGGTGTTTCCGGCAGCACTGGAAATTCCACTGGTCCTCACCTCCACTTCGAGGCCCGCACCAGCAACAACTACGACGCCCACATGGACCCCCTCGCATACCTGCGTACGCTCGGCGTCAACCTCTAGCCAGGGACTGGTGCAGCAACCCAGTCCTGCCTCCTTCCCCGACCGTTCACAGCGTTCCAGAGGAGCCCATCACCATGCCCACGATTCCTTCACGCCCCATCACCGCTCAGGACCGCTGCGATCGTTGCGTTGCGCAGGCGTACGTCCGTGCGACACTCACGCATGGTCGGGAACTCCTCTTCTGCGCCCACCACTACCACTTCCACGGCGCTGCCCTGCATACCCAGGCCACCCACGTACACGACGAGACCCCTCGGCTTACCGTACCGGCCCCCACAAGGTGAAGGGTGGGCACGTGTCAGAGGAATCACATGTGTCGCCGAGTTCGGAATTGTCCACCTGTAGCGTGTTGATCGCCGCCAGCATTGATGCAACTCCATGCGCCTTTGCGCACAGCATGAGGCGGCTGTGTCGATCACATGCTTCATAAGCAAGTACTTGATACTCAGGCGCGCTCGACCGAGATCATGAATGCTGAACTGGCCCCATCAAATTACGTGCCGGAGGAAGCGATGGTTGTATCGTCATCGGCCCGGCTCCGCCGCACGGAGCCGAGCATCGATTTGCATCCCCTGGTGCGCCGGCTATTGCAGTCCGAGCCAGTCCACTACGACGCGGAGCTGGGCTGCTGGCTGGTTGTTCGCCACGCCGATGTGGCCACGTTCCTGCGGGATGAACGGCTTGCGGTCGCCTCAGCAAAAAATCTACCGACCGGCAACACCCTCACTGAAGCCAGCCTTGCAGTCTCCTCGGGTCGGTGGGCGAACCTCCTGAGCCAGGACGACCCCTACGGCCACAGTCGGATGCTGCGCCCTGCATTCTCACAACGCCTGATGCAGGTGGAAGAGCCCTGCATCAGAACGGTGGCCCGCCAACTTGCATCCAGAATCCAGCTGAACGGCGGCGGTGATTTGCAAGGCGAGTTTGCAGTCCCGTTTGCCTTGGAGGTCGTAGCCAAGTTCATCGGCCTGCCCCGCGAGACCTACGAGGATCTGGCTGGCTGGGTGCAGGATCTCTCAATACCGCACCAGGCGGGTATTCAGGGGACGCTGGCAGCATTCCAGGCTCAAGTCAGCACAGAGCGGATTACGCGCTATGTCCAGGATGCTCTGCTGACACGCGAACCACACACAGCGGACAATGCCATGAGTCTCTGCCGTTCCCACGTCGGGGGCAAGGATGATCATGAGGTTCAATCCCTGGCCATGGCGATCGTGACGGCCACGCATGCGGCTGTTGAGGCGATATCAGCAGTCTTGACTTCAGGTCTGTCAATTCTCATGCACCGCCCGCACCAACTGTCCCGGCTACGCCGTGATCGACGCCAAATCTCTGCAGCAATCGAGGAGACCCTGCGGTTCGACGGCCCGGAGTTCTTGGTTCCCCGTGTAGCACGACAAGATATCGAACTGGGCAACCTTCGACTGTCGGCTGGCGAAGTAGTCATGCTCGTACAGGGTATTGCCAACCGTGATCCGGCTGTCTTTGTCCGCCCCGATCTCTACTCATTCGACAGAACCGTTAGCCAGCACCTTAGTTTCACAGCCAATCCGTACTCAGGTCTGGTATCGCACCTTGTCCGGCTCAGCGCTGCGGTTGCCCTCGAAGAGATCATCCTCCCGCTACAGGGCCTCCAGATTGCGGACGAAGTCCCCTGGTCAGAGTACCGTTCACTCGGAAACCGTCTGACCTCACTGCTGGTGTGCGCAGGATCTGAAGGTGCGTATGGCAGCCGTGAGTTGAATAGCGATATGGCGCTTTGAAACGCCCCAAGACATATCGTCTGCGTTTCGTGGACTGGATTTCCTCAGGACGCGCAGACAGCCCCGGGCGACGCTGAGGCTTCCTCTCCCTGCCCAGAAGAAAACCGTTCACCGCTCGGGACGGATACATCTCGGGCGGATGGCGACATCCGACTCTGGGCGATGGGGTAGGTACGACTTCGGCGATCAAAAATGACCGTGCTCCCTGTCGGCCTGGTCAACATCTTCGGGGTGCGGCAACGCATGGATCAGCCACCTGCGCCGGTCGCCACGCATGGTGCGTGCCCCGGCGCGTGGGCGGGGTGTCGACGGATCCGTATTTCGTGGAAAGGTCCACGACGTCGTCGATCTCTAACTGGACCCGCCCGAACGGGCGCTGGTCTTCTGCATGAACGAGAAGTCGCAGATCCAGGCGCTGGACCGCGCTCAGCCGGTGTTGTCGATGATGCCCGGGTTCCCGAGCGGGTCACGCACGACTACGCCCGCACCACCCCCTCTTCGCCCCACTCGAGGTCGCGACCGGCAAGGTGATCGGGTCGCTCCACCATCGCCACCTCCCTGGACCTCTTTCATCTTGTGCTGGGGTGAAATGGCCTGGTGAAGTTGCCCCGTGTTCTTGGACACTCGATGTCTACGCCGCGAGGGCGTGCTGATGCCATTGCCTGGTCTCGGCTGGGGTGAGGTAGCCGAAGATCTTGTGCTTGCGCAGGCGACGGCGGTTGTAGAAGGTCTCGATGAAGGTGAAGACCTCGGCGCGGGCAGTGACCCGGTCGGGCCAGACGCGGGTGCCGATCTCTTCTTTGAGTAGCGCCCAGAAGCTTTCCGCGACGGCGTTGTCGAAGCAGGATCCGGTGCGTCCGCAGCTTTGCCGCAGGGTCAACTCACTTATTTTGTCGTGGAATTCAGCTGATGTGTACTGGGCGGATTCAATCGGTCGTCGCAACGCCTTCGTGAGCTGGGGGTTTGTGATGGGTGTGGGGAATCGGCAGCGGGCGGTGCGGGAGTATCGCGGGCAGA
>NZ_JBHXRW010000122.1:0-7880 GCF_042716635.1 Streptomyces sp. NPDC058664 | reverse complement strand
CGAGGGCGCGGCTTCTTCTTCCCCATGCTCTCCATGATGAACAGCATCCTTACCGGGGCTGAAGCCCCTGATCTCCGATGTCCGTCAAAGCGGATCAAGCCCGGAACAAGTACCACGGGCGGTGACACGGCCGTCCGCGCAGGCCACGAATGCGCGGGATGGCATCGACGAGCGGCATCAACTGGGTGACATCGTGCCGGTTGCCGCCGGTCAGTGACACCGCGAGCGGTGTGCCGTGCCGGTCGACGATGACGTGATGCTTGCTCCCGGGGCGGCCACGGTCGACCGGAGAAGGACCGGTGTGGGCTCCTCCTTTGAGGGCGCGGATGTGCGAGCCGTCGATGGCACCGTCGTCCATCTCCAGCAGTCTGGCCGTCCGTAGCTCGGAGAGGATGGCAACGTGCAGCGGGGCCAGACCCCGGCTTCGGTCCAGTCCCGCAGACGGCGCCAGGCCGTGACCCCGGAGCAACCCACCTCCTGGCGTGGCACGTCGCGCCAGGTCACACCCGTGCGCAGAACGAAGATGATGCCTGCCAGCGCGACGCGGTCGCATGTGCGGTGTCGTCCTGCGTACCGATGCCGCCGCTGCGGAGGGGCCGGCAGTATCGGAGCAACGTGGGTCCACAGGTCATCGGGCACAAGATCGCTGATCACGTCCGGAAGCGTGGCGGAAGATCCCCGTTAAGGTGGGCGGATTGACTCGTCAAACTCGCTTGATGAGCCAGAGCGGACAGCCGGGAACCTGGGACGGCCCCTTCTGTTGGCGGTTCGTGAAAACTGACCCTTGGGCGACTCTTGGGTTCTAACGCTTGTCGCAACACTCCTTGATCATGATGGGTGTGTTGATGGTGAGGCGGGACGTAAGCGCAGGCTCGAGGTCGAGGCGAAGTACTGGCGCCTGGTGCAGTCCGGGGTGAGCACGGTTGAGGCGTGCAGGCAGCTCGGGATCGGCAGGAAAACCGGGTACCGGCGGCGGTCGGAGAATGGTGGTCTGCCACCGGACAGGTTGCCCGAGTCGTCCCGGTCGGGCCGGTACCTGTCGCTGCTGGAACGCAAAAGGATCGCGACGCTGCGCGAGCGCGGTCTGGGCATACGTGAAATCGCTTCCCGTCTGGGCAGGGCGCTATCGACCGTCAGCCGCGAACTTCAGCGCAACACCCTGACCCGCGATCAGCATGTGTACGACGCTGACCTGGCCCATCACCGCGCCCGGAAACGCCTCAAGAAGGCCCGTCCGGCGAAACTCAGACTCGATACGGAGCTCCGGGGCGAGGTCCAGACCAAGCTTGACCTGGAATGGAGCCCCGAACAGATCGCCGCTCACCTGCGCACCCTGCGGCCGGAGAATCCAGAACGGCACCTGTACCACGAGACCATCTACCGGGCCCTCTACCAAGGCGCCAAAGGTGGCCTGAGCAGGACACTCACCAAGAAAATCCGGGCCGGCCGGCCCTTGCGTAAGCAGCGCCGCCAGGGCGACCAGCGCGCCCCGCGGTTCGCCGTGCCGGCCATGCTCATCGACCACCGGCCCGCCGTCGTCGAGCTCCGCGAACGAGCCGGCGACTGGGAAGGCGATCTCATCACCGGCCGGAAGAATCGCACCGCCATCGCCACACTCGTCGACCGCCGCACCCGCTACGTCCGCCTCGTTCCCCTGCCCGACGGCCACGGCGCGGACCAGGTCCGCGAACGTATCGTCCAGGCGTTGCGGGACGTTCCGGACACTGCGCGGATGACGCTCACCTGGGACCAAGGATCCGAGATGGCCTGCCACGACCAGCTCGCCCCGTTCTTCCGCGACGGCGTGTTCGTCGCGCACCGCGGCAGCCCCTGGCAGCGCGGCACGAACGAGAACACGAACGGTCTGCTCAGGCAGTACCTGCCCAAGGGCAGTGACCTGTCCGTCCACACGGCTGACGACATACAGGCGATCCAGGACCGTCTCAACAACCGACCCAGGAAAGACCCTGAGATGGCGGACCCCGGCCGAGCTATTCACCGCCGCTCTGACAGCATGAGACCTGCGTCGTTGCGACGATCACGCGAATCCGTCATTTCGGCACCGCCACCACGTAACCGACGTCGAGTTGCTCGAGCAGGCGGCGGAAGTGCCAGTCCTGCCCATAGGCCTCGTCCGCGGTGACCCACGCGGCGGGCAGGCCGGCCGTGAAGCAGCGGCGGACAATGTCCCGGGCCAGTTCGCCCTTGGTCGCAAAGCCCCGCTCGTCAGGGATCCTCGCCGCCCGGCAGCGTTCGCGGTCGGATGTCCAGGCTTTGGGCAGGTAGAGCTCCCGGTCGACCAGGGCCCGGCCCGAGCCGGTGGCGTAGGCGGCGAACACCCCGATCTGACAGTTGTCGATCTTTCCCGAGGTTCCGGTGGACTGCCGGCCCACCCCGGCTGACGTGGTGCCCTTCTTGATGACCCCCCGTGTCGTCGATGATCAGCACTCCGCCCGGGCCGAGCCGTTCGACGACATAGTCGCGCAGGTCGTCCCGGACCGCTTCGGCGTCCCACCGGGCGCCGTTGAGCAGGTGCTGCAGGCCCGCCGGATCACGGTGGCCGGCCCATTCAGCCAGCCGTTCTTCCGCTCGACCGGTGCCAGCAGACCACGCACGTAGTCCCGCATCCGCCACCGCAGATCCGCCCGGACGAACCGACCCGCCACCCGAGCGAACACCGACTCCAACTCGGCCTGCCAGCGGTCTACTTCAGCTATCACATCCATACCTGGACAACGACAACCACCAGCTCAGGACACGAAATCTAACTGGAGTACTAATACTCCAGCAGGATTTTGCTGTCTGACCTGCAGGTTTCGCTGGGCGGCTGGAGTGTAGCGGGACTTCGATCGCGTGGGGGCGGTCTCACGGAGACTGCCCCTCGATCGTGCGACAACGCCGCAGGTAGTGACAGCGGCTGGGCAGCCTTCGAGGGTGATCACCGAGTATGCCGCCGCGCAGTGGGACCTCGAACTGGACGATCTCTTCCTGACCATCGGGCACCGCTTCGGCCGAGTCGAGCTCCGCCGCCGCATGCGTGACTACGTACGCGGGCTGCTCGCCCCGGTGGCCCGCAAGAACAGCTGGCAGCTGGCCGAACAGGCCGGCCACCGCACGCCCGACGGCCTGCAGCACCTCCTCGCCGGATCGAAGTGGGAGTCCGACGACATCCGCGACGACCTGCAGCGATACGTCGCCGACAAGCTTGGCGAGGCCGGCGGCATCCTGATCATTGACGACACCGGGTTCATCAAGAAGGGCACCACCTCAGCCGGGGTCCAGCGTCAGTACTCCGGAACCGCCGGCCGGACCGAGAACTGCCAGATCGGCGTCTTCGCCGCCTATGCAACCGCCCGCGGCCGGGCTTTGGTCGACCGTGAGCTCTACCTGCCCAAGTCCTGGACCGAGGACCGGGAACGCTGCCGCACCGCAAGGGTCCCCGACGAGCGGGAGTTCGCCACCAAGGGCGAACTGGCCCGGCACATGGTGCTGCGGGCCCTCGCCTCGCCACTGCCCATCGCCTGGGTCACCGCGGATTCCGCCTACGGCCAGGACAACCGATTCCGCCGGCTACTGGAACAGTCGGGCGTCGGCTACGTACTGGCCGTTCCCAAGTCCCAGTTCACCGTGGGCTGCCCACGCATCGACGGGGTGTTCGCGCAGGCCCCGGATGAAGCATGGGAGAAGATCTCGTGCGGCGACGGCGCGAAGGGGCCCCGTGTCTACCACTGGGCCGCGGTCCGGCTGCCGGCCGTCGCCGAGTTCGACTACCAGGGCGGGGTCCCTCACCGGATGCGGTGGGCACTGGCCCGGCGCAGCATCAGCAAGCCCGACGAGATCGCCTACTACCTCGCATACGCGCCCCTTCAGGTCACCGTCCAGGAGTTGGTGCGGGTCGCCGGGGCACGCTGGGCGATCGAGGAGTGCTTCCAGGCCGCGAAGAACGAGTGCGGCCTGGACCAGTACGAAGTCCGCCGCTACGTGGGCTGGTATCGGCACATCACTCTGGCCATGCTCGCGCACGCCTTCCTGGCCGCCACGGCACACCATCCCTGGAAAAAGGGGCGGAACAGATGGGACAGCCGAGGCCATCGAACTCACCGTGGCGGAGGTTCGGCGACTCCTGGCAGCTTGTCGTGCCCGGCCCCCGCACCTGAGCGGACACCGCGGACGGCACCACGCGCTGAGCTGGTCGAACTGGCGCCGCCGACGCCAGGCAGTCGCCCGCCGCTGTCACTGCCTGCGGCGTTGTCGCACGATCGAGGGGCGGTCTCCGTGAGACCGCCCCCGCACGGCCGAAGTCCCGCTACACTCCAGCCGCCCAGCGAAACCTGCAGGTCAGACAGCAAAATCCTGCTGGAGTACTAAGTTACCGACGCTGTACCTCTCGTCGATGGCTTCAGATGATCCCAAACCTCAAGGGCCTGTTGGGCGCCTACTTGGGGTTTCGGCTCCGAACGGAAAAACAGACATGTGATCAGCCGCGTTCAGCGGCTGCCGCTGGGGCTTGGACCCGCCGGCACGCAGCGGCGTTCCTATGTCGAGCGTTCCGAGCAGTTGCTCATCTTTTGAAATCCCCAGAATGCTACGCATGGCAGGGCTGGTACTCCGGCTCCCGGTACGCCAAATACTGCCGTAACTTTGACCATGGAGAATCAGCATCAGCGCGTAGGCTGCGGCACTGGTACTGGCCAGCTGCTCCCATTCCGGTACCTTCTCTGACGGACGTGGTCGGAAAACCAGAGCTGCCACGAGGGGAGCGCGTAGCATCTTGCGGACAGTTACATCTTCCTCCTCACGTACGCTATCGCTCGACAAGGCTCTACCTAGGGCCTGTCTGCCCGCCCCTCTCACCAAGATCCATCGCCACGGACGCATCCTGCCGTGGTCAGGAACAAAAGAGCACAGCCGGAGAAAGGAAGAAAATTCCTCATCACTCGGAGCGGGGGCGATCAGAAGCTGTTCACTGCGACGCCCTTTAATCGCTGCTTCAATTTCCAAGGATGTTATCCAAATCAAAAATTGACCGCTCACCCCTGCCGACGGTCATATTTTCCGGCTCGGCCGGCAGGGGTAATTCGGTTCACGGATTTCCGTGTCAGTACTTACGCCTTGACGGCAGCAAGCAACTCGTCGATCATATCGGTGAAAAGCCTGAACGATTCGTCAACCAGAACATATGCCTGTTCCACCTGATCGGCGGTCAGTTCGATCGATGAGAGGCTTTCCTCAATGTCTTCGGTTCCCATGGCGTGGCCGCTCTCAAGTCCCAGGTGTACATCACCAAAGTAGTGGAGGACCTGACCTGTCTGAGCCTGGAACTCTTGTGCGATCTTCCGCCATTCTGAGAACGCAACATTGCCGGTCGCCTCGATCACCTCGATCACGGCAAGACGTAGGACCGGGTCCACCGAGGCGATGAGGCACGTGAGGCCGTAGGTGAGCTTCCTTGCCCTGATGTTCTGCGGACCCCACAGCTTCTCAAGCGACTCTGCAAATGTGGAGCTGCTATCGAATCCGAGGGTCTTGAGGTCTTCAATGAACATCACGAAGTGGTGATCATCTTCTTCGGTGTGCGTATTGATGATGCGCTGAATGGGGTCGCTGCTCCCCTCGACCCTCAGGACGTACTTGTTAATGTCAGCGAAAGCCATGACCCAGGGCGCTAGAGCTTCAGCAAATCCGAGCTTCCGCTTAGGGTCGATGCTTTCATCTTGCATATACCCAAAGAAGGGAACCTGTGCAAATTCCATCTTCTTCTGCTCGATATAGTCAAGAACTCGCTTCACTGAACATCTCCCACATAACGGTGGATTCACCATACTTCAGACTGGACTCAACGATGATTGCATGCCCTGGCGGGCGTCGAAACCTTCTAGAGGAGAATTGAGTAGGAATTACTTAAATATTCGAGGCGCTCGCCCCCGTCCGATTGAAAATGGCTCTGAGGGTGCCCGGAGGTTAGAACATGATGTGGCCAAAAGAGGATTTCAGTCTTCACAATTTTGCGGCACTCCTCCCGCACAGGCACCGCTCCCTGACAGCGGACTTTGCGCCGATGGGATCCGTCCCGGCGACACACAAATATTGAGCCTTTTCCAACCTCATGTTGAGGCGTGATGAAGGACGAGGACGGCCTTCACGATGTCGGTGATGCGGTTGGTGCTGCAGCGGAGCTTGCGGAGCAGACGCCAGCTCTTCAGGGCGGCCATGGCCTGCTCACCGAGGCAGCGGATCTTGGCGTGGCTTCTGTTGTGCCGACGCTTCCATCGCTTGAGCCGACGGCCCCGGAACGGCACCCGGACCGGTCGGCCGGCGCCCTGGTACGCCTTGTCCGCCCAGCACTTCACGCCTGCCTCGGCAAGCGCGTCGATGATGCCGTGAGTATGGGCGGCGGTCAGGTTGAAGCTTCTCCTTGATAGTGGACACCTGGAGACTGGGACGTGATGTTCCAGAGGAAGTAGTGCCAGGTGGGAAGCAAGTGCACGAAGCGGTACACCGAGGAGTACAAGCGGGACGCCACCGCGCTCGTCCGCTCTTCCGGCAGGACGGTGACCGAGGTCGCCCGGGAGCTTGGCGTCAGCCCGGAGGGTCTGCGTAACTGGGTCCGGCGCGAGCAGGCCGACCGCGGCGAAGGCACCGCCGGCAAGCTGACCGGTGCCGAGCGTGAGGAACTGCGGCGCTTGCGCAGGCAGAACCGCGAGCAGCAGCAGACGATCGAGATGGCGGATTCAACCGGTGGTCGCAAGGAGTTCTGTGAACTTCTCTGCTGGTGTCAGATAGCCGAGTGTCTTGCGGGGGCGGCTGTTGAGGCTGTCCTGGATCGCGGTGAGCTCGTCGCGGCTGACGACGCTCAGATCGCTCCCCTTGGGCAGGTACTGGCGCAGGAGTCCATTGGTGTTTTCGTTGCTGCCGCGTTGCCAGGGTGAGTGAGGATCGCAGAAGTAGACCGGGATTCCGGTGGCCGTGGTGAACTCGGCATGCCTGGCCATCTCGGCGCCTTGGTCCCAGGTGACCGTCCGGGCCAGTGACGTTGGCAGTGCGGTGATGACCTTCCGCATGGCCGCTTCGACCTGTTCGGCACGCTTGCCGTCCGGGAGGTGCAACAGCAGGGTCATACGGGTGGAGCGTTCGACGAGCGTACCGACGGCACTGCGGCTGCCCTCACCGAGGACCAAGTCGCCTTCCCAGTGACCCGGCACCGCCCGGTCCTCGGCCTCGGCGGGACGTTCGCTGATCATCGTCATACCGGGGATACGTCCCCGGCCGTCGGTCGTTCCCCGGGTTTTGCGGGTCGTTCGTCCAGAACGCAGACAGCGTGCCAGCTCGCGGCGCAACTCGCCCCAACCCTGTACGAACAACGACCGGTAGACCGTCTCGTGACTCACGTGCATCTCCGGGCCGCCGGGATGTTCCAGCCGCAGACGTGCAGCGATCTCCTGCGGTGACCATAGCTGCTCGAGCCTCCTGGTGACCTCGGTGAGCAGCCGGCCCGCGGCGAGCTTGAACGGCTTGGGACCTCGTGCCTGCTCCCGGGCCCGTTCATGCGCACGCCAGGCGGAATAGCCGGCTCGGCCCCCGCCCCGATTGACCTCCCGACTGACGGTGGATACGGCCCGCCCCAGATGCCGGGCGATGGCTGTGAAACTGTCACCGCGGTTGACGGCGAGCAGGATGTGCTCGCGCTCGTCGATCGTCAGATGGCCGGACCGAGGCTCCCAGCCGAACGGCTTCGCCTCGAGGTGACGCCCGGTGCGGGCCATGATCCCGACTGAGGTGACCCCCGGAGTGTGGACACAGGGGTTTTATGCCGCGAGGGAGAGTTTAGCCGGGCTGTGGTGCCGGCGTTCGAACTCCAGCGGGGTGAGGTAGCCGATCGA
>NZ_JBHXRW010000121.1:0-7968 GCF_042716635.1 Streptomyces sp. NPDC058664 | reverse complement strand
GCGACCTCGATGCCATCGAGGCCCTGTGCGCACTGGACGACACCACCCACACCGCGCTCCGGCGCTGGCTCAGCAGGTGCGACAGCCTCTGACACGTCACGAGGACGGCGGTCGGCTCCGCACCGAAGGACGTCCCGGTCCTGTCGTTCGGCTCATTCGGCCGGAAGCGAGTCCAGGAGCTCCTGCGCGCTCTTCAGGTGGCTGCTGTGGACGGCGTCGCCGAAGGCCACGGCCTGACGGAGGCGGGAGCGGGCTTCCTCGGTCTCTCCCCGTGCGATCAGGGCCTCTCCCCAGCGCAGGAGCACTTCGGCCTCCCTGTGGGGAACGCCGATGCGGTGAGCCTGGTCCACGGCGTCGCGATACTGCTCGGCGGCCTCGCTCCACCGCTCCAGGGCGGCGTAGTCGCGACCGAGAGCTTCCGTCGCGGCGGCGCGATAGCTGTCGGCGGCGTGCCCGACCACGGGGCAGCCGGGCGAATCGAGGAAGTCGATGATGCGCTCGTGCTGGGTCAGGGCTTCCTCTGCGCGGCCGGAGTCACGCAGGGTGCCTCCGTACAGGCCGATGGTCTCGATCCACCCCTCGTGCTCGGCGGCGGCCTCGAACAGGTCGGCGGCGGCGCGGGCCTTGTCGAAGCCCTTCTGCAGTTCGCCCAGCTGCCGGTGGGGAAAGACCGCGTACACCAGCGCCCAGGCCTGCTGAGGGACGTCCTGGGCGCGGCGGGCGCATTCCAGTGCTTCGTCGGCCCGTTCGATGGCGTCGCGGTACCGGTGCTCGCAGGTGCTCAGGGCCCAGGAGTAGTGGTTGAGGTGGACGGCCCGCAGGCGGGGGTCGTCGAGTGCGGCGGCGGCTTCGCTCGAGAGACGGAAGACCTCGGGCCAGTGCCCCCAGTAGAGCGACAGCTGGTAGTACCACTCCATGGCATCGGCGGTCTCCACCACCCGGGTGTGCTCACCGTGCCGGGCCGCGCCGCGCAGCGCGGCGAGCCAGGCGGGGGCTTCGCTCTGGAGCCAGGCCCTGGCCTGCTCGGCGCTCTCCAGGGGGACCAGGCCCTGCCAGGAGGACGGCGGCGCGCCGTACGCGGGCTTGAACCAGCGGCCCGCGACCACAGCCGTCCCGAGGAGCCAGGTCCGCAGCCGGTACCCGGCCGCTTCGCGGTCGCCGGGTTCCTCCTCGCGCGTCAGGCACGTACGGGCGAACAGCCGCAGGAGGTCGTGCAGTTGGTAGCGGCCGGTGAAGGTGGCCCGGAGGAGGCCGGCCTCGGCCAGCTCCTCCATCACGTCCTCGGCCTCGAAGACGCCGCTGGAGGTCAGCGCCGCGCCGTAGGCGGCGGTCATGTCCGGCCCCGGCACCAGGCTCAACAGCCGCAGCATCCGGGCGGCCTGGCCGGTCAGTTGCCGGTAGGACAGCTCGAACGCGGCCTCGACCCGCACGTCACCGGTGGCGAGCGCGCCCAGCCGCCGCTCCTCGTCGGCCAGACGGCGGACCAGGTGGTCGACGCTCCGCCCCGACCGCACGGTCAGCCAGTTGCCCGCCACCCGCAGAGCCAGCGGCAGGCGCCCGCACAGCTCCGCGACCCGCGCGACCGACTCCGCTTCCGCGTCCGCCCGTTCCGCGCCCAGGATCCTGCGCAGCAGCTCGACCGCCTCGGTCCGCGTCATCTCCGACAGCATCAGCCGGTCCACGTCCTCCAGTCCCGACAGGGGGCGTCGGCTGGTGACCAGCACCAGACTCCGCCCGGCCGCGGGGAGCAGCGGACGGATCTGCCCCTCGTCGCGGGCGTTGTCGAGGACCAGCAGGCACCGGCGCTCGCCAAGCAGCGCCCGCAGCAGCCCCGCACGACCCTGCGCGTCCTCCTGCCCCAGCCGCCGGTCCGAGACCCCGAGGGCCCTCAGCAGTTTCAGCAGCGCCTCGTCCGGGTCCCCAGGGCCCTCGACCCCGTGGAGGTCGACCACGAAGCACCCGTCGGGAAAGTCACCCGCCAGCTCCGCCACCGCCTTCAGCGCCAGCGTCGTCTTCCCGCACCCCGGCGGGCCCGAGACGACCGACACCGACACGCCCTCACCGGTGCCCGCCCGTTCCGCGATCTCCGTCAGCCGCGCCAGTTCCGGACCACGCCCCGTGAAGTCCCCCACGGACCGCGGCGGCGCCGCTGTCCCCGTCGCCGCCACCGCGCTCGTCGGACGCGCGGCCCGCACCGCGACCAGCAGCGCCTCCCGCTCCGCTTCCGACAGCCCGAGCCCCTCCGCCAGCGCCGCCACGGTCCGCCGCTGCGGGGCCCGGCTGCGCCCCCGCTCCATGTCGCCGATCGCCCGGACGCTCACCCCCGACGCCTCGGCCAGCTCCTCCATCGTCAAGCGGCCCCGCTGTCGCAGCCCGCGCAGCACCGCCCCGAACGGCTTCTCCTCCGGCACGACCGCCCCCTGTCTCGCCCGAGGGAAGAATACGACGCGTTTCACCAGGTCACAGCCTCAGTGCCGGGTCCATGACCGCCCTGAGCGCCTCCGGTGCCGACGCGCGGTGGACCGAGGTCGTGGCTCGACCGGCCTCGGGCGGCCAGGCCCGCCGCTCGGTGACCACGGCGGCGGAGGCCTCGTCGAGGCGTGTGCGGCGCCGCGCGGCTCCGTCGGCCGGTACCCGAAGGACGGGGTGCCGCAAGGGAGTTCCACGAGGGAGTCCTCACCGGACGCCACCGGGTCGGCGTGCCGGGGCTCGCGGCGTACCCGGGGTACCGGCCTGTCCTGCCCGTGGTCGGGCGGCCGGGGCAGGAGACGGTCAGCGCGTCGGCAGGCGGTGCAGAACGACCTCGCCGAGCACCCCGTCCGCCACCACGCACGTCATGTACGTGCGGTACGGCTGCCGCCTGCGGTCCGTCGGCGACCCCGGGTTCAACAGGCGCAGGCCGCCGGGCGCCACGGTGTCCCAGGGGATGTGGCTGTGGCCGAAGACCAGGACGTCGAGGTCGGGGTGGAGAGCGGCGCAGCGCGCCTCCCGGCCGCGGGCCGCCCCCGTCTCGTGGACGACGCCGAACCGCAGGCCACCCAGCTCGACGCGGGCCGTCTCCGGCAGCCGCGCGCGCAGTTCGGCGCCGTCGTTGTTGCCGAATACGCCGACCAGGCGCCGTGCGCGTCCCTCCAGGAGGTCCAGGGTGGCCACGTCGACCCAGTCCCCGGCGTGGATGACGACGTCGGCCCGGTCCGTCTCGCGCAGCAACTCGTCGGGGAGCCGCCTGGCGCGCAGGGGAACATGGGTGTCCGAGACGAGCAGCACCCGTACGGGGCGGGCCGCCGTCACGGCCGTGTCGTCGCCCATCACCTGCCTCCTCCCCTCCCGCGGCCCGGGTCCTTGTCGTGCGAGGCGAACTTCAGGGTGTCGTAGTCCGTGGTGGTCCCCGGTATGAATCCGAGGACCCCCACGAGGAGGAACACCGCTCCGACGAGCATCGCGGCCTGTTGGACCGGTGTGCGGGCGTTCCGTGTCGCACGGGTACGCGTGGACACCAGGGTCTTCTTCCTGGAGGTCGTCCCGGTGGGCGCCGGCCGCCGTCGGACACCCGCCGAACCGTCGCGCCGGCACGGTCGGAGGCGGTGTGCGCCGCCCCCGCCTCCGACCGCCCGGCCCTTGACGGCGCCGGGCATCGCGGGCCCCGTCTCAGTCCCCGGCCGTGTCCTCGGCGCCGGCGCCGTCGTCCTCTTCCGCCCTGTCACCCTCCGCCTGCGACGGCGTCGTACGAGGCGCCTCGGAGGATTCGGACGCAGGTGGTACGCCGGTCGTCCCGGGGTCCGGCTCGCGCTCGCCTTCGGCCTGGGACGGTGTCTGCTCACTCATGGACGGTCCTCCGTGCGGGCGGTGTCGGTGTGTCGGCGGTGGTCCCTGTGACCCTCGCCCGGACCGCGAGTACCCGGGCCGTGTCGTCCCACTCCGGGCGCGGACGGGCAGAAGGACGAGCCGCTCGGCAAGGACGAGTCGCTCGGTACCGGGCCGCTCGTACGGTCGGCACGGAGGCGGCGGCGAGGGTGGTGAAGCCGTGGGAGCCGGCTGTCCGGGGGGCACGGCGAGGTGGAGACCGGGGAGCGGCCGAACGGAATGGGAGGGGGGAGGTGTAGCGACGGGTCCGGCGGGCAGCGGCCTGCCATGAGGCCTCGCTGTCGGCGGTACTCCACGGACGCGGGCCCCCTGAAGGGCAGGGTCGCCGTGGTCACCGGCGCCGCGAGGGGGCTCGGTGAAGGCTTGGCGCGCGCCCTGGCCCGGCGGGGCGCCCGGGTGGCTCTGCTCGGCCTGGAGGAGGAACGGCTCCGCCGGGTGGCGGCCGACCTGCCCGGCCCGGCGGCCCACTGGGCGGTCGACGTCACCGATCCCGAAGCGCTCGCGACGACCGCCGAATCCGTACGGGCCGCCCTGGGCGTGCCCTCCGTGGTCGTCGCCAACGCCGGTGTCGCCCTCGGCGGCCCCCTGGTGGACTCCGACCCCAGAGCCTGGCGCCGGGTGGTCGACGTCAATCTCGTCGGCAGCGCCCTGACCGCCCGTTGCTTCCTGCCCGACCTCCTGCGCACCCACGGCTACCACCTCCAGGTCGCCTCGCTCGCGGCCCTCACGCCCGCGCCTCTGCTCACGGCGTACTGCGCCTCCAAATCGGGGGTGGAGGCGTTCGCGCACGCGCTGCGCGCGGAGGTCGCCCACCGCGGTGTCGGCGTCGGCGTCGCCTATCTGGGCTGGGCCGACACCGACATGATCCGCGAGGCCGACGAGACCGCGGTCTTCCGCCTGCTGCGCACGCGAACGCCGTGGCCCGTCTCCGTCACGCACGACGTCGACCCCTTCGTCCGCGCCATGGTCCGGGGGATCGAGCGCCGGTCCGCGCAGGTGTACGCCCCGGCGTGGCTGCGCGGCGTCCACGCGGCGCGGGCCTGCCTGCCGTCGGTCGTCACGTACCGCTCCCGGCAGGTCCTGGCGGCCCGCGGGGACGATCCTCTGCCGCCCACCCCCCTCCTGGGGCCGGGTGGCGCCGCCGCCGGCTCCCCGACGCCGCCCGCGGACCAGGGCCGCCGTTCACAGATCCGTTCCGAGGAGGAACCATGGCCGTACGACACCGGTTGATCCACGCCACGCCCCGCCAGGTGTGGGACGTGCTCGCCGACGGCTCGCGCTACGCGGACTGGGTGGTGGGCACCAGCGATTCGCACGTCACCCGCGGCCGGTGGCCCGAGCTCGGCTCGGCGCTGGAGTACACCGTCCGGATCGGACCGTGGACGGCTTCCGGGACCACCGTCGTACGGCGGATCAACGCTCCGGACGAACTGCAGCTGGAAGTCGACAGCGGGCCCGTCGGTACGGCCCGGGTGTCGATCGAGGTCCTTTCCTGGGGCCAGGAGTGCCTGGTCATCGTGGACGAGCACCCGCTGCGGGGCATCGGCGGCGCACTGCACAACGTCGCGGTCGACGCCCTGATCCAGCTGCGCCACCGCGACATGCTGAGACGGCTCGCGAACGTCGTCGAGGAGTCCGCCGGTTAGCCGGTCGGCCGGGCGGCCGGGCGACACGCCTGCCCCTGGCCGACGAGGCCTTCCGTGCGGACGGAACAGGACGAAAGGCCATAAAGAGGATTGTTTCCGGCGAGCCGGGTACGCGCCGAGGAGTACATCCGACAAACCGACCGCCGCAGTGGACGAGGAGGAGCCTTGAGTCACTTCCAGGACTCGGACCGCCGGCAGGAATCCAGGCCGACGGCAGTAGCGCACACAGCCCAGGACAAGGCGAGCGAGAGCGCCGCCCTGATCGGGGACAAGGCTTCGGGCGTGGCCCGGACCGCGAAGGAGCAGGCCGGGCAGGTCGTCGGCGAGACCCGGGCACAGGGGAAGGACCTCGTCGGCGAGCTTCGGGAGCAGCTCCAGGACCAGGCGAGCACCCAGACGCGACGCCTCGCGGAGAACGTCCGGAAGCTCGCGACCGAGATACGCGACATGAGCGAGAACGGCAAGCCGGACTCGACGGCCGGCGGGCTGGCGCGTCAGATGGCCGACCGTGGGCACCGGATGGCCGACCACCTCGAGCGCCGCGGCCCCGACGGGCTGCTCAGCGATCTGCAGGGGTTCGCCCGTCGTCGGCCCGGGATGTTCCTCGCCGGCGCCGCGCTCGCGGGATTCGCCGTCGCACGCGCCGGCAAGGGCGTCGGCGCCGCGTCCTCCGACGGCTCCGACGGCTCGCGCACCACGGACCGGGCGGCGGGGTACGACCCCGACCCCGCGGCCGCCGCGACGTACCGGCCTCCGACGGACCGGTCCCTGCCCACGGCGCAGGGCGCCGGTGACGGCTACGCCGATCCGCTCGACACCTACGGGCAGTCGCAGCCGCCGCACGTGACGCACGCGCCGCCGAGCACTCCGGCGCCGCCCGCCTATCCGCCCACGTCCGCGGCCCCCTACCGGCCGGGGGCCGACGGGGACCCGCGGGGAGAGGTGAGCTGACCGTGGCCATCTCCTCCCACGAGCGGCTCTCCACGCCCATGACTCCCTCCGCGCCTCCCCGCGCCGCGCCGACACCGCCCCCACCCCCCGCCCGGGAGGCGCGGGACACACGGGAGGCCTCGATCGGTGACCTGATCGGGGACATCGGCACCGACCTCTCCCAGCTGATGCGGGACGAGATCGAGCTGGCCAAGGCGGAGATCAAGGAGGAGTCGACGAAGGCCGGGAAGGCGGCGGGCATGCTCGCCGGAGCCGGTTACGCGGGACACCTGGTCCTGCTGTTCGGCAGCCTGACGGTCGTCGCCGCGCTCAGCCACGTCATGGACGTCGTCTGGGCCGCTCTCGTCGTCACCGCCGTGTGGGCCGTGGCCGGAGCCGTTCTGTACACCACGGGACGCAAGCGGCTCCGCACCGTGGACCTCACACCCGAACACACCGTCGAAGCGTTGAAGGAGGACACCCGATGGGCACGACACCCGAGGAGCTGAGGCGTGACCGGGAGCACCGCCGCGCGCACCTGGCTCACAACGTCGACCTCCTCGCGGACCGTTTGACACCGCGCAGGGTGGCGCAGCGCAAGGCCGCCTCCGTACGGCACGGACTCACCGACGTGAAGGAGCGCGTGATGGGCACGGCGCACGACAGGGGACAGCGGATCGCCGACGGTGCGGGGCAGGCGACCGACGGCATCGCGGAGACCACGCGCGAGGCCGTCGACAGTGTGGGCGAGGCGGTGCGGAGCGCGCCCGCCCGAGCCAGGCGCGGAACCGAGGGCAGCCCCCTCGCCGCCGGGATCATGGCGTTCGGAGCGGGCATGCTGGCGGCGGCCCTCCTGCCGACCACCGAAGCCGAGGAGCGCGCCGCCCAGCGCCTGAAGGAGCACTCCGACGAACTCCTGGGACCGGTCAAGCAGACGGCCGTCGAGGCGGCGCAGGAGGTCAAGGAGAATCTGCGCGAGCCGGTCACGGAGGCGGTGGAGTCGGTGAAGTCGACCGCGCAGGACGCGGCGGCCACCACCAAGGACGACGCCCGCACCGCGGGACGGGAGACCGCCCAGGACGTGCGCCGGGTCGGGCAGGACACCGCGGAGGAGGTGCGCTCGATCTCCACGGACAAGTGACGGGGACGTCGCCGCCGAGGCCGCCCGGTACCGCGAGAGCGGGCCGGGCGGCCCGCCGCGTCGGGCCTGGCCTCGACCGGCCGTTCGGGTGCCGTTCTCCCGCCGTCGGGTCGACGCCGCAGGTCATGCCCTGATGTGATGAAGCGATTTGTTCCGCGCACCTCGTGTAGCGACGGTTTTCCTCGGTCGCTGACCTAGCGTCTCCTTGCCCGCCCACGGTGTTCAGGAGTTCCCATGGTCACGTCTACGGAACCGCCCACCCTCGTACCGGTGAGGAGGAGAAGCCGGGGACGCGTCGTCATCGACTGGCTGACGACGACGGACCACAAGAAGATCGGGCATCTCTACCTGATCACGTCGTTCGCGTTCTTCCTCCTCGGAGGCGTG
>NZ_JBHXRW010000120.1:0-8135 GCF_042716635.1 Streptomyces sp. NPDC058664 | reverse complement strand
GTGGGGATACACACCTCCTATCGGGCAGAGGCGATCAAACTGGGGCATGAACAAACCTCGCATACGAGAAAAGTGCTACGTAAACGCCCACTCAGAGGTCGTTTTCATCCGATGTTTCATCCCGAGAGGGGATGTTCTGTGGTGTTCTTCGGGTCGCGCCAGGAGAGGGTGTTCTCGCTGGTGAGGCGACGGGCCATGAGGTCGGTCATGGCAATGTGGATCACGGCTTCCGAGCGGGTGGGCGTTGGTGGGACCGTTGCTTCCGCCGGGGCGAGTTGGGCCGAAGGGTGGGCGCCGGGAGAAGCATCCGCGGCGGCGGATCGTGGACGCGATCTCCTATGTGGTGCGGACCCGGTGTTCGTGGCGGCAGCTGCCGAAGGACTTCGCGCCGCGGCCGACGGTGTACTGGTACTTCACCTGGTGGCACGATGACGGCACCGTCGAGCGGGTTCATGACGCCCTGCGTGGCCGGGTCCGGGAGGCCGATGGCCGCAACGCCGAGCCCAGCGCCGGCCTGATCGACTCGCAGTCCGTCCGTACTGCTGACACCGTCCCAGCAGAGACGAGGGGTTTCGACGCCGGGAAGAAGGTCAAGGACCGCAAGCGGTTCCTGGTCACCGAAACCCTCGGCCCGCTGGTTGCGGTCCACGTGGTCGCCGCGAGCGTGCAGGACCGCGACGGAGCCCGGCATCCACTCCTTTGGGCCCGGCTCGACCACCCGCGGATCCAGAAATTCTGGGCCGACCAGGGCTTCGCTGGCCGCTTGGTCGACCGGACCGCTCAGATTCTTGGCCGCGAGCTGGACATCGCCCGCAAAGACCCTGGCCGGCGCGACTTCCAGGTCCAGCCCAAGCGGTGGGCGATCGAGCGGACCTTCTCGTGGCTGACCGCCCACCGCCGCCTCGCCCGTGACTGCGAGACCAGCCCGGCTCGCTCCGAGACCATGATCCGGTGGGCGATGATCGGCACCATGGTCCGCCGTCTCACCCGAGCGCGACCGGCCTCACGGCCTGGCCCCCGCTACGCTGACGTTCACCGCCAACCCGTGACGAGCTGAAGGCACACGGCCTGGTTGGACGCAGGTATGAACAGTGGCAGTCATCAGGCATCAGGTCTCTCGAAGAGCGTCTGGAGCGATACCGACTTCGAGGAGATGGGCTGGCACGACGCCACTATCCACGGCTTGTACGTACAGCAAACCGATGACATCCTGCCTCGGCTTCTGCTCGACCTCGACTACATCGTCCGCTGGGTCCACCCGGTCCGGCCCGCGAAGAACTTCTCCTTCTGGATCGCCCCTGCGACGCTCGTCTTCGAAGACGTCTGGGACCTTGAGGGCGACCTTGGTTTCAAGGGCATGCACCCGGAGCTGGAGATCGATGAGGTGCACCGGCTGGTGCCGGACGACGGCCGGCAGGATCTGCCGCAATGGCACATCGAGGGTCACGCATTCGACCTGAAGTTCCGCGCGTCGCGTTTCCGCCAGTGCTTCCGCCGTGCCCCGCAGCTCACGTCGACCCAGGTCCTGTCCGACGCGGAGCGCGGAGGTTGCTGCTTCACCGAGGCCGGCTTCGACTGAGTAGGTTCGGCACAATGGCCCCGACCAAGAGCAGGTAACACCCAGTCCCGACAAAGGCCATAGGGCAGATCTCAAATGCGGTCTCAACCGAGTGGCACCGCTGTCAGACGGCAGTAGTCCGTAGACGATCAGCTCGTCCCGGTCGAGTGGCACCGCGAGGTCGGCGGCCTGCCCCGTGCCGAGGCCGAGCACCGGGTCAGGTCTGGTCCGCGGCGCGCAGGGCCCGCGCCAGCCATTCCAGCTCCTCGGTCGCGTCGGGTGACGACTCCTGGCCGCGCACACGGGCGACGAGCCCGCGGTAGTGCTCCGCTCCTGCCTCGATCCCGGCCTCCAGGCTGCGCAGCACGGCGGCCCGGCCGGTGTCACCGAACATCTCGGACAGCAGCTCGGCCGCTGCCGGCCCCTCGGGAGCGACCCCGACTTTTCTGGCCTCCGCGACGGTCTGCACGATCTGCCTGGCCCACCAGATGGACGCCCCGGGGGGACGGCCCTGCCCGGGTACGGGCGTGTTGAGTTCCGTCCATGTGCGCAACCGGGCGCGGAAGCCGGGGTCCCGCACCAGTTCGGCCAGTTCGATCCAGGCGTCGACCTGCTCCGGGGTGGGATCGTCGGGCAATTCGATGCTGTGGGTGCGTATGCGGTCGCGCGGGCCCGGGTCGTCGAGGCCGCCGAACACCTCTTCCTTGAACTCGTCGATGATCTGCCTGCGCTCGGCGGCGGAAAGCCGCGCCAACCGGTTCATCCGTGTTGTCTCCTCAACGGTCGAACCCCGTTTCGCCACGGTGGACAGGACGGCCCGGCTCACCTCGAGCGAGCGGATCTGCGCGTCGAGCGCGGCCACATGCGCGTCGGCGACCTCGGCGACCGTGGTGCGGCCGCTCAGGATGCGGCACACGTCGTCGAGCCCGAGGCCCAGTTCCCGCAGGGTGCGGACCAGCTCGACGCGGGCCACGGACTCGGCGTCGTACAACCGGTAGCCGCCCGCGGAGCGTGCCACGGGCGGCACCGCCCCCTCGTCCGACCAGAAGCGCAGGGTACGCACCGGAAGTCCGGTGCGGTGCGCGAGCCGGCCGATGGTGAGCAGGTCGGGGTGTTCGTTGTCCATGGGCAGGATCCTGGACCCTCCGGCGGCTGGAGACTCAAGCGCCTCCGTGCGACATCCCATGGGTTCTCCAGAGCTCTGCCGAGTTCCCCCGCCACCGTCAGCACCGGCAGCATGCGCCGCCTCGCCTACGACCAGACCGCAGTCTGAGCCCTTCCAACCTCAGGTTGAGGCGAGATGAAGGACGAGAACGGTCTTCGCTGAACTCAGCCTTTTCCAAGCTACATCCGTGCTGTTCAGCGCCCTGGTTCCGGTCGGGTCCTCACAGTTGGCATGGGCTCCTGACCAGGAGCTCCATAACCGTCCAAGATCTCTGGAGGCCACCGATAGGTTCCTCCCATCAGCACGCATCAGATTGGGAAAGGCTCATTGGATCCGGGCCTCATGCGTGCACTTGCACCTCAGGCGCGGTCGGCCCTCAGAGATGGGGTCGGTCTCCCAGGCTTCGAACAGAGGCTCGACCCGATAGCCCGGGTCGCAGCACGCCCGAATCCACTGCGCGACCCGGTGCTGCGCATCCCCGTCGTTCAGCACCTTGCCCTCCGAGTCGACTTGCAGCACGTTGCCGTAGATGGCGAAGACCTGTTCCAGCGATGAGCCGGAGTGCAAGACGGTCGCGCGATAGTCGACCCCATCGAGCAACTCGAGGTCGATGGTGCCGTTCGCCAAGTAGAAGGCGAACAGTCGAAGCGAAGCGCGCACGTCAACAGGAAGGTGTTCCACGCAGGCATCATGCACGACCTCCGCGCCGCCCCGGCGGGGTCTTCGGATGACAGGCTCCAGGGGTTTCACGTCCGAGATATTCCGGTGCGTCCGGGGGCTGAGGGTGGTGGAATCGCCGGATGCGCACGAGCGGCGAGCGGACGACGGTGGTGGATCGGGGGCGGTTCCCTGACGCTGTGACCCCCTGGGACGACGAGGTGTGGCGGCGGGAGGTGCTTGGCTGGGCCGAGCGGGCTCTGACCAGGCAGGGGCTGACACAGACCGGCGCTTGCGAGGTACGCGTGCGCCCCTGGTCGGTCCTGGCCCGGTTTCGCACCGGCGAGGGTGAGCGGGACGCGGTGTGGCTGAAGGCGGGTGCCCCGTCCAACGCCTTCGAGGCCGGCCTCGCCGACGCGCTCGCCGCGTGGGTGCCGGAGCATGTGATGACCCCTCTGGAGGTGGACGCCGGGCGGGGCTGGTCGCTGGTGCCCGACGGTGGACCGCTGTTCCGTGGGGTGCTCGACGCGGGCAAGGCCGGCCCGGAGGCGTGGGCGACGGCGCTGGGCCGGTACGGCGAGATGCAGCGGCGGCTTGTTCCGTACGCGGACCGGCTGGACGGCCTCGGGGTGCCGGGCGCGCGGACGCGGGAGCTGCCGGACGTCTTCGACGCGCTCGTCGCCGGAAACCCCCTCTTCGACGCCGCTGAGCGGGAGGCGTTGCTGCGGCAGCGGCCCTGCCTCGTCGACCTGTGTGCCGAACTCGACGCGTACGGCCTGCCCGACTCGCTCGACCACTGCGACCTGCACGACGGGCAGATCCTCGCCCCGGCGCCCGGCCGCTTCACTTTCTTCGACTGGGGCGACGCCTGCGTGGCGCATCCGTTCGGCAGTCTCCTGGTCCCGGTCCGAGCGGTCAGGGAGCGGTACGGCCCCGAGCACGTGGCTTCGATGCTGGAGGCGTACCTGGAGCACTGGACCGGCCTTGGTCCCTCCTCAGCGGAGCTGCGACGGGCGGCGGCCCTCGCGGTGCGGCTCGCGGCGCTGGGCCGGGCGGGCTCCTGGCTCCGCCTCTTCCCCGGTACCCCGCCCGGCGACAGCCACGAGGCGAGCGCCTACTGGGTCCGGGAGCTGTTCACCGCCGACCAGGTGTGGTGACCGCCCCCGCGGTCCGCCCACCGATGATCGGTCGGGGAGTGGGGCGGTCGGTCGACGGGGCGAGGGAGAGCTTTACGGCCGCTGACTGCGACACGCTCGTGGGCCCGCGGCCGGCGCCTTCCTCATGCGTCGGCGAGGAGCGGGTCGTACGGGGTGCTCGTGCGGCGGCCTGACATGAACGACAGGAAGTCGCCCACGAAGGCGCTCCGACCGTAGGCGCCGCCGGTGGTGGTGAGGTCGCGGTGGAAGGCGGTGCGGAAGAGGGTTCGGTACTCGTCCGCGTCGATGGTCCCGTCGCCGTCCTTGTCGGTGGCGTCGAAGAGCACCTCGGCGACGCGGATGAGCGCGGGTCCGGCGAGGGAGGGGACGGCGGCGGCGTACTCGTCCAAGCTGACGCGACCGTCGCCGTCCGAGTCGAGGACGGCCTGGAGTTCGCGCCACCAGGCGGCGAAAGCGTCGTAGAGCCGGGTCTCCTCGGGTTCGTCCAGATCGAGGCGGGTGGAGAGCTCGCGGGCCATGGCGGCGAGATCGGGCCAGTCGAGGTGGCCGTCGCCGGTCTGGTCCAGCACCTGGCGGAAGAACTCCTCCGCCGAGCGTCGGCCCTCGCCCGTGGCCGTGGAAGGCGCCGGGTCGGGGTCGGTGTCGCCACCCAGTGGTGTGAGGAGACGAAGCAGGGCCGATGTCCGCTTCATCCGGGCGCGCAGGGCGGTAACGGTCCGGGCGCGGGGATCGTCGCTGCCGGGCGAGAGCGAGAGCACCTCGATGATGCTCTCGGCGTTGATCCAGCCTTCGGGCAGGAAGCGGGCGAGCCCGGCGGCGAGATAGGCGCCCTGCATAAGGGTCGGGGCGCCGGGCATCTCCGGCAGGCCGGCCCGGCGCCGGTACGACTCGGGGAGCGAGGCGACGGTGATCGCGCCGAGGAGCGGACCGGCGACGGCCCGGCCGGCCGCCCACAGCGTTGGCGCGCTGTCGAGCAGCGCCGGGGCGGGCAGGTGGTCGAAGAGCCGGTAGAGGATGACGCGGGCCGCCTCGGTGTTCTCCAGCTCGTCCTCGACGACCCGGTCGAAGTACCGCCAGAAGTCGTGCAGGTCCTCGGGGAGTTCCCCGGCGTCGCCGTCGAGGGCGGCGAGGAACGCGCGGTACTCGGCGTACATGCGCTCCATGGTGTCCTGGTCGAGCGGCTGGCCGCTCAGCCGGCACATGGTGACGGCGCTCTCGAAGAGGGTGGCGACCACCCAGGCGCGGGTCGCGCGGTCCATGGCGTCGTAGGCGCGGCCGCGGGAGTCGGAGCCGCTCATGCGGGCGTGCAGCCGGTTGAGCCGGGCGGCCTCCCGTTCGCGTACCGCCGGGTCCCCGTCGAACATGCGGCGCATGCTGAGGAAGGTGTTGCGCAGCCGGCGCCAGGGGTGGGCGACGAACGTGGAGTTGTCGACGAGGGCGGCACCGATCTGCGGGTGGGCGGCCTCCAGCACGGTGGCACGGATCATGGCCAGCGCCCAGCGCGGATCGTCGAAGAACGCGCGGAACTGCGATTCCGGGCCGAACAGGGGCGTCTCGTCGGCCGTTGTCGTGGTACCGGGGGTGCCGGTCGTCATGAGGGGTCTCCGTTGGTCCTGGGCGGCACGCCGCCGAAGCGGCGGTCGCGGCGCCGGTAGGTGTGCAGGCAGGCGAGGAAGTCGGGGGCCCGGAAGTCCGGCCAGAGGACCTCGGGGAAGACCCACTCGGCGTAGGCGACCTGCCAGAGCATGAAATTGGAGATGCGCTGCTCGCCGGAGGTGCGGATGACGAGGTCCACGTCGGGCGTGTCGGGGAACGGAAGGTGGTCGGCGAAGAGCCTCTCGGTCAGCTCGTCGGCGGGCGTCCCACTGCGGATCAGCGACCTCGCGGCCTCGACGATGTCCCGGCGGCCTCCGTGGTCGAAGGCGACGGTCAGGGTCATCCCCCGGTTGTCGGCGGTCAGCGTCGTCAGGTCCTCGAAGTCCCGGGCCAGCTCACGGGGAATGCGCGGGTCGGCGACACCGAGGAAGCGGCAGCGGATGCCGCGGGCGAGCAGCAGAGGCGCGTGCTTGCGCACGACCCTGCGGACCAGGCGCATCAGGTAGTCGACCTCGGCGCCAGGACGGTTCCAGTTCTCGGTGGAGAAGGCGTACAGGCTGAGCCACTCGACGCCGGCCGCCCGGGCCGCCTCGATGACGTCGATGACAGTGGTCTCCGCAGCCCGGTGACCCGCCGTGCGCGGAAGCGAACGCCGCTGTGCCCAGCGACCGTTGCCGTCCATGACACAGGCCACGTGCCGCGGCACCGCACGCGCCGCCACGTCGTCCCGCCGCCGCTCGCCGGGCCCCTCGGCGCGCCGTTCCCGGCCCGGCCCGTCCCCCTCCGGCTCCTGACGGAGCTCGTCGCCGCGCGGTCGCTTCGGGCTGGGCTCGTCACCCTGTCGCTCCTGGTCGAGTTCCTCGCCGCGCGGTCGCCGATCCGGCGGCTCCTCCGTCACCAGGCGGGCGCGCGGGACGCCATGCTTCGTCGCGTCCGGCCCCATCGCGTCCAGAACAGTCCCGTACGGCCCCGTCACGCCCGGCCCGGTCGAGTCCGGCCCCGTCACGCCCGGAGCTGCACCACCCCTCGTAGCGCGCTCACTCACGCCCATTCCGTCTCGCCGCCCCCGCCTCACCCACGCCCCGTCGGCGCGTCCCCTCCCTGGAGCCTGACAGCACCCAGGGCCCTGACCGGTGGAAACGGGTGACCGTCACTCTTGGCGCGTACGTCCGAACCCCTCGTGCCCGCATCGAGCCAGCCGGCTGCCCCCTTGCAGCGGTGCCCCGGCCAGCGGTCCGGTGAGGGCAGGTGGGCCAGGTCTGTTTCGCGCATGATGCGGTCGATGGTCTCCTGCAGCCCGCTGCCGGCGCCGATGACGGTCTCGCTCCCTTCGGGCAGTAGATCGCACGGCCGGTATCAGTCACGTAGTTGTGTCTCGTTCACGTGATCGGCGATCGGCTTGGTGGCATGCCGGGCGAGCATTTCGTCGAGCGGCACGTCCAGGTAGTAACGGGCCCCGATGGTCGGCTCGCAGCTGGGCAAGCATGTCGCCGTAGTGGTCGGCGTAGAGGACGCTCTCGACGACGTGGTAGCCGACGTTCAGGGCATAGCGAGCCGTCAGGTCGATGAGGCCGATGCTCGCGCCGCCGTGCCGGTCGTTTCGCGCAGTACGGTGCGGCGGAGGTTGTCCTGGCCGACCAGGGCCAGACCGCGGCCGGACCTGGCGCGGAGCCCCGCCGCGACGGACGGCTTCCCGGCGGCGCTGTTGCCGCGCAGTACGACCAGCCGGGTTTCCTCGGTTCCCACCATCACGGTGGACAGGCTACCGAGAGCGGGTGACCTTGCGAGCGGCATGGTGAGACACCGCAGACGTCGATGCCCTGCCGATCACCCGTACCGGCATCGCGTGGAAGCAACTGCACGTGATGGCGGACGGCCAGGAAATACCTGGCGCCCACCCCCTGGTAGAAAAGGTGCCCCTATGGTTTTCGTCAAGCGGCGATGGCTGCCGGGGGCTCGTAGAAGGTCCCGTCTCGAAGCATGGCGAAGAGCACGTCAATGC
>NZ_JBHXRW010000119.1:0-8284 GCF_042716635.1 Streptomyces sp. NPDC058664 | reverse complement strand
CCTGCTGGCGACGTCGTCACCAAGCCCGCGCCCAGGCCAGCCACTATCGACGGCAAGCCGGTCAGACGTGAAGATCACGATCTACGGCTGGAGTATTAGTCGGGGAAGGAGAAGTAGAGAGCTTCGCTGTAGAAGGACGCGAAGTGCCTCTGCCAGTCAGCTCGGACCGAGGCCAGCCAGTCGTCGTTCTGGCCGGCGATCGCCGCCTCGGCCTTGGCGACGGCGTCGGGGATGTCCTCGGATGCCAGACGCCGCACGCTCGCTGCCGGATCGTCGTCCGTCATCGAGACAATCTCCCCGGTCTCGAGGACGAAGTACTTCGCCTGCTGCTTCTCGAGGTGGGCCGTGGTCCTGGCAACGCATTCGGCGAACTCGGCGTCGTCCTCCAGGCCCTTGCCGACCGCACGCAGGAGGTCGCGAAGCAGGGCCGCCCCGTTGGCGTAGTCCGCGGCGATGCCGATCGGAGGGTTCCAGATCATGGACGGGACGATCGTCGTTCCGTGCCCCACCATGAGCTTGTGTGCGAGCGGGATGTCCCAGTTGTGCTCGGATATGCATCGGATCCGCTTGGGGACCTCTGTCTCGCTCGGCATCGAGTCTGCGGAGTAGAGATACGAACGGTTTGCCATGGTGGCGACGCTAGCACCGGAGACCGACAATGCCGGCGCCGTCGGACTCCTCCCGCCGTTCTCCCCGGCCGGGTCGTGCTTGTCATAGCCGAGGTGGTCGGTGATCTCGCCCTCCAAGGGCGGACTCCAGCAGCCGCTTCGTCAACTGCTGACACCACCCCGGCGGAACCCTCCTCGTAGCGCTTCGTCACGTCGGGTGATCTTGCCTGGTGGTGGGCATCTTCCGGCTATGAGGCTTGGGGAGGTGAACGGCTCCGGGGCGAGTTGGCGGAGTTCGTTGCCGATGTGTTCGCCTCGCTTCCGCGGCGGATCAGCGGCGGTGAGGCGGCTGTTATCCGCGGGGGTTGATGCTGGACGGGCGGCGCAAGTCGGTCCGGCCGATCGCCGAACGGCTGCCGGACGGGAACATGCAGGCCCTGCAGCAGTTCGTGAACCAGTCACCGTGGGATCCGCCGGCGGATCGCCGAGCGGCTCTGCGAGGCGACCCGTCCGGAGGTATGGGTGATCGACGCTGTGTCGTTCCCCAAATGCGGCACCGCTTCGGCCGGAGGGGCCCGGCAGTACTGCGGAGCACTGGGGAAACGGGCGAACTGCCAGGTCGCGGTCAGTGCCCTCGCCGCCACCGACACCGCATCGTGCCCGCTGGACCGGCAGCTGTATCTGCCGCGGGAGTGGACGGAGGTGCCGGACCGCTGCCGCCGGGCAGGGGTGCCGGACGGTGCCGTTGCCCATCAGGAGAAGTGGCGTCCGGCACTCGGCCTGCTGGACACGCGCACCGGCTGGCAGTTGAAGGCGCCGGTGGTGGTCGCCGACGCGGGCTACGGCGTCAGCACCCCGTTCCGGACCGGTCTCGAGGGACGTGGGCTGTCCTATGTCCTCGCGCTGTCCGGCAAGGAAGTCGCCCACGTCAAAGAGGCCGAGCCGCACCGGCCCGCCTACGGCGGGCTCGGGCCGCCGCCCCTGCCCCGCTACCGCACCCCGCCCCGAGCCGTCGGTGTCCTGGTGGCGGAAACCGGTGCGGAGTGGTTCACCGAGGCGATCTGGCGGAGGGCGGCAAAGGTCCGATGACCTCACGGTTCGCGGTCCTGACTGTGCGGGCTGCGGGCAAGCAGTCCCTGGCCGCGGCCCGGCAGGCGGGCGGCGGCCGCAGCCGGTGGGACGGTGCGCTGCCCGCCCGGACCCTCCTGGTCGAGTGGCCTGACGGTCAGGACGCGCCGGCGGGCTACTGGATCTCGAATCCGCCCGCCATCACACCGGTCACCGATCTGGTGCGGTGGGCGAAGATGTGCCGGCGCGTCGAACACGACTACCGCGAGCTCAAGCACGGCCTGGGCCTGGACCATTTCGAGGGCCGCACCTGGCGCGGCTGGCACCACCACGTCACCCTCGTCACCGCCGCCCAGGCCTTCCTCACCCTGCGGCGGCTCGACCCCAAAGCCCACACGCCGGCCTGACCCTCTACCAGGTCCTCGACATCCTCCAGGACCTGCTGCGGTACTGGACCGGCATCTGCACCACCTGCGGCCGCCCCCTGCCCCGCAACAGAACCAGACGAAGAACCTGACGAAGAACTACTAGGCTGTGCGCCGGTCGGTCCCAGGCGCGGGGACCCAGGGGGCGGGGAACAGGATGTCCGTAGAACGTCACATAGCGGGGATGCTCCAGCAGATCGCCCGTCAGCAGGGCATCGTCGAGATCGCCCCCCAGGGCTCCACACCGAAGGCGGCCGCCCTGGCGCACGTGGCGGAGCAGTACGGCTACACGTACGGAACGGCGTACAGGACGGGGTTCAAGAACTCGCTCGTCCAGGTCCGGATGTACCGGGACCCGCAGCCCGACGCGCGCGTCCGCGAGGCGGCAACCATCACCGCCCATCCGCAGGCGGGCAATGGCGGGAGAGTGCCGGGGCTGGAGCAGGGATCGCTGAAGCCGCTGCCCGAAGCGGTCGGTGCCGTGGCCGTGCTGAAGGACCTCATCACCTTCGACGTCATGGCCCAGTACGTCGCCGACCGGAGACAGAAGGTGATGGGCTACCTCGCCTGCGTGGTCCTGACCGTCCTCCTGCTCATCGACAGGTCGCCGGTCGAAGCGGTCGCCTCCGGCGGGGCGGTCGCGCTGCTCTTCACCGTGGCGTTCAAGGTGGGCGCGATCCGCCGCGGGAAGATCACACAGCGCCTGACGGACGCCGGGTTCCTCGTGGTGCGTGACGAACGGGGCGACCAGCGGTTCCTGCGCCCGGGGCAGCAGTCGCCCGGCCACACCGACCCGTTCGCCGCCTGAGGGCCCTGGCCTGCCGAACGCCGCCCGCGTGCTCGCCGAGCACCTCACCCCGGCCGGCACCGGCCATCCGTGGACCGGTGCGACGTTTTACTACCGGGAATCAGGCCGCGACGAGCTCCTGCTCGCGGCCCGGCGTCTCGACCTTGGGCTTCTTGTTCGGCAGCGAGAGCCGGAATACCTTGTGCCACGCGGAGAACACCTGCTTGGGCAGCGGGCCGGTGACGTACTCCAGCTCGTACTTCTCGAACAGCGCGCGTACTTTCACTGCGACCTCGGCGTACCGGTTGCTCGGCAGGTCCGGGAACAGGTGGTGCTCGATCTGGTGCGACAGGTTGCCGGTCATGAAGTGCATGGCCCTGCTGCCGCTGATGTTCGCCGAGCCCATCATCTGGCGCAGGTACCACTGGCCGCGCGTCTCGCCCTTGATCGACCGGCGCTCGAAGACCTGCACGCCCTCGGGGAAGTGCCCGCACATGATCACCGAGTGGGACCAGATGTTGCGGACCAGGTTCGCGGTGAACGTCGCGGCGAGCGTGGTGAGGAACGACGGGCCCGACAGCAGCGGGTGGATCACGTAGTCCTTGAGCACCTGATTGCGGATCTTGCGGCCCACGGCCTTGGCCCGCGCGCGGAACTCCGGGTTCTTGCGGCGGCGCTTGTGCAGGTTCTTCCCCAGCTCCAGGTCGTACGCGGCGATGCCGTACTCGAAGAAGCAGGCGTTGATGAAGTTCCACAGCGGCTGGCCGAGGTGAAACGGGTGCCACTTCTGGTCCTCGTCGACGCGCATGATGCCGTAGCCGAGGTCGTTGTCCTTGCCGATCACGTTGGTGTACGTGTGGTGCAGCTCGTTGTGCGAGTGCTTCCACTGCTCGGAGGGTGAGACGTGATCCCACTCCCAGGTGGTGGAGTGGATCTTCGGGTCTCGCATCCAGTCCCACTGGCCGTGCAGGACGTTGTGGCCGATCTCCATGTTGTCCATGATCTTCGCCACGGACAGACCGGCGGTGCCGAGCAGCCACGCGGGCGGGAAGAACGAGAACAGCAGCACGCCCCTGCTGACCAGCTCGAGCTTGCGCTGCGCCGAGATGACCTTACGGATGTAGGCGGCGTCTTTCTCGCCGCGGCCGGCGATCACCTCGTCGCGGATCGCGTCCAGTTCGCGGCCAAGCTCTTCGATCTGCTCCGCGGTCAGGTGGGCGGTGGGGTCGATGGCGGTCAAGGTGCTCCTACCGTTCGATGTCGCAGGGGCCCGCCGCGGCGGACACGCAGGTCTGGATGAGGACGCCCGGCTCGGCCTCGGTGATCTCGCCGGTGCGCAGGTCGCGGACGGCGCCGGCCTTGAGCGGCGTGATGCAGCCGAAGCAGATGCCCATGCGGCACCCGGAGGGCATGAGCACGCCGGCCTCCTCGCCGATGTCCAGCAACGGCGTGGCACCGTCCGCGTCGACGGTCTTGCCGGTGGCGCTGAACGTGACCTCGCCGCCGTCGCCGGCGACGACGATGCTGGGGCGGAAACGTTCGGTGTGCAGGCGCTCTGGTACGCCGTGCTCGCTCCAGTGCTCTTCGGCGGCGTCGAGCAGGCCCGCGGGCCCGCAAGCCCAGGTCTCGCGCTCGGCCCAGTCGGGCACGAGTTCGTCGAGACGGGCGATGTCGAGCATGCCGTCTGTGTCGGTGTGCACCTCGGTGAGCCGCAGCTTCCTGTCCGCGACCAGGTCGTGCAGTTCGTTGCGGAAGATCACGTCTTGCGGCTGTGGCGCGCAGTGGACCATGACGACGTCGTCGAACTCCATGCCGCGCAGCATGCTCATCACGGGCGTGATGCCGCTGCCGGCCGTCAGGAACAGCACCTTGGCGGGCTTGGCCTGCGGCAGCACGAAGTCACCGGTCGGCTGGTCGAGCTGGATCAGGGTGCCCGGTTTTACCCTGCGGACCAGGTGGTTGCTGACCTTGCCGTCCGGGATCGCCTTCACGGTGATCGTGACGCGGCCGTCCTGGCGGTTCGTCGGCGAGGTGAGGGAGTAGGCACGCCACAGGCGCACCCCGTCGACGTCGACCCCGATCCGCATGTACTGACCGGCTGTGTGGCCGCGCCAGCCCCGTCCCGGCCTGATCACGATAGTCGCGGCGTCACCCGTCTCGGGGTGCACGGCCTCGATGCGCCCACGCAGGTCAGCGCCCGCACGCAGCGGGCTGACCAGGTCGAGGTAGTCCGACGGCAGCAGCGGCGTCGTGACCATCTCCAGCAGTTTCCACGCCCTGCTGCGAAGGGCTGCACTCGTCATGACTCCAGCTTGCTGCCCCTCAAGGGGTAAAGTCCTGACCGCAAGACGTAAATCTGGTCGGCTGAATTGTTCGCAGGGAACAAAACGTGAGCCATGCAATTCGGAGGGCCAGCGAACTGGCCCTGGACGAGACGACGGTCACCGCACTTCGGGCCGCGCTGAAGACCACCGCCGACGAGGTCGTCCAGGCGATCATCGACGAGGTCCCTCCCTACGCCAACGCCCTTTCGGGCCGCATGGGCGGCACCATCCGCCGAGCCGTCCGCACCGCCCTGGGGCACTACCTGGACCTCGCGAGCGGGAACGCCACAGGCGGCGACGCCGGTGACGCAGCCTACGAGCTGGGCCGCGGCGAGGTGCGCTCCGGCCGTTCGATGGACGCCCTGCTCAGCGCATACCGCGTCGGCGCCCGCGTGGCCTGGCGATGCCTGGCAGCGGGTGCCGTACCCGCAGGTCTGCCCGCCGCCGAGGTCGCCAAGTTCGCCGAGCTGACCTTCGCCTACATCGACGAGCTCTCCGCTGCGAGCGCCGCGGGCCACGCCGACGAACTGGCCGCCCGGGGCAGGGCCCACGAGCGCCACCTGGAACACCTGGCCCGCGACCTCCTCGCCGGCGCGAGCCCGGACGTGCTGCTGGCCTCTGCGCAACGGGCCGGGTGGCAGCCCCCGCTTTCGCTGACCGCGGTCCTGCTGCCCGCCGCCCAGGCCCGGCCTGCCTACCGCGCGCTCGACCCGAGCACCCTCGTCCTCGACGATCTGCCGGACGCCACCGGTGTGCTGCTCGTCCCCGATGCCGACCGATCACACCTCTTGCGGCAGCTCACCGACCGCACCGCCGTGGTAGGCCCGGCCCGGCCATGGACTCGTGCGTCCGCCTCGTACACACGAGCCGTACGCGCGCGCTCCCTCTCCTCCGATATTCGCGACACCGAGGACCACCTGCCCGAGCTGGTGCTGAGCGCCGACATGGACGCGTTCGCAGACCTGCGTGCCCGAGCCCTCGCACCGCTGCGGACCTTGTCTGTCGCGACCGCACGGCGGCTGGAGGAGACGTTGCGGGCGTGGCTGCTGCACCAGGGCAGGCGGGACGAGGTGGCGGCGGCGTTGTTCGTCCATCCCCAGACAGTCCGGTACCGGATGTCGCAGCTGCGGGAGCTGTTTCCGGATCTCGCATCGCCACACCGCGTCCTTGAACTGACGCTGGCGGTCGGCCTTCGGGTCAGCTGAGCGGGACCTTGTCCCCGGATTCTGAACACGTCTATGCGGCTTGGGCCAGGGTAGTTACTGCTGGTTGGAGGCCGTTCTCGTAGGCGATCGGAGACCGCTGGCCGAGGCGGGAGTGCCTGCGTCGGGTGTTGCATCGGGCCGGCCAGCGGAAGGCGTCGAGCCTGGCCTCGTGCTCGCTCGACCAGCCTTTGCGGCCTTTGAGTGCCTCCCTCTTGAAAGCGGCGTTGAAGCTTTCCGCGGCGTTCTCCCCGCTGGACACGACCGCGCCCATGCTCTGTCGGACCCCTGATGACCTGCAGATTTCAGCGAAGGCCCTGCTCGTATATGGCGAGCAGTGATCGGTGTGCATCACCACTCCTGCCAGGATCCGCAGGTTTGCTCGGCGGCCGCGAGGGCGTCGATGACGAGTTCGGTTCGCATGTGATCGGCGATCACCCACCCGGCCGGCTGACATGAGGCGAGGCCGATGACGGTCGCGAGACAGCAGAGCTTCCCGCCGCCGACAGGCAGGTAGGTGATGTCGCCGACGTACTTACTGATCGTTTCAGAATGAGGTTCGCAGGCGCCTCAAGCAGATGATGCTGCAGGTGAGTTGGAGCAGTCCGAGGTGGAGGTCGGTGCGTATCTCGTGGCGGATCCGGAGGCGTTTGAACGGGTGGAGCCAGGCGAAGGTCCGCTCCACGACCCATCGGGCCTTGCCCAGACCGGAGCCGTGCGGGACACCTCGGCGGGCGATCTTCGGTGTGATGCCGCGGGCCCAAAGGACGCGCCGGTACGTGTCGAAGTCGTAGCCGCGGTCGGCGAACAACCGGCCCGGCCGGTGCCGCGGCCGCCCACGGAGCCCTCGGATGCGGGGGATCGCGTCCAGCAGCGGTGTCAGCTGGGTGACGTCATGCCTGTTTCCGCCGGTCAGGGTGACGGCGAGGGGGGGGTGCCGTACCGGCCGGTGATCAGATGGTGCTTGCTGCCCGGCCGCGGGCGGTCGACCGGCGAAGGTCCGGTGTGAGCCCCCCTTCAGGGCCCCCGGACATGCGAGGCGCCGATCGCGGCATCGTCCATGTCCAGCAGACCTGCTCTGCGCAGCTCGGCCAGGAGCACCTCGTGCAGGCGGGGCCGGACGCCGGCCTCGGTCCAGTCCCGCAGACGCCGCCAGGCGGTCACTCCGCTGCACCCGGTCCGCTCGGCCGGGCCATCGGGGCACGCGACGCCGCGATCGGCACCGTCATGCTCCTCGCCGGCAGTGCTCACGAGCGGAAGGCGGTCGCCGGCTGCCGCATCGCGGCGGACACGTCGGACGCCCTGCTGTTCGGCACACTCCTCGAAGACCGTGACAAGCGATGGAAGGGGTGACCGGCTTCGCCATTTCCTGGACCGTCCTGTGCGCCGCGAGCCTGTCCGGCACGACGTCCTCCGGCCGATGACGGCCGAACGGATGAAGCAGGCACTCCGTTCGGACGGCATGGTGACGCACTGCCTGCGCGCGTGACAAGAAACAACGACCATGGACGCAGGCATGTTCGACCTGCCGTACCCCTGCCCGATCGCCGTCGCATCGGCCGGCAGGTCGGGAGTCTTGGCTGAAAGCCGAACAGGCGTATCACCGGTGGCCCGGCGTGTCCGGCGCGATTTCGCGCTGACGGCCCCGCCGCCGGGGGACCGCTTCCGGCGCCGGGCACGAGGGTTCCGAGCACCTCGCACCCCGGACGATCCAGGTGCGGACCGGTCCGGTGACCGCGTACGGGGACCCGTCACACACGGAATCGGTCCACGGCGTCGGGGGGCGAGAGGCAGCGGACCACTGAAGGGAGACGCCATGCGCGAGCATGTACTGGAGGGCCGGGCCGCCGTCGTCACCGGCGCGGCTCGT
>NZ_JBHXRW010000118.1:0-8509 GCF_042716635.1 Streptomyces sp. NPDC058664 | reverse complement strand
GCGGTGATGTCCCTGGACCCGACCGGCACCGGCCGCAAACGCTGGACCACCCGCTGGAAGCGGGCCCTCCAGGCCTTCGACATCGCCTTCGACGGACGCCTCACCGACCACCGAATCTGACCTCAGCAACCAAACCGGTTACACCGTTTACTGGACAGACCCGTCGCCGATGACAGCCCAGTGGATGACTCTCGGCGTATTCGCTCCGCACAGGCAGCAGAGCGGCGAATTGGTCCCACAAGGGTTCCAAAAGGCATGATGGGACCGCAGACACGAGTCCTCCAGGTGATCACTGAGCATCAAGAACTCCATGATCACTCAGGCTCGTGCCTGCTCTGCGTCCGGGTTCGCATGGGTCAGCTCTGCCCGCCATTTGCCGGTCGGTCTCAGGTCACTAGTAGTACTTCGTTAGGTCTGGAATGGTCGGGTGTGCTCCGGTCGGTGTGTGGTGGGTAACTCGCGGTGGCAGGTGGGGTATTCGCCGGTCCAGGCCCGTATCAGGTCCTGGAGGGTGTCGAGGACTTGGTAGAAGCTCAGGCCGACGCCTCGGCTTTTGGGTCGAGGCGCCGCAGAGTGAGGAAGGCATGGGCGGCGGTGACAAGGGTGACGTGGTGGTGCCAGCCGCGCCAGGTACGGCCTTCGAAGTGGTCCAGGCCCAGACCGTGCTTCATCTCGTGGTAGTCGTGCTCGATGCGCCAGCGGATCTTGGCCAGCCGCACGAGCCGGCGGAGTGCGGTGTCGGGCGGCAGATTCGTGAGCCAGTAGTCGGTGGGGGCGTCCGCGCCCGGCGGCCATTCGACCAGCAGGGTCTCGGCCGGAAGCACACCGTCCCAGGCGGCGCTGCCGCCCGCGTCAAAGGCGGCGAGTGCCCGGGGGATCTTTCCGGCGGGCCACACCTGAAGGATGCGGAAACGTGAGCGCATCGCTCCGCGGCTGCCCCGGCGCCAGGTGACCTGCCGAAACGCCCGACGGCCGCCCTCGGTGGCGAGTTCGTGCAGGGCGGTGGAGTCGGTGCGGTAGCGGGGAAGAGTACGCCGGCCCGCACCGCCGTAAGCGGGAGCCACCGGCTCCGCGTCATGGCGGTGCGCGGTCTCCTCGCCGCGCACCGCCACGATGTAGTCCAGGCAGCGAGAGCGCAGGGTGTGCCGGAAGGCCGCGGACTGACCGTAGCCGGCGTCGGCGACCACGACCTGCGGGGCGAGTCCCCAGGTGATCAGCTCTTCGAGCGCGTCGATCGCCAGCCGCCACTTCTCGACGTGTCCGACCTGCGGCGGCAGGCCGGTTTGGCGTCGGCGGGCATCATCGGGGTCGTTCCAGTCCGGCGGCACGAACAGTCGCCAGGTCAGCGGACTGGAAGCCTTGTCGGTGACGGCATGGACGCTCACCCCGACCTGGCACAGGGAGCGCTTGCCCAGCGCGCCGCAGTACTGCCGGGACGTCGCCACGGACCGGTCGCCCGCCTTCGGGAACGAGGTGTCGTCGATCACCCAGGCCTCGGGCGCAAGGGCCAGGGACATCTTGCGGGCGATCTGTCGCAGCACCGGCGTGTGGTCCCACGGCGACTGGCTGACGAACTGCTGCAGGGCCTGCATGTTCCCGTCCGGCAACCGCTCGGCCATCGGCTGGATCGACTTGCGCCGCCCGTCCAGCATCAGTCCCCGCAGATAGCAGTCACCCTGCCGGCGCTGGTCCTTGCGTGCCAGCGACGCGAAGACCTCGGCCACGAAGTCGCCCAGGTCCCCGCGAAGCCTCTCCACCTCACCAAGATCCACAGACCGCAGCATGCACCGCCACGGCCCCACGATCAAATCAATCTAACGAAGTACTACTACCTGAGCACCACAAAACCCCAGCTCACAACCAACATCTGAGGTCTCTATCGAACCCGGAACGGTTCACACCCACTCCTGACCAGCAACAACGACGACCCATCCACGACGACAACTACCGCAGCAGCCGAGTGACAACCACCTGCGATGTCGCACCCAGACGGCACCACACCGGTGAAAGCGGATGACGCCCAGCACCGACGTCACCGTGCCGAACCATCACCGGCAGAAAACGCAGATCGTTGCAGTTGTGACGGAATGTGCGTTTTGGGTACTGGCTGCTCAGGTTCCGGAGGGCTGTGGGGTGGAGTGTGGCCGGTGGAGGGATACAGGTTCCCGGAAGCGGGGCCGGCCTCCTGGTCCTGGGTCATCGGACCGGAAGTGATCGCCATGTACGCCACCGCCACTCGCGACAGCCTGACCGGCCAGACCGGTCCGTCGGGCGGCAGCACCTCCCGGTCCCAGCCCCGGGCAGGCGCCGATGACACCCCCGCTCCGCGGATCCCGGGACAGCGCGCGCCGGTGGACGACGTGACCCAGGTCCTGGAGCACCGCCCCGAGGCGGTCGCGGCCGTCCGGCACACCGCCCAGCGGATCCTGGCAGGGTGGCAGGCGGCCGGTGCGCAGGCCGGCGCGGTGGTCCTGGTGGTCTCGGAACTGGTCACCAACGCCGTCGAGCACGCCCAGCCGCCCCTGGCACTGCACCTGCACCTGCACCTGCACCTGCACCTGCACCGCGAACACGCAGGCGGCCGGGTCTGGGTCCTCGTCGTCGGCGGCCCCGCCGCCGACGAGGACCCCTGGACCTCCTCCTGCACCCCGGACAAGCACGGCCGCGGCCTCGCCATCATCCACACGCTCGCCGGCTTTTACGGCACCCGCCCCCTCCCCCACGGTGGCGCCACCCGCTGGGCCTGGTTCAATACCGCCTCCCCCTCCAAGCCCCGGTCCCGCGCCTGACAGTCGGGCCGGCCGGTGCGAGCGCGCACACCCCGCTCGACCGCACCACACAGGGGCGGGATTCCACGCCCCCGGAATCCCGCCCCCACCTTTTTGCCACCCGCCGCTGTCATCACCCCGCTGTCCGGAACGGCCAAGCGCGCCAGCGCAGCAGAGGCCTGCACACGGCGGCCCGCCGCCTTCCCCCGGCCCGGCCCTCGGTCCGCCTCCTGAGCGGCCGTCCGCCTCCCGGCGGCGGCCAGAAACCACGCCACCCGCCCCGCAAGAGGTGCACCGCTCCCGCCTCGCACCGCATACCCGATGTCCGGTTTCTTCGTGTTTGGGTATTGACTGCTCAGGGTTTCCGTGCTCCAGGGGAGTGTGCTGGAAGCAGCAGAAAAGGCAGCATCCACCCGGCCCCACTGGACAGGCAGTGATCCCGATGACGACCACCACCATCTCCCCCGCCGACCCACAGCCTGTGCTGCGAGCCGTCGCCACCGGTGAGCGCGTCTTCGGCCTGCCGCTGGAGCACGGCCCGCTGGCCCCGGCCACCGCCCGGCACGCCGCTCAGCCCGTCCTGGAGTCCTGGGGCCTTTCCGAGCAGCAGGTCTACGACCTGGTGCTAGTCATCTCCGAACTGGTCACCAACGCCGTCACCTATGCCCTGCCGCCCGTCGTCCTGCACCTGCACGCCACCGCCGACGACACCGGCTCGGTGCAGGTGCATGTCAGTGACGGCGGCTCCCAGCCCGCCACCAACGCTGGCGGCTGGGCCGCCCACCGCCCCGACGGCGAGCACGGACGGGGCGAGGCCATCATCACCACCCTCGCCGACCGCGCCGGCACCGACGGCGACACCGACGGCCTGATCGACCACTGGGCCGCCCTCGACGCCGCATAACCCCCACCCCCGGCATCCTGGACACACTCCCCGCCACCCGGAGCCCGGGAGGTCAGGGGGAAGGGATCGGGCCCGGCCTTATCGGGAAGCGGAGGCGGCCATACGGGCACAAGACCTGCTGCAGACCCGTACCGTCTGCTACCGCGACACCGTCGAACTGCGCCTGACCGGAGAACTCGACCTCGCCACCGTCCCCTCCTTGACGCAGCCGCCGCCACCGCCCTCGCCACGCGCCCCCGCTGTCTCTACCTCGACCTGGCCGGCCTCACCTTCTGCGACCACACCGGTCTACGCGCCCTGCACCGGCTCACCCACCAGGCCTCCGCCGCCCATGTCAGCCTGCGCCTCACCGGCATCCACCCCCGCTTGCACCGCACCCTCACCCAGCAGCGCACACCCCCGTCCCCCCGTTATGTTTTTCGCGGTCCTGTAATGGGACCGCTGGCCTCCGGGCCCGGTATGACTGTGTCCCCTCTGTCGAACGGATGACCTGGGGGGGGTGGTGTCGCCGGGTCCGGCAGGTGCCGTCACAGACGCTGATGAGAGACCCGGCCACCGCCCGGCCCGGCGCAATGCCGGGCAGTTCGCGGGCGGCAGGTCTGCATAACGTGGATGCGCGAGCACGGTGCCACCGCCGAGGCCGGCACGGTCAACACCTCTGGAATGGTGCGATGTTCGACACCGAAGGCATAGGCGTCTTCCTCGGGATGGACGTCGGCAAGACCGCTCACCACGGCCACGGGCTGACCCCGGCCGGGAAGAAGGTCTTCGACAAGCCGATGCCCAACAGCGAACCGAAGCTGCGGGCCGTCTTCGACAAGCTCAAGGCCAAGTTCGGCACGGTCCTGGTGATCGTGGACCAGCCCGCGTCCATCGGGGCCCTGCCCCTGACGGTCGCCCGCGACGCGGGCTGTGAGGTCGCCTACCTGCCCGGACTCGCGATGCGGCGGATCGCCGACCTCTACCCCGGCGAGGCGAAAACCGACGCGAAGGACGCCGCGGTGATCGCGGACGCCGCCCGGACGATGCCCCACACCCTGCGCTCACTGGAGCTGACCGACGAAATCACCGCCGAGCTCACCGTGCTGACCGGCTTCGACCAGGACCTCGCGGCCGAGGCGACCCGCACCAGCAACCGGATACGCGGCCTGCTCACCCAGTTCCACCCGTCGCTGGAACGTGTGCTCGGCCCTCGGCTGGACCACCCGGCCATCCCCTGGCTCCTCGAGCGCTACGGATCCCCGGCCGCCCTGCGCAAGGCCGGCCGACGAAGGCTCGTCGAGCTGATCCGGCCCAAGGCTCCGCGGATGGCTCAGCGGCTGATCGATGACATCTTCGACGCCCTCGATGAGCAGACCGTCATCGTTCCCGGCACGGGCACCCTCGACATCGTGATCCCGTCACTGGCCGCTTCACTCGCCGCGGTCCACGACCAGCGCCGGGCACTGGAAGCCCAGATCAGCACCCTGCTGGAGGCCCACCCTCTTCACCGGGTCCTGACCTCGATGCCCGGAGTCGGAGTCAGGACCGCCGCAGTCCTGCTGGTCACCGTCGGCGACGGCACCGGCTTCCCCAGCGCCGCCCACCTCGCCTCCTACGCCGGCCTCGCCCCCACCACGAAATCGTCGGGGACCTCGATCCATGGCGAACACGCACCGCGGGGCGGAAACCGGCAGCTCAAACGCGCTATGTTCCTCTCCGCCTTCGCCTGCATGAACGCCGACCCGGCCTCCCGCACCTACTACGACCGGCAACGAGCACGAGGTAAAACGCACACCCAGGCACTCCTGCGACTCGCCCGCCAACGCATCAGCGTCCTGTTCGCCATGCTCCGAGACGGCACCTTCTACGAGTCCCGAACCCCCACCATCACCCTCGCCGCATGACCACCCCAAACACCCCATACCCGGCACCATGTCCTTGACGAAGGACATAGAGACACCCCCCCACCTGGCACCGCCAGGGCGAGGACGTCGATGCGCATCAGGCCGTGCTTTCAGGCTGAGTAGTGATCACTCACCAGGAAGCCGAGATTCCATGATCATCTTGGGTCAACACAACAGGTTCCCCCTGCGGTGTCACGCAGGCCTGTTCCGACTGTGACCGGGACAGGCCTGCGCTCAAGCAGCAGCACAAGAACTCAGATCACCCATGAGACACATGGGTCACACTGCCGGGGCATGCAGGCCAAGCTGAACAGCAGCCAAAGCCACCGCATCACGGATGCTCAGGCTCTCGCCGTCCCGGCCCGCCTGGGCACGCAGGACTTCAGCACGCACCGCCAGACGCTCGACAAGCTCGCGCTGAGGGCCGGTCAGATTCCGGCAGCCACGCCACCGACCCGCATAGTGATCCACTACGGCACCGTAAAGCCGTACGCGGCGCTGTGGGCACTTGGGAGACCCAAGAGCACCCGGATGGGCCCCGCCATCGGCAAAAGCGGCCACAAGGACTGGAAGATCTTTGCCGCCCGCTACCGAGGCCCCCTCACCCGCTTCGCCCTCATCGCCAAGATCGTCACCGCCCTCGCCTTCTACAAGAAGAAGGGCTTGTGAAACCCCGTGAATAGGCTTCCCGCGGCCGCAATGCCAAAGGCGTTCATGCAGCACGGCAGGCAAGGACAGCCCGGTGCTCATCACGATGAGCGTTCTGGGCAGCCTCAGCGAGCGAACGCCGGCTCTGGGCATCACCCACGGCGCCGTGCTCGCTGCACCTCACCTGGTAGCGGACACGGCCGGTACAGCCCGTCGCGGGATCACGAGGCTTACCGGAAGCAGTGATGGCATGCGAACAGACGCTGCCATCGTGGTGCTGCGGCTCAACCCAGATACGGATACAGGCCACGGAAAACCCCCTGCCCAGTCGACCAAAAGAAGCCGTACCTCAAGAAAACCGACCATAAAGGAGGCCATTGAGCAGATCAAGACAGAGACTGCTGACCAGAAACTCCTGGGCACCGCCGGCTGGACATCATCCTCCGCTTACAGCCCCGGAGGGCTCATACCAAGGGCCGCAGGCGGGGCGAGGCCGGGGTGAGGCGTCCTGTGGGCGGCATGGTCAGGGCGCTGCCGTTTTGCCATTGGCGCCAGGTGAGGTTCCAGTCTCCGTAGCCGTTGCCGAAGGGGGCCATGGTGTCGCCTGGGCTGTGGGTGACGCGGATGATGTCGCCGGGGCGCAGGAGGGAATAGAGCCAGGCGGCGTTGCTGGTGCTCATGCCGGTGCAGCCGTGGCTGACGTTGGCTTTTCCGTGGTGTTGGGTGGACCAGGGGGCGGCGTGGAGGTATTCGCCGCTCCAGGTCAGCCGGATCGCGTGGTGGACGTCGAGGTCGTAGGCGTCGGGGCTGTCCTGCGGGATGCCGATGCTCTCGCCTTTCATCCGCACCAGCGGCTCTTTTTCCAGGACTACCTTGGTCCCGCCCCGGGTGAGGTAGCCGTCTTTCCCGGTGGTCACCGGGATGGTCCGCAGGAGGCGGCCGTTGCGCCGTACGGTCATGGTGTACCGGGCGGTGTCGGTGACCGCCTCGATCCGGTCGGCTGTGGTGATCCGCAGGGGCCGCGTCCCGGTTCCGGCCAGGGTGTCGCTGATCCGTGCTCCGCCCAGCGTGCTGGTGGCGGTGATGACGGCGTGCGCGGGCCAGAAGCTCGCGGGCCGGTAGTGCAGGGTGTGGGCGTCCACCCAGTGCCAGGCTCCCTCGACCGGGGGAAGGGACGTTACTTTCAGGCCCCGCTCGACCATGGCACGTGTCTGCCAGTCGGTGACCGGCTGTCCCAGACGGGCCGTCAGCGGCTGCCCCACCCCATACACCCCCGCCTCCGGCCCGAACTCCACCAGCAGCCAGCTCGTCTGCCGCACCGGCCGGTCCGTGCCCTGTCGGCGGGCGGCAGGCGGAAGCGGGCTCTTTGCTTTCACCAAGCCGGCAGCCGTTTGCCGCAGCGGGACGAAACCCGCCAGTCCCGGCCGGGCAGGGTCCAGGGGACAGCTCATGCCGGCCGCGCAGGCCGTGCCGGCTGGCGCAGAAACTTCCGCCGAGACAAGGGTTGTGCGCTCCGGAAGGTGTCCGGGGTGGCTCTGCACAGCCGCAGGGCGGAGCGCCATCCCGGTCAAGAACACCCCCACGGCTACCGGAACACAGCTCCGCCAGCGCATACGCAAGACCACCGCAAGCCCTCCAGCCCACGTCAAGCCACCGCCGAACCGATGAATAATCACCAGCAAAGGTGATGATTACACAGCGAAACGGAAGAAGGCGGAGCAAGTCCCCCGAAAGGGGGCCACCAGCCTGCCCGTGATGATCAATTAGGTCACCAGTCTGGTCCGGCCGGAGCGGAGCATGGACGTTACGGAGCCCGCGGCCTGGCGGGCGGCAACCCGCCGCGGCGGACAGGGAGAGCGGCATGCCCATTCCAGATGCCAACCGGCCGGGAGTCCGCGCGGGACGGACAGCGGGGCTGCACGGACGCGGTGCGGTCGAGGGAGAGGGAAGAAGTCTGTTCCGTCCAGCGAACCGAGCGCGAGCGAAGTCGTCCGGCAGTACGTGCCCAGATCCGGAAAAGAGGACGGAGATGCCTGAGGTTCCCCCGAGATGCGGCGGAAGGTGACAGTGGGTCAGATGGTTCTCACGAGAGGAGATCTGATCATGGCTGCCCCGAGGAAGTACCCGCTGGAGTTGCGGGAACGTGCGGTGCGGATGTACCGGGCCACCGAGCCGAAGCCGCAGATCAAACGGATGGCCGTCGATCTCGGCGTGCATCCGGAGGCCCTGCGGTCCTGGATCCGGCAGGCCGAGGCGGACGCCGGCGAGCGTGATGACCGGCTGACCACCACCGAGCGGGAGGA
>NZ_JBHXRW010000117.1:0-9155 GCF_042716635.1 Streptomyces sp. NPDC058664 | reverse complement strand
CGTCAGGAAAGGCTTCCGGTCCGTGGGATCAGCCCAAAGATTCCTGTCCGCGTTCACCGGCATCTCACCCCACTTCAGACCCGGACAACACCTCATGACCGCCGGCCGCCACCGCCTCGAGATGACCATCCGCTTCACCATCTGGAACCAGATCACCAGCGCCGCCGGCATGCCCGTCACAGCCTGAGCAACAGGCTAACCGACGGCCCTTTCCCACCCTCAAACGATCATGCCCCAACAACGCGACAGTGCCGATGGGATTGCCGTAGCTCCTGTATCCAACGCAGGGATGCCAATCATGCCCTTGAGGGGCTTGGCAGAAGCCCCTGCGTTTCAAGCAACAGGGTGCGGGTCAGAAGGCCCGCGAGCCTGACCTTTCCTGATTATTTCTGCCGCCATTAAGCCGGAAAGAAGTGCACCTCCAGAATGCTCGCCCGGCGGTTCCACAGAATTTCCGACGTGACAAAGATCCCGCACCGGGTCGTAAATACTTGGCTTCTTCACTCTCGGATTCGGTATTATGGGAACGGGGCGACTGGACAGACCATCGCTAATTATTGTGAATGTCTCGGGCGAGATGAAAAGGCTGTCTAAAACCTTTGACCCGACCCCGGGGAGGATACGCTCGATTTCCTGCATGACAAATTCAGACATAACGTCTTCTTCTGGTTTCGTAAGCGACTCAAACCCACGTGGAACTAGGAAGCACACGTTGAGGCCAAGGTAATCTGTTTCATGACGGAGTGTGGAAGGGAAGGCATGGAAGCCGAACTCATTCGGCATCTCACCCTGGTTGAGTAGATTCAACCAGCTGGAGGTTCGTGCAGGGAAGTAACCCAGCGTATGCGCATTCCGCGGATACGTGAACGACTTGTCCACGACCAAGTGGATCATCCCGCTCGCCAGCCCTGGGCGCCCGGTACTTTGATACTCGCCGGTGCGCGGTTGGCTGGTCACGACCCGTGATGCGCGGAAAATTCCGGCGGTAGAGTTCAGAGTCCTCTCGGGATGAACCCCCTCGATTTGACTTACCTCGACCCCGAGGACCAGATGGCCCCCGGCGGACTCAAAAGCCATCACCATGTCATCGATGAGACGCGCAGGACCTCCTCCTGGGACCATGCTTTTGGCGACGCCGTATTCGTATTGCCTGGAGAAGGTTTCCCTCAACCATGAGGTGGGCATGACAGCTGGCGCCGCACCCATGGCATAGGGAACCAGAGCCAGTAGGTCAGCCGTTTTTGTTCGGCATGCATGAGCATCCAGGAACTGCTCCATCACTGGATATTGATCAGATACTGAGAGATTCTTTAGACTCCTTCCGATACGTGCGAGACCCGGCAGATCCGCCGACATTCTCATAAGGGTTTTCGGATCGGGTGGAAAGGTAAAAACTCGCTGCCCGATACGGAAGATGGACCGTCGCGACTGGAATGGAGTGAAAACGCCGAGTCGCTTCATTCTCTGCGAGAATCCGGAGCCAAAATCATTGCAGCCGATCGAGAATTCATACCCACCATAATTCGCGGTGCCACATAGACCGCCGGCCACTCTGCGCCTTTCCAGCACGATTACGTTACGACCGTTTTTCTGTAGTGAGATGGCCGCCGTCAGACCGGCTATTCCTGCACCGACGACTGCCACATCATAGATTTTTTCTGGCATGTGTACCAACCTGATCGCCGACCGTGCTCTGGATCGAATTGCTCAAGCCGATCCTTGTTTCCACTCCTCGTTACAAACGTTCGGAAAGATGGAGGAGTACCTGGCTGTTATACGTTTCAGTGGGCTGGACATACAACCAACTGTGTACCGGCTTGGCGCCGAAGCGAGATTTGACAAATCCTCCGGTAAGGCCGAAGTGAATTTTCGTCGCCTGGTGGCGAGATGCAGCTCTGACGAGTTCCCTGAGGAGAATATGATACGCTCGATACGACTTGGAATTGTTGTCATCCAGGCCCAGATAGACTCCTTGGACGCTGCCCCTTCCGATGTGTGTCAGTCCGAATGCAACAGGAAGGGAAGGTTTGCCCTTCGGGCGGAGAAGAACCAACTCCCAGTTCGCGGAGCCTAGTGCAGTTTCGATGAAATTCGATGGCAGTTCAAACGTGTTCAACTCAAGATGACGCTTGTGGACGTTCAGATAGAGGCTGTGTAGATGTGCGAGTGTCTCGCGGTCCACGTACGAAGCTCCGTCCAGACCTCCCGCGAGGACCTGAATGTCATAGCGATCTTCCCAGGGAGCCACTTCGAGCTTCTGATACCTGCGGGCCCTTTTTGAAAGGCTGGACCGATAGGCGGCGCTATCGGCGTAGTCGGACTCCCCGACCCACGTAGCCGGCATCGGGAAGCGAAGGAATCCCTCACCTGAAAGGAACTCGCGGAGTTCTTCGTCCCCGTCGGGAAGATCTCGCAGAATGACGGCTGAGGCGCCGGCCGCATCCTCTTCCCTGCGAGCTGCAGAAATGATGAGACGCAACGCAGCCTTCCAGTCTGGCGAAGACCGGTCAAGGAACAGGTGATTACCTTCACTGACAAGAGTTCCCATTGCCACCATCACGGACGTCAGGTATTCAGGGTCTTCATTGCGCCGTCTCTCGACTTCCTCCGAAACCTCCGCAGAAGAGAGCATGTCCTCTTTCCAGCGTTCTGTCGTGAAGAGAGTTGCGGCGACAGGGCGTCCTGTTTCATCCCGGACTATAAAGTAATTAAACCTGCTTCCTTCGCCTGATATATCCTCTGTATTCCGGAATACTTTTTCCAACACTTCCATGCCTGTGGAAGTGAAAATTCCACGGTCAGCGAACATCTGATCCCACTCGGCTCTGTTCAGGTGCTTGACCGAATTTCTTCGCTCCATGGCCAGATTCGCGCTTGGCTGAGGCATAGAGGCTGTAGCGAGTTGCACCGGCCGTCCGTTCAACTGCATTCTGAAGCTCTGCACGAGCTGTTCAGTCGAGCTCCCCTCCGCAGCCAGCGACTCAGGGAGCGCACGGGCGATCGCCGAAACAAGCTCCTTCACATCGTCCTCTGTGTGATGGCACGTGAGCGTTGCCCGGATTCCCGCACGCTTGGCCGGCACCGCCGGATACACGGCTGTGTCGACGAAGAATCCCGCTTCTCGAAGACGCGACGTCACCCCGTATGCAACGTCCGGTACCCCGGCGCCGATACAGCGAATCGGTGCAGTACTGTCACTCACCAAAGGAAGTTGCAGCCGTGAAGCTTCCGCATTGAACAATTCGATCAGTCTCACCAAATCTGCCTGCCGCCGGGACACTTCATCGGTTCGATGGAGGTCGGCGGAGGCGCAAAGCGCCCCAAGCATGGGTGGCTGAACTGGGCCAGAAAACATCATGGGCCCTCCGACGGTGCGAACTCGACGTAGCATCTCACTGTCGGGGAAAGCGAGGGCACCCCCTCCAGCTGCGAACGACTTCGACAAGCCTCCCACGACCACGGTCCGACCAAGTGCTTCTGGGCTCAGACTCTCCAGAGCGGAACCACGCCCGTATTTGCCGCTCCAAGAAATTGCATGAGAATCGTCCACATAGAGACACAGGGAAGGAAACTCCTCCACGAGGGCGTTCAGTTCCTCAAAAGGCGCATAGTCGGCATACATGCTGTACAGGCCGTCGCATGCGTACCAGATTCGCGTATACATACTCTGCATTGCTATGATTTTCCGTCGCAAAACCTGCATGTTGTTATGCGGCACGATCTCGACAATAGTGCCCTGCGCTCGTGCAAGTTTCGCGGCGGCCTGCACGCTACTGTGAACTTGAATATCCAGCAGAAGCGCGTCTTGCTCACTCAGAACAGAAGGAAAGAATGCCATGTGGCCGAGCGTGGCTGTCGGAGCCACGAGTACCGGCCGGTCGAAGTTGGTGCTCAGTGATTCCTCTGCCCTGCGGTAGCCGGGAGACGATATGTATGCGCGCGACGAGGAAAATTGAGTGCCGTACTTTTCTACGGCTGAGATCACCGCATTCTTGAGTTCCGGATGCATTTCCAGGCCGAGGTAACTACAGGATCCGAAATTGACAAGAGGCTTGCCCTCCACGGTCACCAGACGGCCGTCGAGTCTTTCGTCCTGGGCGTCGAGGTGCATGACCTTCCGTTGCACGCCCGAAGATATGATTTCGTCGCAAGCCGTCAAGATTTCGTATGGTGTCGGCATTTGGGGCTTCCTTCACGCATGTCGAGTGCAGAACTGTGCTGCAGTGGACGATCGGGTGAGCCTGGCGAGCCACGCCAGTCTTTTGCAACAGCAGCCCCTGGGACCTAAGTTTCAGCCCACCCTCCCCCGCACTCCGCAACCTGAGTAATCACTACTCAACCTGCGGCGCCAGGTCTGAAGTTCCCCCGTTGATGTGGACGCCTGGAAACTGGGACGTGTGAGCCCAGGGAAAGCAGTGCCAGGTGGGAAGTAAGTACACGAAGCGGTACACGGCGGAGTTCAAGCGGGACGCGGTCACGCTGGTCGACTCCAGCGGCCGGACGGTGACGGAGGTCGCCCGGGAGCTGGGGGTGAGTCCGGAGTCGCCGCGCGGCTGGTACAAGCGAGCCAAGGCCGACCGCGGCGAGGGCCGGCCCGGCGAGCTGACGATCGTGGAGCGCGAAGAACTGAAGCGGCTGCGGAAGCTCGCCGCCGAGCAGGCCCGGACGATCGAGGTACTGCGAAAAGCCGCGGTCTTCTTCGCGAAGGAAAGCGACCGGTGAGCGAGACATACGCGTTCATCGAGGCGGAGAAGACCACCCACCCCGTCGCTTTCCTGTGCCGGCTGCTGAAAAGTGAACCGTTCCTCTTTCTACGCCTGGCTCGCCGGAGCCCAGGCCCGCGCTGTCCGGCGGGCCGCTGACGAGGCCCTGGCTCACGAGATCAGCGTGATTCACATCGCTTTGAAGCACACCTACGGTGCCCCGCGTATCCATGCTGAGCTGCGAAGGCTCGGGTGGCGGATCAACCGGAAACGTGTCGAGCGGGTCATGTGCGAGCACGGCGTCACCGGCCACACCCGGCGCAAGCGCCGGGGTCTGACCCGGCAGGCGAGAAAAGCCGTGCCCGCCGCGGACCTGCTGGGCCGTGATTTCACCGCCTCCGCACCGGGTACCAGGCTGGTCGGCGACATCACCTACATCCCGACCGGTGAGGGCTGGCTTTACCTCGCCACCTGGCTCGATCTCGCGACCCGGGAAATCGTCGGCTACTCGATGGCCGACCATCACCGCGCCGCTCTGGTCGTCGACGCCCTGCACATGGCCGCCGGCCGTGCCCGCCTGAAATCCGGATGCATCACGCATTCCGATCGCGGAAGCGAGTACACGTCAGAGGAACTCCGCCGCGAGATAAGCCGGTTGGGCCTTCCGCAGAGCATGGGACGAACCGGATCTTGCTGCGATAACGCTGCGGCCGAAAGCTTCTTCGCCGTCCTCAAAGAAGAGATCGGCACCCACTCCTGTCCCGACCGGGCCACCGCCCGAGCGGAGATCTTCACCTTCATCGAAACCTTCTACAACCGTCGCCGTCTCCGCAAGCATCCCGACTGGGGTTACCTCACCCCACTCGAGACACGGCAGCGGCACGAACAAGACCACACCCTCGCAGCGTAAGAAACGAGTGTCCAAGAAAGCGGGGGAACTTCAGTACTCATGCTCGTCTGCGACGAACTGAAGGGCCAGCCCAACGCGGTCCGAGACCGTCTGGCCCAGGACGATCGTGCAGACCTGCATGGTCCGCCTACTGCGGAACTCCTTCCGCCAGGCTGCCCGCCAGGACTGGGACAAGATCGCCAAGCTCCTCAAGCCCGTCTATACGGCGCCGACCGAGGAGGCCGCCCTCGAACGGTTCGCCGAGTTCACCGACACGTGGGGCCGGAAGTATCCCGGCGATCGTCAGGCTCTGGGAGGACACCCGGCAGAAGTTCACCCCGTTCCTCCGCTTCGACACCGGCACACTTCCCGACGCGAGATGGTCACATTCTTTCAGAAAAGCGAAAGCGGCCCGCCGGATATGACCGGCGGACCACCAAAGAGAACGGAAAAAGACCGGAGAAATTCCGTTGCCCTTAACCTCTAGTGCGCCATGTAACTCTAGCCACGGCACTCAACGGTCAGTTTGTACACAGACCCCATGCGATTCCTGTTCAGGAACTCAAAGGTAGTCACCGAAGGATCTTCCATTAGGCCCGGATCGATCCTCACGGGCACATCGAGGCCGACCTGACGCTCGACATACGCCCTCGCGTATCCCGGCTTAGACTCAGGGCAATAGATCTCAAATCGAGACATTCCTCCAAAAGTCCCCGTCCTACCCGGAACCGTTACGACCTTTTCAATCTTCACGCTACTCTCCGTGTGCGTGCAGAAAATCGTCCCATTCAGGTATGTGGCCTCTGTATTGCTGGTATTGGCAACCTCTACCGCCCATCCCTCGCCGCCACTTGACCCAGCCGGCTCATAGTACGGGGCCTTGAGGAACTGCAGGTGAGGACCCTGAGTAAAGGTCGGCGAGCCCTTCAGCAAGTCCCCCCGGGGGCAGCGGTAGTAGAGAATCGCCACCCCACCTGCGGCAACCCCCTGTTCAAGGAAGTACTCCTGCGTCGTAGTGTCAGCCGATGCGGGAGCAACCGTTGCCGTAGTGAGCGCCCCGAAGACGGAAAGTGCCGTGAGGGCGGAAGCGAAGAATTTCCGCTGCACGGAAGAGCCTTTTCGCTTGGTGGTTTTCATGAATTACTTCTCCAGATTGACACGGCTCTGAGCCTCACGCCTTGCCACTTCGCAACCGACCGAGAAGCCCAGACCCTATTCTGGCCTGCAACATATCAGCGTGATCCGCCTGTATCGATTCCATCGACTGGGTAATTACTACTCCTTTGAGCCCGTAACGCGATCTTGCTAAAGAGCCCCTGGTCCGCCGTGACCGGTGTGACGATTCAGCCGTTCGGGATGGTGTGACTACCCGGCTGTGGATCGTGGACGACGACTTGTTGGCTCTGATCGAGCCTCTTCTGCAGCCCTGGCCCGAGCGCTCGCCAGGGCCACGACCGGTACGGACGTGTGTGCCTCCAGGGCATCCTGTACGTGCTGTACAACGACATCGCCTGGCAACTGCTGCCTCTGGAAGTCGGGTTCGGCTCAGGGCAGACATGCTGGCGGCGGCTGGAACGCTGGCAAATGGCCGGGGTCTTCAACCGGCTGCACCGCATCCTGTGAGGTGCCCCCGTTATGTTTTTCGCGGTCCTGCAATGGGGCCGCTGGCCTCCGGGCCCGGTATGACTGTGTCCCCTCTGTCGAACGGATGACCTGGGGGGTGGTGTCACCGGGCCCGAGGGGTGCCGTCGGAGACGCTGATGAGAGTGAGCTGCTCTTAGAGTTCGTCTCATTTGGGCTGTTCGATAGTCTGGCGTCGTGGGGATCGTTGAGCGTCTTGTGCCGGATGAGTTGTGGGAGCTGTTCGAGCGAGTGGTGCCGCCTGCTCCGTCTCGGCCGCAGGGCGGCGGTCGCCGTCGGTACGGAGACCGTGAGGTGTTGGCTGCGATCATCTTCGTGGCCACGTCAGGGTGTACATGGCGGCAGCTGCCTCCGTCGTTCGGGCCTTCGGGACCGACGGCTCACCGCCGGTTCACCGAGTGGAGCAAAGCACGGGTGTGGGCCAAGCTGCACCGTCTGGTCCTGGACGAACTGGGCAGGCGGGGCGAGCTGGACTGGTCCCGCTGTGCGATCGACTCGGTGAACATGCGGGCCCTGAAAGGGGGGAGCTGACAGGTCCGAATCCTGTCGACCGGGGCAAGAAGGGCTCGAAGATCCACTTGATCACGGAGCGTACGGGTCTGCCCCTCTCGATCGGGATCTCCGGCGCGAACCTCCACGACAGTCAGGCCCTCGAGCCCCTCGTCCGCGGTATCCCGCCGATCCGATCCCGCCGCGGACCGCGACGGCGGCGCCCCGCCAAACTCCACGCAGACAAGGGCTACGACTACGACCACCTGCGGCGATGGCTACGCCGACGTGGGATCACCCACCGGATCGCCCGCAAGGGCATCGAGTCGTCCAAGCGACTGGGCCGACACCGCTGGACCATCGAACGCACCATGTCCTGGCTCGCCGGCTGCCGCCGGCTCCATCGACGCTACGAGCGCAAAGCCAGTCACTTCCTGGCCTTCACCGCCATCGCCTGCACCCTCATCTGCTACCGCCGCCTAGCCAAATGAGACAACCTCTTACTCTCGTGGAGTCCCTGAAGCCTGGACTACGGTCCAGGCGTGAGGAGAACCACGAGCAGTGCCAGCACCACGTAAATACCCCGATGAACTCCGCGAGCGCGCCGTGCGCGAAGTCCGCTCGACCGGCCGGCCGGTGACCCACGTCGCCCGTGACCTGGGCATCCACAAGGAGGCCCTGCGGTCCTGGGTCCGTCAGGCCGAGGCCGACGCGGGCGAGCGCGACGACCGGCTCACCACCCTCGAACGCGACGAGCTGAAGGAACTCCGCAAGGAAGTCGCCGAGTTGAGGCGGGCCAATGAGATCCTCAAGGCGGCCAGCGTGTTTTTCGCCCAGGAGATCGACCGTCCCCAGACGAGGCCGAGCAGGTGATCGACCACCTACGCGATGGCTTCGGGGGCGATCCCGTATGCCGGGTGCTGGAGCTGTCCCCATCGACGTACTTCGCGCGCAGGACGCGGCCGAAGTCGGCCCGCCGACTCCGCGATGAGGAGCTGATCCCGCTGGTCACAGCCATATGGGAGGACTCCGGCCGGACCTACGGAGCCCGCCGGATCACCCGAGCCCTGTTCCGCGCCGGGCACCGGGTCGCGCGGTGCACCGTCGAGCGGCTGACGAGCGAGCTCGGCATCGAGGGCATCATCCGTGGCCGACGCCGCCGCACCACTATCCCGGAACCGTCCGCACCACGCCCGCCCGACCTGGTCAACCGGCAGTTCGAGGCCGAGCGCCCGAACCAGCTCTGGCTGGCTGACCTGACCTACGTCCGCACCTGGTCGGGCTGGGTCTACGTGGCGTTCGTCCTGGACGTGTACTCCCGCCGGATCGTGGGCTGGGAGGTCGCGGACCACATGCGGACCGACCTGCCGCTGGACGCGCTGGAGATGGCACTGTGGCGGCAGAGGATCAAGAAGGACGCCGATCTGATCCAT
>NZ_JBHXRW010000116.1:0-9223 GCF_042716635.1 Streptomyces sp. NPDC058664 | reverse complement strand
CAACATGGACATGCCCATCAAGCAGCCCCGACAGCGATCAGTACCACGATCGAGCGATCACGAACACAGAGAAGTCGGACTCAACGACCACTGAGAGCGCCTGCGATCCCTTGCAGATGTGGTGCAGGCATCGTACGGTCAGCGTCCGGGCCAGGAAGAGCGGCTGGCAAGGGCCGTCCACTCCTCATCTGGGCGGCCGGGCACGAGACGACCGTCCGTCTCCCACTGCCGGGCCAACTCGCTGAAGATCGGCTCTAGGCCGGGACGGGGAACCGTTTCCTCGCTCCCCCGCTTCGCACTGATAACAGGGGTGGGCCACATCGTCGCGGACGTGGTGGTCATGCAGGGTTCAACGCCGCCCGTCGCGGTGGGGTCACTCATCACGGCGGACGGACTGGTGGAGCAACCGGCCGGCATACGTACCGTCGGGCGCGCGTCCAAGTGGCCCGAGCGCGGTACGTCGGGGGCAGGACCATGGGGCATGGCGCAGTCGGCTCGGCGCGGGTGTCCGTCCGCTGGTCAGCAGCGCATCGGTCCGCTGCCGGTCAGGCCGGGTAGGGGTCGTAGCAGTCCAGGGCGGGGTGGTAGAGGACGTTCCACGTGTTGGGGCCGATGATTCCGTCCTTGGCAAGTCCGTGGCAGCCCTGGATCCACTTGATCTTCTTGAGCGTGTTCGCACCGAAGACGCCGTCCACGGTGAGCTTGGGGACACCGCCCCAGACGTTGGTCAGGCACTGGGCCTGCTTGACCGCAGCACCGGTGGATCCCTGACTCAGCGCCGGCCGGTAGGTGGAGGAGATGGAGGAGCAGCCACCCGGGACTGCTGCAGCAGCGCCCTGGGGAGCGACCAGGCTGGTCGAACTCAGCGCAAAAGTGGCGGCCACGGTGACAGCGGCAATTCGACGTCTCACGGAAAATCCCTTCGCCGACGGGCCGCGACTGCTTCGCGGTATGCGGACAAAAACCCTAGAGATCGCTTTCATCCCAGGGTAGAGCGCACACGGAGCACTGGCTGGCACAGGGAGGTACATCATCGAGGTGACGGTGGCGTATCCGGCGGGCACGGCCGAGTTCATGGACCTGGTGCTCGCACCCCTCGGTTGCGTCCTGGGAAGTGGTGTACGGGTTCGACCTGATCCGGGGGTTTGCTCCGGCGTCAGGGTGAGACCCGCATAGACGAACGGCCACCGGCTGATCTTTCGAAGTGTCGAAGCCTCGAAGGAGATCAGCACGATGACCGCACCTGACAGTGTGCCCCTGCATGCCCTCGCCGAGAACAACCTTGCCGCGGCGAGTCCCGATCTGCTGCGCGCGATGATCAAGACGTTCGCCGACGCGCTCATGTCCGCCGAGGCCGACGCGCTCTGCAACGCCGAGTACGGGCAGGTCAGCGACGAACGCGTCAACCACCGCAACGGATACCGCCCGCGCGAGTGGGACACGAGGGCCAGCACGGTCGCGCTCGCCGTCCCCAAGCTGCGGCAGGGCAGTTACTTCCCACACTGACTCCTCGAACGCCGCCGCCGGGCCGAACAGGCCCTGATCTCGGTGGTCGCCACCGCCTACCTCCTGGGTGTCTCCACCCGCCGCGTCGAGAAACTCGCCGAGTCCCTCGACATCACCCAGCTGTCGAAGTCCCAGGTCAGCGCGATGGCCAAGCACTCGACGAACAGGTCGCAGCCTTCCGCAACCGGCCGCTCGACGCCGGCCCGTACTCGTTCGTCTGGGTCGACGCCCTGACCCAGAAGGTCCGCGAGGGCGGCCGCATCATCAACGTCCACGCGCTGATCGCGGTCGGCGTCAACGCCGACGGCCACCGCGAGATCCTCGGCCTGGACGTCGCCACCGCCGAGGACGGCGCCGGATGGCTGGCCTTCCTGCGCTCGCTGATCGCCCGCGGCCTCACAGGCGTCCAGTTCGTCGTCTCCGACGCCCACGCCGGCCTCGTGGACGCGATCGGCGCCACCCTGCCCGGCGCGTCCTGGCAAAGGTGCCGCACCCACTACGCGCGGAACCTGCTGAGCCAGGTCCCAAAATCGGCCCAGTCCTGGGTGGCCACGCTGCTGCGGACGGTCTTCGAACAGCCCGACACCGACGCGGTGAAGGCACAGATGCGGCACGTCCTGGACGCACTGGAGGCCAAGTTCCCTAAAGCGGCAGCCCACTTGGACGCCGCCCAGCATGATCTGCTGGCCTTCGCGGCCTTCCCGCGCGAGATCTGGAAGCAGATCTGGTCGAACAACCCGCAGGAACGGCTGAACAAGGAGATCCGCCGCCGCACCGACGTCGTCGGGATCTTCCCCGACCGCACCGCCGTGATCTGGCTCGTCGGGGCGGTCCTGGCCGAGCAGAACGACGAATGGACCGAAGCCCGCCGTTACATGGGCCGTGAAATCCTCGCCAAGGCCCGTCTCCACCCGATCGAGTCAGAAACCGACGGACCCACCATCCCAACCGAACTCACCGCATAGCCTCAAAGACGAGATCACCGAGTGGCCATCGATACACCACTCCAGCGGACGTGACCAGGCGTTGCCCAGCGTCCCCGCACGGGAGCTGCGTCTGCCGTGTGAAGAGAGCACGACACGCACGTCCACCGTCTTCAGCGACGCCACCAGGCATCGCGTTACACAAACACCCCTGGCCTGCCCTCGGATGGTTTCCCCGACCGAGTCTGGCGCGTTCACAGACGGGCATAAGCCCGTCTGCACCAGTGGACGCATCCGTCTTCCTACCTGTGAATGACTGGCCTGACCTGCGGTTTTACCGTTCGAGCGTTATCGGGTGCGCGAGGCGTGGGTGTGCGGGGGCCGCGGACTGTAATGAGGCTGGGGACCTGGCAGGCGTCTGCCGGATCCGGAAGGCGCTGGTCTGTCAGCAGCGACGTCCTCATAGGAGCAGGGAGAGTTATGCGCAGGTCATCACAGGTCCTGACTGGCTTGGCTGGGGCTTTGGCTCTGGGGTGGGGTCCGGTGGGGATGGCGCAGGCCGGCGGCACAGGACCGTCGAACATCAGCATCAGTCCCTCTCAGGTGCATCAGGGCGCGCTGCTGACCGTCACCGCCTCGGGCTGCACCAGTGGCGGCACCATTACCTCCGGCGCCTTCCCCACCGTGACCCTGCCTGCCGGAGCTACCACGAGTGCTACCGCCCGGGTAAACAACAACGCCACAGCCGGCGCCCGCATCCTGACCGTGCAGTGCGGCAGTACCAGCGCGAACGCCTCCTTCACCGTCCTGGCCGGCACTCCCGCCCAAGGCGGCGTGGGCGGCGCCCAGGGCCCCGGCGCCATGGCGATGGCCGCTGGCGGCATCCTGGCCATCCTGGCCGCCGGCACCGGCGCATTCCTCCTCATCCGCCGCCGCACCCATCCCCCTCGCATCTGACCGCGGCCGCCCCGTCTGGCAGAGGCGGTCTGCCGCGGTCTCTTTGAACGTGTGGTTCCGGGCGGTGAGACGAGCACCCGCCCGGAACCACACCCCCACACCGCCATGTCACCCAGCCAGACTGCCTGAGCAGGTTGACAGACACCTGCCTGGCCGACAACAGATCTGCGGAAAAGCCGGGTCCCCGCTCTGCTCTGATCGTGCAGATGGGCCATGTACCAGGAGAGGAAGAGTCCGGTATGCGGCCCATCTGCTTATTGACCCGAAACTCTTGGGCAGGCGGTCCACAGCCAGGAATCACCCCTGGTCACAGCCCTGCAGATATGACCCTTAAGGTTTTCAGGTCAACATGACTCGATCAACAGGCACCGTAATTCTTGCCGCTCCTTCTCCCGAGAAGGGCGCCTCCGACCGGCCGGCACACCGGGGATTTCTGGGCGACGGAACCTGCAATCAGCCGCAACTTCTTTGCCTGTTTCCGCTACCCTAGCCCCCTTAGCTTTCCGCCCGCATCATGCGGAAAGAGTTCTAGAACAACCTGAAAGATCCGGAATCGGCATTTGCCCGCTCTCACTGCGCCAGACACGGCATCCGGAGATCCGGGCGGCGTACAAGGACCCTAGAGAGGTTTCCTTAAGCCACGCACATGGCACCCCAATAAGCTTGGTGCAGGGCGGGAAAGACACGGCCTATACCGCCTACTGTGGTTACTTTCTCCTGGGGCGATTCCTGCCATGGAGCCACTGTCAATTCCCTGCCCCGTCTCTTTGGTCCCAGATGTCACCGCTCCGACAACCCTGGATGCCGCCTATAGAACCGCCAGAATGCAGCGGGCGGTGTTCATCACCGTCGAGCATCAGGAACCCTGCTGGATCGTCAAGGCTGACACGATCACCGCTCGCCCGGAACACACCACCCGTACGGAAACCGCCACCGCCCTCAACATCGCTCTTCTGCAACTGGGCGGCCACCGGCAGATCCGTTTCAACTCCTTCACCGGACCGGTCTACTTCATCCTGAACGACATCCAGACAGAACACCGGGCCCATGAACTGGCCGCGGCCCTCCACGTCGCCCTGTACGGCGAGCTCACGCCCTGACAGCGGCTGTAACCAAGAGAGGCCTGAGCAGATGACACAGTCCAGGCCAACCACTTGCCTGCCTGTCTCCTCCAAACCGAACGAGAACCCGGCCGCAACGTCACCGTCACCGTCCAGCAGGCACGCTCCAGGTGACCCAAGGTAAGCTGACAGTCCGCTTCTCATGGATCGACAAGGGGATGAGCCACGGCAGCGGCAGTTCACCGTTGCGCGATACCAGGGTTCAGGCCTGTCCGGCCCGAGGCGGCTAGGGAGTGTGGCGTAACTGGCAAACGCGCCGGATTCAAGTCCCGGTGCCCTTCGCGGCGTGAGGGTTCGAGTCCCTCCACTCCTACCAATCCCTCCTGCTGCCAGGCCTCGCGCCTGGTCTGCTAGGGGGCAACAGGACCGCTGACCGATGCACTGGGCCTTTTCCAACTTCCCGGTCCACGCGTTGGACGGACCTGCAGAACAACGGAACTCCGGGCGGGCGAGTCCTCGACCAAGATCGCCCGCAGCCACCAGAAGTTCGTATGCTTGTCGGCCCGTCGTCCATCGGCCTGTCCAGCCGCGCCCTGCGGTACCTGTCCGGACGTCTCGCTGCACGACGAGAGGAGATTGCGACCAGACGGCAGCGCCTGAGACCGTCGACCATCAAGCTCACCTCGCCCTAATACTCCAGCAGCGCTTCTCCATTTCCGCTGGTCAAAGGGCTGAGTGTGGGGAGGGTAGTGCTGTGGAACCGGGTGTGGGACGGTCTTTCGCGGACTGTCCCACCAACGGGTGGCCGCGCCGCATGTAATGACAGTGGCGTGCGTTTGCCTGGTGGCGGCGTCGCCACCGTGGCCACCTCATGGCATGGCTGCGGTCCGGAGGGTGGTGGCGGGGGCCAACTGCCAGCAGACGGCGGATCTCTGCTGGTGTGAGGTCCACGAGGTCGGGAGTGTCCCGGTCGGCACCCCTTTTCGCGTTCCTGGCCAGCCATCACTGCCAGGAACGCGTGGGCGAGCAGGGCGAGCGTGATGTGCCGGTGCCAGCCGGTGTAGCGGCGGACTTGGTACTGGTCCAGGCCGCACTCGTTCTTCGCGCTCTGGAAGCACTCCATGATCTTCCAGCGGCAGCCCGCGACGCGGACAAGGTCGGCGAGGGTGACTTCCAGGGGCGCACAGGCGAGGTAGTAGGCGATCTCATCGGGTCTGGTGGTGCTGCGGCGGGCCAGCATCCAGCGCTGTCGGATGGGTTCGTCGCCGTCGAACTTCCCGACGGCTGGCAGGCGGGCGGCGGCCCAGTCGTAGAAGCGCTCGCCTTTTGCTCCGCTTCCGGCGGACAGCCGTTGCCAGGCCTCTGGCGGGGCCTGGCCGACGAGGTGGTCGATGCGCGGGCCGTGGACCTGCTGTGACTTGGGTACCGCCACGACGTAGGACAGGCCGGCTTCCTCGAGGAAACGTCGGAAGTGGCAGTCCTGTCCGTAGGCGGAATCGGCCGTGACCCAGGCGATCGGCAACGGGGAGGCGAGTGCCCGCGTGATCACGTTCCGAGCCAGCTCGCCCTTCGTGGCAAAGACGCGCCCGTCGGAGATCCGGGCGGATCGGCAGCGGTCCCGGTCCCCGGTCCAGGACCTGGGCAGGTAGAGCTCGCGGTCGACCAGGGCGTGCCCACGGGTGGTGGCATAGGCGGCGCAGACGCCGATCTGGCAGTTCTCGGTGCGGCCAACGGTGCCGGAGTATGGACGTTGGACGCCGGCGGAGGTGGTGCCCTTCTTGACGAATCCGGTGTCGTCGATGATCAGCACACCGCCGTCGGCTCCAAGACGTTCGGCGACGTAGGCCTGCAGGTCGTCGCGGATCTCATCCGGGTCTCAGCGGCAGCGGGACAGCAGTCGCTGAAGGCCGTCCGGCGTGGTGTGACCCGCATGTTCGGCGAGCTGCCAGCTGTTTTTGCGGCCGACCTGGCCCAAGAGTCCGCGGATGTAGTCACGTGCCCGCCGCCGGTGTTCCACCCGCGTGAACCTGGCTCCGATCCGCAGGACAAGGTCAGCAAATTCGTTGTCCCAGGCGCTCCCTGATGCATGCTCGCTCACATCGGCGCACTGCCCGAAGCACTGTCGTTACATGCGGCGCGGCCACTCGTTGCTGGGACGGTCCGCGAAAGACCGTCCCACACCCGGTTCCACAGCACTACCCTCCCCACACTCAGCCCTTTGACCAGCGGAAATGGAGAAGCACTGCCGGAGTACTAACCCGTCTGCGCTGCAATGACACCTGCACCCAGGTAACCACCGGGTTCGGCATCGGCATCACGACCGTATACCCCTACCTACGCAAGACCGTGGGGCCCAGCCAACGTCACACCCACCCTGACCGAGGTGATACACATCGCACGGGCCAAGGCATTCTGATTCTGTACAGCACCCTGCTGCCCATCAACCAGATCACCGCCGACAGCCCGTACCACGTGGGGCAGACACAAACGTCACGACATGAACGCGCAGGCTCTCACCCATCCCCTTCGGGCGGCTGCTGTGGGCTTCACCCACCCCGCCCCTCTCCCCCACGTCCTGACCGCCGCCCACACCCACGGCATCGTCAACACACTCACCGAAACCGACCTCAAGTACTGGACCAACAAGGCATATCAAGGCGCCGACGGGTCCATCCACGTGCCGTTCCGTGGCCGCCACCTCAAGCGACGGCAGCAGAGACACAACAACACACGCCAAGATCCACCCCGTCGGCGAACACACCATGACCACGCCGAAAAGCCGACGTCTCCTACGGAAGCTCCGCTACAGCACCCACCACATCACGGCGACCGTCCAAACCGTTCTCGCCCTTCAACACACGTCAGCATGAGGCGGGAAAAGCTCGGACTTAAGGGGCCTTCCAGTTACCTTCGACCGGATAAGTCGACTGTCAGAACTCCTTGGAGTGACAGGTGACCGTCAGTTCGACCTCTCCGCCGATTCTGCTGCTGTTCTTCACCTTGAAGGTTCCATAACCTGCACCTTCCGAGTCGGGTGGATATACTTCGTACGACTGAATGCTGATGCTCCCGTTGAGGCCACTGATCTGTCTTCCGGTTCCTGCTCCGATCCAGGGGTAGCCACTCGGGCAGCCAAGCGATCTCTCGACTATCCCACTGGAAGGAATGTCGAAGATCTTCTTCACCTTGATGGGGAGAGGTTCTGAGCAGTTATATGAGACTTCGTACCAGGAATACGAGGTATTACTCAAATTTATTATATCCAGCCCGACCCCGGGACCAGCCCACTCGTTCTCCGGAAAAGCCTGTTGAGCTCCCAGGTGCGTATAGGGACCACCCGTGATGCTAAATTCACTCATTTGACTCCCGACATGACAGCGCCATTCGACCCATTTCATGTAACCCGGCTCGATCGTTACTCGCCTGGGTCCGTCAGCACCGACCGGAGTATCGGCAGCTGAGGCGGGAGTGGTGGCGGATATCCCGCCCATCAGAAGAATTCCAGATATTACCGAAAGTGATATTCTTCGAATTGCCATCAGTGGTCCTATCGGTCGATCAATAGCCAATCCCTGTCGCCGTTACGCCCCTTGGCGTGGGCGCGGGAATGTCTCGGGAATTAAGTTGGCGGAGCCACGTGGTTCACGCGTGAGCAATCCATACCCAACAAGAGAGTTGTATTCTCACTGAACTCGCCGTGGAGACGGCGCAGTTGCTTCAGGCAGGCCCTGCTCGCATTGGCCAACCTTCGCAAGAACGAGACGTTCGGCCGGGTTCGGCGTCTCGACCGCGACGGCCTGGCGGTACGTCGACGAGACGCTGGACGTCCTGGCCGGCTGGGCGTCCGGCCTCCACGAAGCCCTCACCGGCCTCGGTGAAGGCGACCACGTCATCGTTGACAGCCGCCCTGATCCCCATCGACCGGATCCGTGCGGACGAGCCGTACTACTCGATGAAGCACCGCAGGCACGGCATGAACGTGCAGGTCATAGCCCGCTCCGACGGCACACCGCTGTGGTTCTCACGCGCGACACCGGGCCGCACCCACGATCTGACCGCGGCCCGGGCCCACGGCATCGTCCAGGCCTGCCTGATCCGGCAGATCCTCGTCCTCGCGGACCGCGCTTACCAGGCGCCGGCGCCACGGTTCGCACCCCGTACTACCACCACCGCGAACAGCCCGAGCACTACCAGCAGTTCAACCGCGACCACGCCAGACTCCGAGCCCCCGGCGAACGCGCTGTCGCGCAGCTGAAGTCCTGGCGGCTACTACGACGAGCCAGATGCTCCACCCGCCGCATCGGCACCATCGTCCAAGCCGTCCACACCTTGCTGACCTGCGGCTATTCAGGATGAAAGAGGCTCAGTGACAGCGTACGTGACGTGATCAGTTGTTGTTCGAACTCGGCTGGTGTGAGGTAGCCGAGGGCGCAGTGTCGGCGACGTCGGTTGTAGTACGACAGCCAGCGGAACAGTTCGAGCCGTGTTTGCCTCTTCGAGGCCCAGTTGCCTCCCGCGTGGACTCCCGTGGAGCAGTTGGCGTTTGAGGCCCTGGAAGAACGACTCGGCGAGGGCGTCGTCATAGCTCGAGCCGATCCGGCCCATGTTGCGCCGAATGCCGTGCCGGCGGCACACCTCGGTGAAGGCCGCCGCACTGTACTGAGCGCCCCTGTTACTGAGATTGAACTCGTGATGTCGTCTTCGGTGATCAGGGGCTGATGGTCAGTCCTGTCTCGGTAAGGCAGCCGTCTATGAGGTGGCTGCGGTACTGGATGT
>NZ_JBHXRW010000115.1:0-9540 GCF_042716635.1 Streptomyces sp. NPDC058664 | reverse complement strand
TTTTTCTGGGGGGGTTTGGGCCTGCTCCTGGGGGGTGGGTTGATCTCCTTTTTCGGTTGCGGGCCACGGGGGGCGCTGCCCCCCGGGCGGGGGGGCCGCTCCCCTCCCCTCGGGGCGGGCACGCGCCCCACCGCCGTTTTCCACAGGCCCCGCCGCGGGCTCTGGTCCTCGGGCCCGGCCGCGGACCATACTGACGGCGCACATGTTCGAGGAGGGGGAGCTCAGGGTGAGTGAGAGCAGCACGAGGTCCGCGACGGCCCTCGCCGAGGACCCGGCCGGCCCGCCGATGGTCCGCGTCCAGGACCTGCGCCGCTCGTACGGCACGGGCGAAGCCGCCGTCCACGCCCTGCGCGGGGTCTCCTTCGACATCCCGCGCGGCGAGCTCGTCGCCCTCAAGGGCCGCTCGGGCTCCGGCAAGACGACACTGCTCAACCTCGTGGGCGGTCTCGACAGCGCGGACGGGGGCTCGATCGTCATCGACGGCGTCGACCTCTCCACCCTCGGCGAGAGCGGGCTCCTGGAGCTGCGCCGCGACCGGATCGGCTTCATCTTCCAGTCCTTCGGGCTGCTCCCGATCCTCTCCGCCGCCGAGAACGTGGGCGTGCCCATGCGGCTGCGCAAGGCGGACCCGAAGGAGCGCGAGGAGCGGGTGGCCCTCCTCCTCGGCCTGGTGGGCCTCGCCGACCACGCGGCCCAGCGGCCCGGTGAGCTCTCCGGCGGCCAGCAGCAGCGGGTCGCCATCGCCCGTGCCCTCGCCAACAAGCCGGCGCTGCTGATAGCCGACGAGCCCACCGGCCAGCTGGACGCGGAGACCGGGCTCGCCGTCATGCAGCTGCTGCGCGCGGTGGTGCGCAGCGAGGGCTGCACCGCCCTGGTGGCCACCCACGACCCCCAGCTCCTGGGCCTGGCGGACCGGGTCCTGGAACTGAGCGACGGCGAGATCATCGAGCACTGAGGGCGGCGTGATCCACGGGCCCGGCCGCGGCGAGGCCGGTACGGACGCGGCGCACGCGACATCAGAATCACGTCAAGACCGCGGGGGCCCTCTCACCGGGTACGGAATGTCCCATTGGCTGGACGTATGGTCGTCCCATGGGACGCGGCAAGCTTCGGATCTACCTCGGCGCTGCGCCGGGCGTCGGCAAGACCTACGCGATGCTCTCCGAGGGGCACCGCCGGGTGGAGCGCGGCACGGACTGCGTCGTGGCGTTCGTGGAGCACCACGGGCGGCCGCGTACGGAGGTCATGCTGCACGGCCTCGAGCAGGTGCCGCGCCGGGACCTGGAGTACCGGGGGGCGGCCTTCACCGAGATGGACGTCGACGCCGTCCTCGCCCGCCGCCCCGCCGTCGCCCTCGTCGACGAGCTCGCCCACACGAACGTCCCCGGCTCCCGCAACACCAAGCGGTGGCAGGACGTCGCCGAGCTCCTCGCGGCCGGCATCGACGTCGTATCGACCGTCAACATCCAGCACCTGGAGTCGCTGGGCGACGTGGTCGAGGCGATCACGGGCGTACGGCAGCGGGAGACCGTCCCCGACGAGGTCGTCCGCCGGGCGGACCAGATAGAACTGGTCGACATGTCCCCGGAGGCCCTGCGGCGCCGGATGGCCCACGGGAACGTCTACACCTCGGACAAGGTCGACGCCGCCCTCTCCAACTACTTCCGCCCCGGCAACCTCACGGCCCTGCGCGAGCTGGCCCTGCTCTGGACCGCCGACCGGGTCGACGAGTACCTCCAGCGGTACCGGGGCGAGCACAACATCCGCTCCACCTGGCAGGCCCGCGAGCGCATCGTCGTCGGCCTGACCGGCGGCCCCGAGGGCCGCACCCTCATACGCCGTGCCACCCGGCTCGCCGAGAAGGGCGCGGGAGGCGAGGTCCTCGCGGTCTACATAGCCCGCAGCGACGGGCTCACCGCGGCCTCTCCGAAGGAACTGGCCGTCCAGCGCACCCTCGTCGAGGACCTCGGCGGAACGTTCCACCACGTCATCGGCGACGACATCCCCTCCGCGCTCCTGGAGTTCGCCCGCGGGGTCAACGCCACCCAGATCGTCCTCGGCTCCAGCCGCCGCCGCACCTGGCAGTACGTGCTCGGTCCCGGCGTCGGCCAGACCGTGGCCCGTGACTCGGGGACCGACCTCGACGTCCACATCGTCACCCACGGCGAGGTCGCCAAGGGGCGCGGACTGCCCGTCTCCCGGGGCGCCCGCCTCGGGCGCTCCCGGATCATCGGCGGCTGGGCGGTCGGCGTCGCGGGGCCCGCCGCCCTCGCCCTGCTCCTCACCCATGTCGAGGCCGACCTCGGTCTCGCCAACGACATGCTGCTCTTCCTCGCCCTGACCGTCGCCGCGGCCCTGCTCGGCGGGTTCCTGCCGGCGCTCGCCTCGGCCGCCGCGGGCTCCCTCCTCCTCAACTGGTTCTTCACCCCGCCCGTCCACCGGATCACCATCGCCGACCCCAAGAACATCGTCGCCATCGCCGTCTTCCTGGGCGTCGCCATGGCGGTCGCCTCGGTGGTGGACCTGGCCGCCCGGCGTACCCACCAGGCCGCCCGGCTCCGCGCCGAGTCCGAGGTGCTCTCCTACCTCGCCGGCAGCGTGCTGCGCGGCGAGACCAGCCTGGACGCCCTGCTCGAACGGGTCCGCGAGACCTTCTCCATGGAGTCCGTGACCCTCCTGGAGCGGGTGGACGAGCTCGAGCCCTGGACCCCCGCGGCGAGCGTCGGCCCGCACCCGGCGGCCCGGCCCGAGGAGGCGGACGTGGACATGCCGGTCGGCGACCACCTCGCCCTCGCCCTGTCCGGCCGGGTGCTGCCCGCCGAGGACCGGAGGGTCCTCGGCGCCTTCGCCGCCCAGGCCGCGGTCGTCCTCGACCGGCAGCGGCTCGTGGGCGAGGCGGAGGAGGCCCGGAAGCTGGCCGAGGGCAACAAGATCCGCACCTCCCTGCTCGCCGCCGTCAGCCACGACCTGCGGACACCGCTCGCGAGCATCAAGGCCTCCGTCTCCTCGCTGCGCTCCGACGACGTCGAATGGTCCGAACAGGACCGCGCGGAGCTCCTGGAAGGCATCGAGGCCGGCGCCGACCGCCTCGACCACCTCGTCGGCAACCTCCTCGACATGTCCCGGCTCCAGACCGGCACCGTCACCCCCCTGATCCGTGTCGTCGACCTCGACGAGGTCGTCCCCATGGCGCTCGGCGGAGTGCCCGACGGCAGCGCCGAACTGGACATCCCCGAGACGCTGCCCATGGTCGAGGTCGACAAGGGCCTCCTGGAGCGGGCCGTCGCCAACATCGTGGAGAACGCCGTCAAGTACAGCCCCGGGGGCGTGCCCGTGGCCGTCGCCGCGAGCGCCCTGGGAGGCCGCGTCGAACTCCGGGTCGTCGACCGCGGCCCCGGCGTGCCCGACGAGGCCAAGGACGGCATCTTCGAGCCCTTCCAGCGGTTCGGCGACGCGCCGCGCGGCTCCGGGGTCGGCCTCGGCCTCGCGGTGGCCCGCGGCTTCGTCGAGGCCATGGGCGGCACGCTCGCCGCCGAGGACACCCCCGGCGGCGGGCTGACCATGGTGCTCACCCTGCGGGCCGCGCCGGGCGGCCCTCCGGCGCCGGCCGCCGACCTCCCGGCCCACGCCGTGACCTGACCACCGCGCCCGTACCCGTACGACCGTCCCCTCGCCGCTACCCGTACAACCGTTCCCTCGCCCGCATCCGTACGCCCGCCCCCCTGCAGCAGCACCCTCCAGAAGAAGGAAGGCCCCCTCCATGACCCGGGTCCTCGTGGTCGACGACGAGCCGCAGATCGTCCGCGCCCTGGTGATCAACCTCAAGGCGCGGAAGTACGAGGTCGACGCCGCGGCCGACGGCGCCACCGCCCTCCGGCTCGCCGCCGAACGCCACCCCGACGTCGTCGTCCTCGACCTCGGCCTGCCCGACATGGACGGCGTCGAGGTCATCAAGGGCCTGCGCGGCTGGACGCGCGTCCCGATCCTGGTGCTCTCGGCCCGGCAGACCTCCGACGAGAAGGTCGAGGCGCTCGACGCGGGCGCCGACGACTACGTCACCAAGCCCTTCGGCATGGACGAGCTGCTCGCCCGGCTGCGCGCGGCCGTGCGCCGCGCCGAGCCGGTCGGCGGCGCCGAGGACGACGTCGTGGTCGTCGAGACCGAGGGCTTCACCGTCGACCTGGCGGCGAAGAAGGTCCACCGCGACGGCCGGGACGTCCGGCTCACCCCCACCGAATGGCACCTCCTCGAAGTCCTGGTGCGCAACAGCGGCCGCCTGGTCAGCCAGAAGCAGCTGCTCCAGGAGGTCTGGGGACCCTCGTACGGCACGGAGACCAACTACCTGCGGGTGTACATGGCGCAGCTGCGGCGCAAGCTGGAGAGCGACCCCTCCCACCCGCGCCACTTCGTCACCGAACCGGGCATGGGTTACCGCTTCGAACGTTGAACGGACGGGTGCCTCGGGGCCGGTCCCGGTGACAGCGGTGGCCGGTACGCTTTCTGTATGAGTGCTGCACCGCGTACAGAGAAGCCGGCCGGTAGGTTCCGCCGGATGCTCGACCGGCTCTCCTCCTCCCCGGAGGACCTGGAGTCGGAGGAGCTCCAGGAGGACGCCGAGGCCTCGGGGTGCACGCGTATCTGCGACTGCTCCGACCGCCAGATAGTCAAGGTGACTGGTACCTTGCGCACGGTCACGCTGCGCCCCCGGGCCGGAGTGCCCGCGCTGGAGGCCGAACTCTTCGACGGCACGGCACCGCTCGACGTCGTGTGGCTCGGCAGGCGTTCCATCGTGGGCATCGAGCCCGGCCGCAAGCTGATCGCCTCCGGCCGGATCTCCATGAGCCACGGCCGGCGGGTCCTCTTCAACCCCAAATACGAGCTCCGACCGCTCGGACAGGAGTAGCCGGTGACGTCCCTCGACAAGCCGACCACCACGGACCAGGACGCCCAGGCCGCCAAGGAGGTCACCGAGGCCGCGCTGTTCGAGGCCTTCGGCGGCCTGCGGGGCATGATCGAGACGGTCCTGCCCGGCCTGCTGTTCGTCACGATCTTCACGATCAACAAGGACCTGCACATCTCGGCGATCGCCGCGCTCGCGGTCTCGCTGGTCCTGGTCGCCGTCCGGCTGATCCGACGGGACACCGTTAAGCACGCGTTCAGCGGCGTCTTCGGTGTCGCCTTCGGCGTGGTCTTCGCGATGATGACGGGCAACGCCAAGGACTTCTACCTGCCGGGCATGCTGTACACCCTGGGCCTCGCCCTCGCGTACATCATCACCACGATCGCCGGGGTCCCGCTGATCGGCCTGATCCTGGGCCCGGTCTTCAAGGAGAACCTCTCCTGGCGCACCCGTAACCCGGGCCGGAAGAAGGCCTACGCGAAGGCCAGCTGGGCCTGGGGCCTGATCCTGCTCGGCAAGTGCGCGATCCTCTTCCCGATGTACTGGTGGGCCGACACGACCAAGTTCGGCTGGGTCCTCGTCGCGCTGAAGATCCCGCCGTTCCTGCTCGCGGTCTACCTCACCTGGATGTTCCTCGCGAAGGCTCCGCCGCCGATCGACGTCTTCGCCGAGATGGAGGCCGAGGAGCGGGCCGAGAAGGAGCGGGCCGAGAAGGAGCGCGAGGCGGCCGCCGCCGCGCGGCAGAGCCACCCCGGGGCGTGAACCGAGTCCGATAGTCCGACAGACGGTCCGATCCGCGTACGCGGAAGGGCCCGGACCTGTTCATCAGGTCCGGGCCCTTCCGTACGACCGTACGTACGGAGCGGCGAGGTCAGGACGCGGAGTCGGCCTCGCGGCGGACCTGAAGGAGGTCCTCCAACTGCTCCTCGCGGGCCTGCGCCGCCACGAACAGCAGCTCGTCGCCCGCCTCCAGGGTCTCCTCGGGGCTCGGCGTGAGCACCCGCGAACCGCGGATGATCGTCACAAGCGAGGTGTCCTGCGGCCAGGCCACGTCCCCGACCGTGGTGCCGGCGACCGCCGACTCCGGCGGGAGCGTCAGCTCGACCAGGTTCGCGTCGCCATGACTGAAGCGGAGCAGCCGGACCAGATCGCCGACGCTCACCGCCTCCTCCACGAGGGCCGACATCAGGCGCGGCGTCGAGACGGCGACGTCCACCCCCCACGCCTCGGTGAACAGCCACTCGTTCTTCGGGTTGTTCACCCGGGCCACGACCCGCGGCACGCCGTACTCGGTCTTGGCGAGCAGCGAGACGACGAGGTTCACCTTGTCGTCACCGGTCGCCGCGATCACCACGTTGCAGCGCTGGAGCGCCGCCTCGTCGAGCGAGGTGATCTCACAGGCGTCGGCGAGCAGCCACTCCGCCTGCGGCACCCGCTCCACCGAGATGGCGGTCGGCGCCTTGTCGATGAGCAGGACCTCGTGCCCGTTCTCCAGGAGCTCGCCCGCGATGGAACGGCCCACCGCACCCGCGCCCGCAATAGCGACACGCATCAGTGACCGCCCTCCTCGGGACCCTCGGCGAAGGCCTCCTCGACCTTCGCGATCTCGTCCGTACGCATCATCACGTGCACCAGATCACCTTCCTGGAGCACCGTCTGCGACGTGGGGATGATCGACTCGCCGAGCCGGGTCAGGAACGCGACGCGCACCCCCGTCTCGTCCTGGAGCCGGCTGATCTTGTGCCCGATCCAGGCCGACGAGGTGTGCACCTCGGCGAGCTGCACCCCACCGCTCGGGTCCGTCCACAGGGGCTCCGCCCCCGAAGGGAGCAGTCGCCGCAGCATCTGGTCGGCGGTCCAGCGGACCGTCGCGACCGTCGGGATGCCGAGGCGCTGGTAGACCTCGGCGCGGCGCGGGTCGTAGATCCGCGCCGCCACGTTCTCGATGCCGAACATCTCGCGCGCGACCCGCGCCGCGATGATGTTCGAGTTGTCGCCGCTGCTCACCGCGGCGAAGGCACCGGCGTCCTCGATCCCGGCCTCGCGCAGCGTGTCCTGGTCGAAGCCCACGCCCGTGACGCGCCGACCGCCGAAACCCGACCCCAGACGACGGAACGCCGTCGGGTCCTGGTCCACGACCGCGACGGTGTGCCCCTGCTGTTCGAGGGTCTGCGCGAGAGCGGCTCCCACTCGCCCGCAGCCCATGATGACGATGTGCACGTCCCCTTACCCCGCACTCCTGATCGCCCTACTGACCTGCGAAAACACCCTGCTCACAACTTTCCTCGCCCGATGCGCCCGGGCCGCGGCGGGCGACACCCTGCCGGTTCGCCCGGTCCGAGCTTATGCGGCAACGCAGGCCGGGACCGCATCAGAGGTGGTAGACGGAAAGATTCCGTATGGATAGGGGGTCGCGGTGAGCTTGGCTCTTTTCGAACGCTTACGATCCTCTGCGTGTCCAAACTGACCGACGTGCCCAAACGGATCCTGATCGGGCGGGCCCTGCGCAGCGACAAGCTCGGAGAGACCCTCCTCTCGAAGCGGATCGCCCTCCCCGTCTTCGCCTCCGACCCGCTGTCCTCGGTGGCGTACGCACCCGGCGAGGTGCTGCTCGTCCTCTCCGTCGCCGGCCTGTCGGCCTACCACTTCAGCCCCTGGATCGCGCTCGCGGTCGTCGTGTTGATGTTCACGGTGGTCGCCTCCTACCGGCAGAACGTCCACGCGTACCCGAGCGGCGGCGGCGACTACGAGGTCGCCAACGTCAACCTCGGGCCGAAGGCCGGACTCACCGTCGCGAGCGCCCTGCTCGTCGACTACGTCCTGACCGTCGCCGTGTCGATCTCCTCGGGCATCGAGAACCTCGGCTCCGCGATCCCCTTCGTCGTCGAGCACAAGGTCGCCTGCGCGGTCGGCGTCATCGTGCTGCTGACCGTGATGAACCTGCGCGGGGTGAAGGAGTCGGGCTCCCTCTTCGCGATCCCGACGTACGTCTTCGTCTTCGGCGTCTTCACCATGATCGCCTGGGGCGCGTACAAGGGCATCGTCCTCGACGAGACCATGAAGGCCCCCACCGCCGACTTCGAGATCAAGCCCGAGCACCAGGGCCTGGCCGGCTTCGCGCTCGTCTTCCTGCTGCTGCGCGCCTTCTCCTCCGGCTGTGCCGCCCTCACCGGCGTCGAGGCCATCTCCAACGGCGTCCCCGCCTTCCGCAAGCCGAAGTCGAAGAACGCCGCCACCACGCTCGCCCTCATGGGCGGCCTCGCCGTCACCATGTTCTGCGGCATCATCTTCCTGGCCATGGCCACCGACGTCCGGATGGCCGAGAAGCCCGCCCACGACCTGCTCCTCAACGGCGTCCCCGTCGGCGAGGAGTACGTCCAGGACCCGGTCATCTCCCAGGTCGCGGCCGCCGTCTTCGGCGACGGAACGTTCTTCTTCGTCGTCCTCGCCGCCGCCACCGCGCTCGTCCTCTTCCTGGCCGCCAACACCGCGTACAACGGCTTCCCGCTCCTCGGCTCGATCCTCGCCCAGGACCGGTACCTGCCGCGCCAGCTGCACACCCGCGGCGACCGCCTCACCTTCTCCAACGGCATCGTGCTCCTCGCCGGCGCCGCCGCCCTCCTCGTGTGGGTCTACGGAGCCGACTCGACCAAGCTGATCCAGCTGTACATCGTCGGCGTCTTCGTCTCCTTCACCCTCAGCCAGACCGGCATGGTCCGGCACTGGAACCGGCACCTGAAGACGGAGCGCGACCCGGCCAAGCGCCGCCACATGATCCGCTCCCGCGCGATCAACGCCTTCGGCGCCTTCTTCACCGGCCTCGTCCTCGTCGTCGTCCTCGCCACCAAGTTCACCCACGGCGCCTGGGTCGCCCTGCTCGGCATGGTGATCTTCTACGGGACGATGAGCGCGATCCGCAGGCACTACGACTCCGTCGCCGCCGAGATCGCCGCCGCCGAGGAACGGCCCGACGAGTACGTACGCCCCTCCCGGGTCCGCTCCGTCGTCCTGGTCTCCCGGCTCCACAAGCCGACGCTGCGTGCCCTCGCGTACGCCAAACTGCTGCACGCCAGCGAGCTGGAGGCGCTCACCGTCAGCGTCGACCCGGCCGAGACCAAGGCGCTCAAGGAGGAGTGGGAGCGGCGCGGCATCAACGTACCGCTCAAGATCCTCGACTCGCCCTACCGCGAGATCACCCGGCCGGTCGTCGAGTACGTGAAGAACATCCGCCGCGAGAGCCCGCGCGACGCCGTCTCCGTCTACATCCCCGAGTACGTCGTCGGCCACTGGTACGAGCACCTGCTGCACAACCAGAGCGCCCTGCGGCTCAAGGGCAGGCTGCTCTTCACCCCGGGCGTCATGGTGACCTCCGTCCCCTACCAGCTCCGGTCCTCCGAGGTCGCCAAGAAGCGGGCCCGGAAGGGACAGGAGTGGACCGCGCCGGGCTCCGTCCGCCGCGGCCCGGTGGAGAAGGGCCAGAAGGAGACCGTGACCAAGGGCTGAGGGCGCGTTCCGCCCTCACCGGCACGTAGACTGGTGGGGGGGGGGGCGGCGGGCCCGCCCCCCCCCCAAAAAAATGCTGGTACCCCCCCAACAACAACACGACCCCGCCGAATAAATGGGGCAGGGGGGGGGGTTGG
>NZ_JBHXRW010000114.1:0-9614 GCF_042716635.1 Streptomyces sp. NPDC058664 | reverse complement strand
ACCAGGGCGTACGTCGAACAGGACCTGTACGAGATCTACCAGGGCGAGGTGCGGTACGCCCGCGACGCCTTCGAGGGCCTGCGCCTCATGGACGCCCTCGTCTCCGTCAAGCGCGGTGTCCCCGGAGCCGTACTCCCCGAGCTCAAGCAGCGCCGGGTCCCGAAGAAGGACAGCGCGGCCCTCCAGGTGTCCGAGCCCGAGCCCGGCGGCCGCTCCGACGTCGCCACCGACAACCCGGTGCCCACCCCGCCGTTCTGGGGCACCCGCGTCGTCAAGGGCATCCCGCTGAAGGACTACGCGTCCTGGCTCGACGAGGGCGCCCTCTTCAAGGGCCAGTGGGGCCTCAAGCAGAACCGGGCCGGCGACGGACCGACGTACGAGGAGCTCGTCGAGACCGAGGGCAGGCCCCGGCTGCGCGGCTGGCTGGACAAGCTCCACACCGACAACCTCCTGGAGGCGGCCGTCGTCCACGGCTACTTCCCCTGCGTCTCCAAGGGCGACGACCTGATCATCCTGGACGAGGCCGGCAACGAGCGGACCCGCTTCACCTTCCCGCGCCAGCGCCGCGGCCGCCGCCTCTGCCTCGCCGACTTCTTCCGCCCGGAGGAGTCCGGCGAGACCGATGTCGTCGGCCTCCAGGTCGTCACCGTCGGCTCGAAGATCGGCGAAGCCACGGCCGAGCTCTTCGCCTCCGACTCCTACCGCGACTACCTGGAGCTGCACGGCCTCTCCGTCCAGCTCGCCGAGGCGCTCGCCGAGTACTGGCACGCCCGCGTCCGCGCTGAACTGGGCTTCGCGGGCGAGGACCCGGCGAACGTCCAGGACATGTTCGACCTCAAGTACCGCGGTGCGCGCTTCTCCCTCGGCTACGGCGCCTGCCCCGACCTGGAGGACCGCGCGAAGATCGCGGAGCTGCTGGGGCCGGAGCGGATCGGCGTCCACCTCTCGGAGGAGTTCCAGCTCCACCCCGAGCAGTCCACCGACGCCATCGTGATCCATCACCCGGAGGCGAAGTACTTCAACGCCAGGTGACCGGACAGGGATGAATCCACGCGCCCGTGATGATCGGGACGTACACTTGTCGGTCCAGTGCAGGCCGGTCCTCCTCCCCGTACGGGGGGAAGGACCGGCCTTCTCGTCCCTCCATGGAGGTGTCCGGATGACCAGTACGGTCCCCGCGTCCCTGATCCGCGCCAACGGAAGCTCCGCCCTGCAGGCTGTCTTCCTCGACATGGACGGGACCCTCGTCGACACGGAGGGCTTCTGGTGGGACGCGGAGGTCGAGGTCTTCGCCGACCTCGGGCACCGGCTGGACGAGGCCTGGCGGGACGTCGTCGTCGGCGGCCCGATGACCCGCAGCGCGGGTTACCTCATCGAGTCGACCGGCGCCGACATCACCCTCGCCGAGCTGACCGTCCTCCTCAACGAGAAGTTCGAGCAGCGCATCGGCCGGGGAGTGCCGCTCATGCCGGGCGCCGAGCGGCTCCTCGCCGAGCTGGCCCGGCACTCCATCCCGACCGCCCTGGTCTCCGCCTCGCACCGGCGGATCATCGACCGGGTCCTCGACTCGCTCGGCCGTGACCGCTTCGCCCTCACCGTCGCCGGGGACGAGGTCACCAGGACCAAGCCGCACCCCGAGCCGTACCTGACCGCCGCGCGGGGGGTCGGGGCGGACCCCGCGCTCTGCGCCGTCATCGAGGACACGGCGACCGGTGTGGCGGCCGGGGAGGCGGCGGGCTGCCGGGTCGTCGCGGTGCCCTCCGTCGCGCCGATCGCGCCCTCACCCGGCCGGGTCGTCGTGCGTTCCCTCGAAGAGGTCGACGTGCCCTTTCTCCGTACGCTGATCACCGGCATCTGAGCTTTCTCTGAGCTTTCCCCGGGTCGAGCCGGAAGGAATGCCCTTTCGCCGCGCGAAAGCGATCAGGCCATTCACCGAAAAGGCCGCCGCGTGACCTTGGTCACCCAGCGTGCCGGACGGTGGGTGGCCTTCGTCGTACCCCCGCCCGAAAAGAGTGTGTTTCGGCGTCCCCATGTGTCCCGATTCGCTCGCCGCCGTCCGCATCATCCGGCGCATGACTATCGAAGACCCCGCATTCATGATCACTGTGCGATTACCCCCACGCGCCCCCGTGGTCAGGCAATAGCGGCGCCGCCCACTAATCTTTCGCGAGTACTTCGCCGCATAACCCGCGTGCACCGGCGCACACCCAAGTCGCCGTGAACACAGGACCGATCGCAACACCCGGCCCGATCGCTCCCGCCCCGACCGGGCGGCCGGCGGCGGAGTTCCACTGACCGCTGTATCCCAGTGCCGGATGAGGAGATCGTCCCTGATGAACCGCAAGACCCTGGTGCTGCCGGCCGTGGCCGGACTGCTCGCCCCCCTGCTCGCCGCCTGCGGCGGAGCGGAGGAGGACGGAGCCATCGTCGTCGGCACCACGGACCAGTTCATCGCCACCGCGGACGCCCCCGCCCCGCTCGACCCGGCCTTCGCCTACGACACCGGCGCCTGGAACATCCTGCGGCAGACCGTCCAGACCCTGATGCACGTGCCCCGCGGCGGCGGCGAGCCCGTCCCCGAGGCCGCCCGGAGCTGCGGATTCTCCGACAAGGCCAGCGAGAGCTACCGCTGCGAGCTCCGCCCCGGCCTCACCTTCGCGGACGGCACCCCGATCACCGCCGAGGACGTCAAGTACTCCGTCGACCGCGTCCTGAAGATCAAGTCGGACAACGGCACGGCCGCCCTCCTCTCGAACGTCGACACCGTCGAGACCAAGGGCACCCATGAGGTCGTCTTCCACCTGAAGACCCCCGACGCCACCTTCCCGTACAAGCTCTCCACCCCCGTCGCCGGCATCCTCAGCAAGGACAAGTACGCCGCCGACAAGCTCCGCGACGGCTTCGACGTCGACGGCTCCGGCCCGTACACCATGAAGGTCGAGCGCGAGGGCGAGAAGGCCACCCGCTTCGTCTTCACCAAGAACCCGGCCTACAAGGGCGACATCACCCTCCGCAACGACCGGGTCGAACTGCGCCCCTACGGCGACGCGGCCGCCATGGGCCGGGCCCTGGAGAGCAAGGACATCGACATGATGGCCCGCTCCCTGTCCCAGCAGCAGGTCAAGAACCTCACCGAGACGCCCAAGGACGGCATCGAGATCATCGAGGTCCCCGGCCTGGAGATCCGCTACCTCGGCTTCAACACCAAGGCCCCCGCCGTCCAGGAGAAGGCCGTCCGCCAGGCCATGGCCGCCGTCGTCGACCGCGGCGCCCTCGTCAACCTGGTCTACGGTCCCACCGCCGAGCCCCTGTACTCGCTCATCCCCTCCAGCATCACCGGCCACGCCACCCCGTTCTTCGACGAGTACGGCGAGCCCGACCGCGACCGTGCCGCCAAGCTCCTCAAGGACGCCGGCGTCAAGACCCCGGTCAAGATCACCCTGAACTACACCACCGACCACTACGGCGCCGAGACCGCCCAGGAGTTCGAGGCGCTCAGGAAGCAGCTCGTCGCCACCGAACTCTTCGACGCCACCGTCCAGGGCGCCGAGTGGTCGGAGTTCCGCACGGCCCAGAAGCGCGGCGACTACGCCGTCTACGGCCTCGGCTGGTTCCCGGACTACCCGGACCCGGACAACTACATCGCGCCCTTCCTGGACAGCGACAACTTCCTCAACACCCCGTACGTGAACAAGGTCGTCCGCGACCAGCTCATCCCGCGCTCGCGCCGCCAGGCCGACCGCACCGCCGCAGGCCCCGTCTTCCACCAGATCCAGAAGATCGTCGCCCGGGACGTACCCGTCCTGCCCCTCTGGCAGGGCAAGCAGTACGTCGCCGCCCGCGACGACCTCAACGGAGTCGAGAACGCCCTCAACACGTCCTCCGACCTCCTGCTCTGGGAACTGGGCCGCGGCACCGCGTAACCCCGTCGACAGGATCGGTTACACCGGCCGCGCACCCGCGCGCGGCCGGCCCCTGAGAAGAGATCACGAGGCACGTTCTGTGAAGACGCACAACAAGTGGCTGACGGCCCCCCTCGCCGCGGGCCTGGCCGCCGCCCTCCTCAGCGGCTGTGGCACCGAGCAGGGTGGCGCGGGAGGCTCCGGCAACGGCGTACGCGTCGGCATGTCCGACGAGATCCTCAGCCCCGACCCGGCGGCCGGCTACGACCCCGGCTCCTGGCTGCTGTTCAACAACGTCTTCCAGTCCCTCCTCGCCTTCCCCAAGGGCGGCTCCGAGCCCGAGCCCGAGGCCGCCGACGAGTGCGGCTTCTCCGCCGGCAGCAAGGTCTACACCTGCACCCTGCGTGACGGCCTCACCTTCTCCAACGGCAACAAGCTCACCTCCGAGGACGTCAAGCACTCCTTCGAGCGGGCCATCAAGATCGCCGACCCGGCCGGCCCGGCGCCCCTGCTCTCCACCATCGACACCATCGAGACCCCCGACGAGAAGACCGTCGTCTTCCGCCTCAAGGTCCCCGACGCCACCTTCCCGAGCAAGATCGCCTCCGGCGCCGGCTCCATCGTCGACCACCGCGAATACCCGGCCGACGCCCTCCGCACCGACGGCAAGGCCACCGGCTCCGGCCCGTACAAGCTGGACTCCCTCAGCGACTCCGAGGCCACCTTCTCCGTCAACACCGGCTACCGGGGCACCGCACAGCCCAAGAACGACGGCGTCACCCTCAAGCTCTACCGCGGCGACCGCTCCGCCCTCTCCAAGGCCCTCGCCGACGGAGACATAGACGTCGCCTACCGAGGCCTCTCCGCCAACGACATCGCCGCCCTCGAGAACTCCTCCACGACCGGCGAACGCGGCCTCGTGGTCACCCAGGGCAGCAGCGCCGAGGTCCAGCACCTCGTTTTCAACATGGAGGACCCGGTCGCCGGCAAGCTCGGCGTCCGCCAGGCCATCGCCCACCTCGTCGACCGCGAGGCCCTCGTCGAAGGCGTCTACAAGTCGACGGCCACACCGCTCTACTCGATCGTCCCGGCGGGCATCGCCGGACACAACACCGCCTTCTACGACACCTACGGCGCCCCCGACAAGGCGAAGGCCAAGAAGGCCCTGCGCGCCGCCGGCATCACCGACAAGGTGAAGCTCACCCTCTGGTCCACCCCCAGCCGCTACGGCCCGGCCACCGACCAGGAGCTCAAGGCCATCGCCGGCCAGCTCAACGACAGCGGCCTCTTCGACGCCGACGTCCGGTCCGTCGCCTACGACCAGTACGAGAAGGACATCGCGGCCGGCAAGTACGGCGTCTACGTCAAGGGCTGGGTCCCCGACTACCCCGACGCCGACAACTTCACCGCCCCCTTCTTCGGCGAGGGCAACGTCCTCGGCAACCACTACGAGAACACCACCATCACCGGCAGCCTCCTCCCGAAGACGGCCGCCGTCCCGGACCGCGCCGCCACCGCCGACGAGTACGGGAAGCTCCAGGACCTCGTCGCCGAGCAGCTCCCCCTGCTGCCGCTCTGGCAGGGCAAGCAGTACGCCGTCGCCCGCGACGACGTCACCGGCCTCGAATGGACCCTCGACGCCTCGACCGTCTTCCGCTTCTGGGAGATCCGCAAGGGCTGACCCCAGCCACACCCCCACACGACAGGAGGGGCCCGGCGCGCACCGCGCTCCGGGCCCCTCCCGCCGTCCCCGCTACTGACCGCCGGCGCCCGGCCGCACCAGACCGCTCTCGTACGCGTACACCGCCGCCTGCACCCGGTCGCGCAGCCCCAGCTTCGTCAGCACATGACCCACGTGCGTCTTCACCGTCGTCTCGCTCACGAACAGGTCCGCCGCGATCTCCGCGTTCGACAGACCCCGCGCCACCAGCTTCAGGACCTCCACCTCACGGTCCGTCAGGGTGCTCAGCGTCTCCGGCATCCGCTCCTCGCCCGTCGGCAGGTGCGCCGAGTACTTGTCGAGCAGCCGACGCGTGATCGAGGGCGCCAGCATCGCCTCACCGGCCGCCACCACCCGGATCGCCTGCACCAGCTCGTTCGCCGGGGCGTCCTTCAGGAGGAAACCGCTCGCCCCCGCACGCAACGCCTCCACCACGTACTCGTCGAGGTCGAAGGTCGTGAGGACCAGCACCTTCGCCGGCCCGTCCCGACCCGGACCGGTGATCTGCCGGGTCGCCTCCACCCCGTCCATCCGCGGCATCCGGATGTCCATCAGCACCACGTCCGGCTGCAACGCCCGCACCTGGTCCTGCGCCTGGAGACCGTCCCCGGCCTCACCCACCACCGCGATGTCCCCCTCCGCCTCCAGAATCATCCGGAAGCCGGTGCGCAACAACGGCTGATCGTCGACCAAGAGGACGCGGATCGTCACAAGGGCTCCTTCACGGGACCGGGCTCACGAGGTGCGCCGGCACTACGGTGCCGACGGGGCCGGATCCATTCTGCCCTGCCCCGATTCGCCCGACTCCGGCGGGCGCGCGGCGACGATCTCCAGCGGATAGACCGGCGGAGTCCCCCCGAACTCCGGACACACCGCCTGGTGATCGCACCAGCCGCACAGCTTCGTCGGCCGCGGCCGCCAGTCACCCGACTCCGTCGCCAGCCGGATCGCCTCCCACAACGCGAGCAGCTTCCGCTCCACCCGCAGCAGATCCGCCTCCACCGGGTCGTACGTCAGCACCTCCCCGCTCCCCAGGTAGACCAGCTGGAGCCGCCGCGGAATCACCCGCCGCAGCCGCCACACCACCAACGCGTAGAACGTCATCTGGAACAGCGCGCCGTCCCGGTACTCCGGCCTCGGCGCCTTCCCCGTCTTGTAGTCGACGATCCGCACCTCACCCGAGGGAGCCACATCGATCCGGTCGATCACCCCGCGCAGCCGCAGCCCCGAATCCAGCTCCGTCTCCACGAACAGCTCACGCTCCGCCGGCTCCAGACGCGTCGGATCCTCCAGTGTGAACCACCGCTCGACCAGCTGCTCCGCCTCACCCAGCCACCCCGCGAGCCGCTCACCGTCCGGATCCTCCGCGAACAGCTCGGCCAGCTCCGGCTTCGACTCGAGCAGCCGCTCCCACTGCCCCGGAACCATCGCCCGCGCCCGCGAAGCCGTCCGCTCCGCCGCAGGATCGTCGAAGAGCCGCTCGAGCACCGCGTGCACCAGCGTGCCCCGCGTCGCCGCCGCACTCGGCTTCTCCGGCAGCCGGTCGATCACCCGGAACCGGTACAACAGCGGACACTGCATGAAATCGTTCGCCCGCGACGGCGACAACGACATGGGCGCCCGGGGCTCCGCCGGCACCTGCTCGCTCGTACTCATACAAAGACCCTACGACCCGCCACCGACAACGAGCGGAATACCATCGACCCGGGACCCCGTCGCACTGCATGATCGAACCGTGACACGACGACGTGGGTCACACCTCGCGACGAAAGGAACCCGTGAACCAGGACGAGCCCAAGCCGCAGCGGACCGAGGAGCCCGGCGGCGGAATCCTCATGGGCCGTCCCTTCGGCGTGCCCGTCTACGTCGCCCCCAGCTGGTTCCTCGTCGCCGCCCTCATCACCTGGGTCTTCGGCGACCAGATCGAACGCGTCCTCCCCGAACTCGGCGCCGCCCGCTACCTCGTCTCCCTCTTCTTCGCCATCGCCTTCTACGCCTCCGTGCTCGTCCACGAACTGGCCCACACCATCGCCGCGCTCCGCTTCAAGCTCCCCGTGCGCCGCATCCAGCTCCAGTTCTTCGGCGGCGTCTCCGAGATCGAGAAGGAGACCGAGACCCCCGGCCGCGAATTCGTCCTCGCCTTCGTCGGCCCCCTCCTCTCCCTCGCCCTCGCCGGCGTGTTCTACCTCTCGATGTACGCCGTCGAGCCCGGCACCGTCCCCGGCGTCCTCCTCGCCGGCCTGATGATCTCCAACCTGATCGTCGCGATCTTCAACCTGCTCCCCGGGCTCCCCCTGGACGGCGGCCGCATGCTCCGCGCCGTCATCTGGAAGATCACCGGCAAGCCCATGAGCGGCACCGTCGCCGCCGCCTGGGTCGGCCGCGCCCTCGCCGTCCTCGTCCTCATCGGCCTGCCCCTGCTCACCCGCACCGGCCTCCTCGGCAACTCCACCGACGACATCAGCGGCCTCGACACCGTCACCGACGCCCTGCTCGCCGCCATCCTCGCCGCCATCATCTGGACCGGCGCCGGCAACAGCCTCCGCATGGCCCGGCTGCGCGAACACCTCCCCGAACTCACCGCCCGCAGCCTCACCCGCCGCGCCATCCCCGTCGAACCCACCACCCCCCTCTCCGAGGCGCTCCGCCGAGCCAACCAGGCAGGCGCCCGCGCCCTCGTCGTCGTCGACGGCCACGGCGCCCCCACCGGCATCGTCCGCGAGACCGCCATCGCCGCCGTCCCCCAGCACCGCCGGCCCTGGGTCGCCGTCAGCACCCTCGCCCAGGACCTCGCCGACGGCATGCGCGTCCCCGCCGAACTCACGGGCCAGCCCCTCCTCGACCACCTCCGCGCCAGCCCCGCCACCGAATACCTCGTCGTCGAGGACACCGGCGAGATCTACGGCGTCCTCGCCACCACCGACGTGGAACGCGCCTTCGTCAAGGCCATGGCACGACCCTCCTCGTAACCCCGGTATTCTGGTCACATGTCCGAACCGACCGGTGCCGCCCGCCGACGCGGGCCCTTCAAGGTCGGGGACCAGGTTCAGCTGACCGACCCCAAGGGCCGTCACTACACGTTCACGCTCGAAGAGGGAAAGAACTTCCACACCCACAAGGGTTCTTTCCCGCACGACGAACTGATCGGCGCCCCCGAGGGCAGCGTTGTCCGCACCACCGGAAACGTCGCCTACCTCGCGCTGCGCCCCCTGCTCCCCGACTACGTCCTGTCCATGCCCCGCGGCGCCGCCGTGGTCTACCCCAAGGACGCGGGGCAGATCCTGGCCTTCGCCGACATCTTCCCCGGCGCCCGCGTCGTGGAAGCCGGGGTGGGCTCGGGATCGCTCAGCAGCTTCCTCCTGCGCGCCATCGGCGACAGCGGCATGCTGCACTCCTACGAGCGCCGCGAAGACTTCGCCGAGATCGCGAAGGGCAACGTCGAGCGCTACTTCGGCGGCCCCCACCCCGCGTGGCAGCTCACCGTGGGCGACCTCCAGGACAACTTGTCCGACACCGAGGTCGACCGCGTCATCCTGGACATGCTCGCCCCCTGGGAGTGCCTGGAGGCCGTCTCCAAGGCCCTCGTCCCCGGCGGCATCCTCTGCTGCTACGTGGCCACCACCACCCAGCTCGCCCGCACCGTGGAGTCCATCCGCGAGTTCGGCTGCTACGCCGAGCCGCAGCCCTGGGAATCCATGATCCGCAACTGGCACGTCGAGGGACTCGCCGTCCGCCCCGATCACCGCATGATCGGCCACACCGGCTTCCTCGTCACCGCCCGCCGCCTCGCGGACGGCGTCGAACCCCCGATGCGCCGCCGCCGCCCCGCCAAGGGCGCCTACGGCGAGGACTACGAAGGCCCCAACAAGGGCTGACGCCCCGACACCCCCGGCACGGCGGGGGGGGGGGGGGCCCCCCCCCCCGCGGCCCCCCCCCCCCCCCCCCACAAATAAAAAACCACGCCCCCCCCCCGCGTAAACAAAACCACCCCC
>NZ_JBHXRW010000113.1:0-9621 GCF_042716635.1 Streptomyces sp. NPDC058664 | reverse complement strand
GCGACCCCCGATTGCCTACGAGTACGACCTCCAACCCGCAGCAACTGCCCTGGCCCAAGCCACATAGACGTGTTCAAAAGCCGGGGTCAAGGCCCCACCTCAATGCTCGCCCTGCACCTGCTTCAGTCCGCGCTCGTACACGTCAACACCCTGCTGGTGCAGCAGGTCCTCGCTGAACTCGCATGGGCGTCGAGGCTCTCGGACGAGGACCGGCGCGGTTTGACCAAGCTGTTCTTGGTCGAACATCAACCCGTATGGCACCTTCCGCCTCGGCATGGAAAAGCGCCTGGACCTGGAATTCTCGGTGCCCCGCCCCCGCACCCCGGCGGACACCGTCTACCGATTGGTCGGTCGGTCATGCTGAAGGACCCAGGCCCCGAAGGGGCGGGGCCGCTAGTCGGGCCGCCCGATCCGATGCGTGCGGACGCTGCGCGCGGGCCGTGCCCTGGTCGTCGCGGCCTTTGCGCACTGGGGCTCGAATCAGCCCCACACCGTCGAAGCGGGTTCGGCGCGCGGGTTCTGCAGCAGCACGTGGGTCACCCGGCCGTATGTGGGGCGACGTTCTTGACCGCGAAGCATCTGCTCGACAGGACGGTGGCACAGGCGGCTAGAAGCGTGGCGAGGGCGACGATCGCTGCGAAGGCTGCAGAGGCGGATGACTCCAGCTGCGCGAACATCAGGCCGGTGAGCGCCAGCGCGGCTGCGCTGCCGAGCGAGTCAGAGACCTGAAGCGCGGCGGCGTTGGCGCCCTGCTCGTCGGGCGCAGACTGTTCGAACAGAACGACGCTGATGCTCGGTACGGCTAGGCCCATGCCGATCCCTCCGATGGCGGCTGCCCCTATGGACACGGGGATCGCCGGCAGCGAGGAAAGGAGAAGGAGCGCCGTGGCAATGATTCCGGCCATCGCCAGTGCGCAGCCGCTTTGAAGAAGAAGTCTGCGGGATTGCTGGACGCTGTCGCGGCCTTGGTACCAGGCGCCAGCAGCCCATCCGAGGGCTGCCACGCTCAGGGCCGCGCCCGCCGCAGAGGTTGAGACGCTGCGTTCGTGGACGAGGAAGAGAGTAGCGAAGGACTGCGCTGCGACGAAGGCTCCTCCCAGCAGGCCCCGCAGGGAGGTGATCGCGGGGACGCCCCGAGCGAAGCGCAGGGCGCCGGTGGGCAGCAGTTTCGGGACGCCGGCGACCAGCAGCAGTAGCCCGACGAGCAGGACCGGGGCTAGTACCAGGGTGAAGTTCTGTCCGGCGAACTGCAGCATTCCGATGCCGAGCGCGGCCGCCACGGTGTACCGGAGGATCGGAGGCTGGGCCTCTTGAGGCTGCGTCGCGCTCTCGGCGGCGCCGGATCCTGTCGCAGAAGCGATGGCGATGGTTGCGAGCAGGATGAGAGGCAGTATTCCGAGATAGTTGGCGCGCCAAGTCCAAGTGGCGGCTACTGAGGCCGCGAGCCAGGGTGTGAGCAGTGCGGCAACTGCCCACGCCGCTGGCATGACGGCGAACATGCGAGGCCGGAGGTTTTCGGGATAGAGCCGGGCTATCAGCACGTACAGCGCCACGATGTAGAGACCTCCGCCGAAGCCTTGCAGCGCACGGCCGACGACGAAGACAGGGAACGCCCAGCTCAATCCGCTGAGGGTCAGGCCCACGGTGAACAGTGCGAGGCTTGCGAGGAATGTCGGACGGATTCTCCCGCGGTCGGTCAGACGGCCGCCGAGGATCATTCCGGGCAGGCTGGCCGCCAGGAATGCGCTGAAAGCCCAGCCGTAAGAGGCGACCGCGTCGAGATCGACGGCCACTGACGGCATGATCATGTTCGCTGACATGGCTTCGAAGGCAACCATCGTGACGATCGATGTGATGGCAATGGTCGTCCGTCTGTATTTCCTGTCCAGGACGTTCACGCTACGAGTGCGCGTGGCTGTTCCTTGAACTCCCATACCTTGCCTCCGACCGTGCTTTTCGATGATCACTTCTGGTTCTTCAGTTCGCTCAGACAAGCATTGACGGCCATGAGCGTGGGGTGGCTCTCCTCGGCAGAGGCGGAGACCAGCGACAGGTGGGCACGCTCCAAGGCTGCCTGTGCCCCACGGGGGTCCGTCTCGCGGATCAACTGGGCGAAGTTGTTGAGGACGGGCGCAAGTTCAGGATGCTGGCTACCGAGAGCACTCTCGAGTATCGCCAGCGAGCGTTCGTAGTAAGCCTTCGCTTCCTCAGGCCTTTCTGACTGATGTATCACGGCGGCGAGGTTTCCGGTGGCGATGCCTACCTCGTAATGGTCCGCGCCGTAGGCCTTCTCGAAGATCTGCAGAGCTTCGCGGAGCAGGGACTCGGCTTCCTCCGCTTCACCGATCTCGAGGAGGATCGGGGCCAGGGCAGCGCAGTCGGCGGCGACATCCGGGTGATCCGCCCCCAACGCCTCCGTCCGTACAGCGACTGCCTTGCGCGCGGGGTCTTCCGCTGCCGCGTAGTCACCTCGGGCGTGAGCGAGGCCGGCGATGTTGTGATAAAGGGTGGCCAGTTCGGGACTGGTGGTGCCACTCAGCCTGTTCAGCGCCCGCTTATAGAAATCCGCCGCCGCTTCGAACTTCCCTGAATACTTGAACAGCACCCCGAGCTCGTTGTATGCGGCGGCGATATCCTCTGCCGCCGCTCTCTCTTCCACACGGCCCACCGCTGTGACGAGCAGCTGCTCCGCCGGAGTGTATCGTCCCTGCACTCGATACACTGTCGCCATCGCCGTAATCGTATTCAGGTACAGGGAAACGCCCTCGGGTACGTCACAGTGGTCGGCGGCGAGAGCGGCAGCGTGCTCGAGTCTCTGAAGCGCGCTCTCCATCTGGCCGGCATGCTGGTCGATGTATCCCTGCACCAGGGCTGAGTTGGCTAGGGCCAGCGGGTCTGTGCTCAGCTCCTCCGCTTGGGCGGCCAGAGTTCGGGCGGCCTCCTCGTCCCCCGCCTCGAGAGCCATCAAAGCCTGACTCAGCAAACCAGCTACGGACTGCTCGGAATGAACGGTCACAGGCAAAATCTCCTTGAAACGGTCCGGAGCCAGAGAGCTGCTCAAGCCCGACGGTTCAGCAGCCCAGGTTCCAGTTCCCTCCGCCGGTCTCCGGCAGAGGGAACCATCCTGATGACGCCGGTAACCGCAACACCTCAAAAGGGCAGCGGTCCAACCGGGTTCAGGCGTGCGAAACCCGGCTGTTGTCCTACGGCAGCACAGAACAAACTCAGGACCGAGCGACGGTCACGAAAGGACGCGTCAGCGACCCACGACGACCTGGTTGTGGTTGGTCGAGAGACCGCGACGGACCACGACCTGGTTGTGGTTGGTCGAGAGACCGCGACGGACCACGACCTGGTTGTGGTTGGTCGAGAGACCGCGACGGACCACGACCTGGTTGGTAAGAGTCATGACAATCCTCTGCAGAGAAATGAATGGTGTTGCCGGCGCTCTGGCCCTGCCATCTCATGCGCGTGAGGCAACACCTGTGATCATCAACAGACTCTCCTGACCAAGGCGGGGTATGGATGAGTATCGGACGCTCAAATTCCGGTCGCCGACGCCCGGCATAGGCATCTGGGCTACAGGCGGACGCGACTGAAGAGCACTTCACAAGATCGGCGCCCACAAGCACGACGTCCGTGGGCTGCTGGGACCGCGGCGGCCCTGGTACCCCGATGGAGCCAGGTTTGCACCAGCCCAAGGGGTCGGTTGTTCTTTCGGCTGGCACGGGTGAAGGAGCACAGCGATCTCCACAGGCTTTGGCAGGGCCTCTTCGTAGCTGCTCCACCGGGGCGCGTCGACACGTCGTTTCATAGGTGGTCGCCTGTGAAACAGACGCTCGGTCGGCGGTCCGCCTGCAGTGATCATGTTTCATGAGTTGTTGCAAACAGCTGGATGCCTGAGACGCCCTCACGAACAGTTCGGAGTTGTGAACGACGACTTCAAGCGCGTCGAATCGCACCACTGCCCGATGTCCACCTGCGCTGCCCCTGCGGGCTCCCTGTGCCGGACCGGCAAGGGCAAGGTGGCCATCCAGTACCACACCGCCCGCTTCCGCCTCGTGCCCCAACTCGCCAAGATCCTCAGCGTGCCGACTCCCGCCGTACGCAAACCGGGGTTGGTGTGGACCGAGCTACCCCGGCCCATGAGTGCCGACGCCGAACCGGTCGGGTACGTCCGCCTCGGCTATGCCCATGCCTCGACCGCTCAGCAGTCCCTCGACGCGCAGCTCGACTCACTCGCAGAGGCCGGAGCAGTCCGGGTCTTCTCGGAGAAGATCTCCACCCGTGCTACCCGGTGCCCCGAGCTGGAGGCCGCCGTGAAGCTCGCCGGGGAGATCTGCTCCTCCGGCGTCGTCGTGACCCTCGTCGTCCACGAGCACAAGCGACTCGGCCGCGGCACCGAACTCGCCATGCTCGCCGAAGAGCTCAAAGCCAGCAATGTCGGGCTGGAATTCCTCACCGGAGAACTGAAGGGCTCGCACGACCCGCCCGGCATCGTGTTCACCGTGCTCGCGGCCATGTCCGGGATGGAGCGCGAGTACATCCGCGACCGCACTCTCGAAGGCCATGAGTCCGCCCGCAAGCGCGGCAAGACCATCGGCGGCGTAGGCGTCACCGACGAGTCCATGTTGTCCATGGCCCTCCACCTGCGTAACCAGGAGATGAGCCTGCGCGGCATCGCCAAGCGGCTCGTCATCACCACCGGCGCGAAGAAGGGCCAGCACCCCTCGCCCGCCACCGTCATGCGGATGCTCCGCGAACACGACTAGCAGGCCGCCACGTCGGCGAGCACGTGATCTCCCCACTACTTTGCGGCTGGCGCCTGGGGTAGGACTCCGGGGGCCGGGTCCGCTGTCACCCTCACGATCAGGAAACCGGGAAAATTTTGATGAACCTGGATCCGTCGGCCGCCGACAGGCTGTAGGAGGCGGACGTAGACAGGCACTTGTTCTGAGCTGAGAGCACGGATATTCTCCCAGCTCACCGGCCCGACCAGCAGGGCGCCTCGCAAGTGAAATCCCCCGCAGCCTGCAGCAACGGCCGCCGCGTTCAACGACTTGAACCACCCCGCGCAGGGCGGACCCACCCCAGCGGTGATCTAGCCAAACGGTGCGCTCGGCCCGGTATAGTCGATCTCGGACCTGTGTCCCTGACCCAACCGCTCGGCAGCGCTCAAGGCCTTGTGCCTGTGGCCTTCTTTGGCTGGCAGGGCACGATCTTGGTCTTGTCGAGGTGGCCACACACGGCGATCTCACTGGACGATCTTGTTGCGGATATCGTAGAGCCGTTGAGCAAGTCGGCCTGGCCATGGGTTTGGCTGAGTCGGCGACCGTCGCCCCCGTCCCGGCCCAAGTAGCGCCAAGCCGTCCAGCCTCACTGGGCCTCCATCCGTGAACGTGTCGAAGCCTGCTCGATGCCATGGAGGCCGCGTTCGCTCAGGTCGGGCACCCGAAGGTTACCGGGCAGCCACGGGCGCCTCTTGTCACGGAAAGCTTCCAGGCAGAGCCAACAATCGCATCTCACCATTGCAGGTTGGTGAGACTTCTGCTGTGGCCTCTAGCAGAGGTCGATGCATTCTCTCTGTCCCACAAGTAGCTGTCGCGCCAGCTCGCGCTCCCTGCAGAGCACTGCCGCAAGAGATGGTGACCGCTATGAGCAACTCGTACCCGAAGGAAGAGTGCTGGCCGCAGCACGCCGGCTTCGGTGATCAGTCTTCTGCACAGCACTCCATATTGCTGCCCAATACACCGAACCGGCTCCTGACGTGTACGAACTCGCGCCAAGCACCGAAAACAAGATCATTAGCATAGTCGACGCAGATTCCAGCCGGCCAGTACGGCTCAAGAAGATCTTGTTCGCCCTCCTAGGTCACACCATGCACTAGGATCACCCGCCTCACGCTTATAGCGCTGCTGCCATAACACTAGGTAAGGGAAATCGATCTTGCCATGCTGTCGCCTACTACCCGTTGACGACAGCCAACACTTGATCCATCGGGCCCCACACGCTCCACCCTCACCTCAATAAAACGCGCCTGCCGATACGTGCCGGGCCCGCCGAGTGGAGTAATACTTAATGCTGGACACGCGTTCTCTTTTGGATCAGCTTGGGAGGTGGGCCGATGAGTGAACCAGAGGGCTTGGTGAACTGGCCTCTCGTCGGTCGAGAGGCTCAGATGACAGCTTTCGAGCAAGCGCTCGCGGATCGGCGGGCCCAGGGATTTGCCATCTACGGGCCGGCGGGTGCAGGTAAATCTTGCCTTGCGGATGAGTGCTTGCGGCACGCTGTGCAAGCTGGCATGCGTGGTCGGCGGGTCTTGGCGACTGCTGCTGCGGCCACAGTGCCCCTGGGTGCCATTGCCCACCTCGTCCCCGACGAGGTGGACCTTACCGATCCTGTCGCTGGCTTTCCCGCGGTAGCGCGGGCTCTCGCAGACCCGGAGCGCCGACGACTGGTCGTTCTGGTTGACGATCTTCACCTTCTCGATTCTGCATCGGCTGTCCTTCTGCGCCAACTCATGGACGCTGGAGTGGTGTTCATGATCGCCACCATCAGGTCTGACGAGATGATGAGTGTCGCCGCAACCGTCCTCCTCAAAACAGATGCCGTATACCGAGTAGACCTGGAGGGCTTGGACCAACAGGCCGTCGAGGCACTGCTCCTTCAGGTTCTTGGTGGCCCGGTGGGGCGAAGGACCGTGCAAGAGTTGATGTCAGCAAGTAATGGCAACCCTCTCTACCTTCGCGAACTTGTTCTCGGCTCACTGGCAAACGGAAGACTTGCAAGCGACGGCGAGGTCTGGGAGTTGGCAGGTGGTCTGGCCGGCACAGGACGCCTCACCGAACTGGTCAGGCACCGACTCGCCGACGCCGACGAAGAGGCCAGGCCTGTGCTGGAACTCCTTGCCGCATGCGAACCGATTTCGCTTCCTGACGCTGAAGCAGAAGTCAGTACGCAGGTTCTCGCACAGCTCGAGCGTGTTGGGATCATTCAGAGCACCTTCGATGGACGCCGCATCACGGTGCGATTGGCGCACCCGCTGTACGGCGAGACCCTGCGGGATGGGATCTCGGAGGAACGCCATCGGGCTCTGTTGTTGCGACAAGTAGAGCGCATCGAAGGGCACGGTGCCCGCCGCCGGAGCGATCCGCTCCATATCGCCACGTGGCGAATGGCGGCCACAGGAAGTGCAGATCCCATTTTGCTAACACATGCTGCCGCGCTGGCTCGACATGCTCACGACTATCAACAGGTCGTGCTGTTGCTCAAGGGGCTCGCTTCCGGCGACCGCACGGTGCGCAGTCGCCTTCTGCTGGGTGACGCCTTGCTGGAACTTGGCAGGTTCGAACAGGCGGATCTTGTACTGACCGAGGCTCACGAAAACGCTCGCACCGAGAGCGAGGTACTCGCGACGGTTCGAGCAAGGACTTACAACTTGTACTGGATGGGCGCCCGCGTTCAAGACGCCCTGTCGGTGAACAACGAAGCCCGAAGCCAAGTCACCAGCGCAGACGGCCAAGAGATCCTCTTGCTCAATGAGGCATCCATGCTCGCCGTTTCAGGGCAGCCTGCGCGAGCCGCAGAAATGCTTGCCTCTCTGCCGAACGCGATCGAAGACGCGCCAGATGTGGATGCCTGGCTCATCGGGGCGCAAATGAAGTCAGCTGCGCTGGCTACCTTGGGGCATACCGATGCTGCGCTTCAGTTGACCAAGAGCGCCTATGAGGCGCATCTTCGGGTCAATGAGACTGCCCTGGTACCTCATCCAGCGTCGGAACTGATCTCCATGGTTCTCGCATTCTCCGAGGCAGGTCGTTTTACCACCGGACTGCAGACCGGATCACGCGCATCCGATGAACTACTTGCTACCGGTGCGTGGTTTCCTCAGCTGTGGCTCACCCTTCACATGGCACGCAGCGAGTGGATGGCTGGTCATCCGGCAACCGCGCGGCACCTGTACGCCGAAACCGCGGCTCAGGCACGGTCGTTCCACCACATCAAGGCGCTGCGACTGGTGTTGTCCGGACTCGCCGCCTCCGCAGCCGTCATGGGTGATCTTGACGCTGCTCATGCCGCCGTGCGGGAGAGCGCATCGTTTCCTCACATGGGCTACCTCTCAGGAGAGGAGCGACTGGGGGAAGCGTGGTTGCGGGCAGCGAGTGGAGATCTTCCCGGGGCACGTTCCACGCTCACCGAGGCGGCGCAGAGCGCTCATGCAGCCGGCCATGTGACGTCCGAAGCTCTGCTGCTGACTGACGTGGCGAGGCTGGGGGCCCCACATGAGGTCTCCACTCGACTCAGCGAGCTCGCCGCGATGTGTGACGGCGGGCTGGCGCCGGCCAGAGCAGCATTCGCTGCCGCCCTCGCTGCGAACGACCCCGAGGCTTTGATGAATTGCTGCGATGCATTCGAAGCCATGGGAGCAGACCTGCTCGCTGCCGAGGCGAGTACCGTGGCTGGCGCAGCCTGGCGAGCAGCGGACCAGCCCCGCCGCGCCACTTCCGCAATCGTGCGTGCGCACTCGGCTCTGGCCCACTGCCAAGGAGCGCAGACCCCTCTGCTGTCCACTGTCGCGCCATCCACGGCCAATTTGACTCGCCGAGAACACGAGGTTGCCACTCTGGCAGCTGCTGGCATCTCCAGCAAAGATATTGCGTCCAAGCTGACGCTCTCCGTTCGGACGATCGACAACCATCTGCAACGCATCTACACCAAAGTTGGAGTAACGACTCGCAGTCAGCTTGCCGAGTACCTCAAGTCCACCCCCCAGCGGCCTGTCTCGAAGTGAGGCATCAAAGAAGGCGACAGTTACTCAGCGCTGCGCTCGTAGCTGTCGGTCTACCGCAGCCGAGCGAGCTCTTTCAGGGCGGCCACTGAACGGGTGACAGACCGGTCTCCCGCAACACACAAGGCTCCTGAGCTGTTGAGAGAGGTGTTCGACATATCAACTCATCAGCCCAGGAGCCTCGTTGGTTTCCTATCCTGTCGCACTCGACCTGCCGCACGCCCTCGTCGAGTGGGTATCGATGCTCATCATCACTCGTGAGGGTGACCACCGCTGCAAGCTCCCGCCCCACCAGCGTGCCCTCGTGGGCCTGCTCTACCTTTGCCGACACGACACGCTCACGCAGATCGCCGCCGCTGCCCGGCCGCACCCATGACCTGGCCGTGGCCCGCACCCACCGCATCATCCGGATCTGCGAACGCCAGGGCATCCCCGTCCTCGCCGACCGCGCCTGTATCGGCGCCGGCCCCGGGGTGACCACACCGATCAGACGGCTTCCCCGCCGGACCTCACCACGACCCAGTAGACGATCAACCGGGCCCTGTCAGCGGCACGAGCACCGGGCGAACGAAGCATCGGACGATGCAGTCCTGGCGAATCTTCCGCCGGGCCCGCTGCAGCCCCCACCGCATGACCGCCATCGCCGCAGCCATCCTCACCCTGGAGCATCAACGCTGAGAACGCTCAGTGAGCCTCTTTCATCCTGTGCTGGAGGGTGAAATGGGCTGGTCAGCGAGGGTGGTGACGAGGCAGGGCCCCTGGTCGTTGGCGTGGTGATTCCACTCATCACACCGGCGACCGAAGGGGCCCTGAAGGTTTCCGTATCCTGCCAC
>NZ_JBHXRW010000112.1:0-9762 GCF_042716635.1 Streptomyces sp. NPDC058664 | reverse complement strand
CAACCAATCTCTCTTCTGGCCTTGTTTTTTCTTAAACCCCCCCCGCCCGCGCCGGGGGCGGGGCCCCGGCCCCCCCCCCCCCCCCCCCGACCGTGCGGTGGGCGACGCGTGGTTCAGAGCGCGGTTCCGCCCGTGACGTCCACGTACTGGCCGGTGATCCAGCGCGCGTCGTCGGAGACGAGGAAGCCGACCACGTCCGCGACGTCGGCGGGCGTCCCGATCCGGCCGAAGACCGAGAGGGCCGCGAGGGCGGCGCTCGCCTCGGGGGTCGCCCGGCGCCGGGCGTTCATGTCGGTCGCGATGTAGCCGGGGGCCACCGCGTTGACCGTGATCCCCCGGGGGCCCAGCTCCTTGGCGAGGGCGAGGGTCATCGTGTCGACGGCGCCCTTGGTCATCGCGTAGGTGACGGAGTCGGGGAAGGCGTGCTTCGTCGCCGCCGAGGAGATGTTGACGATCCGGCCGCCGTCACGCAGCCGGGCGAGACCCCGCTGGATGAGGAAGAGCGGGGCCTTCACGTTGATCGCGAACAGCCGGTCGAAGACCTCGGGGGTCAGTTCGTGGATGCGGCCCGAGCCGCTCGCGCCCGCGTTGTTGACGAGGATGTCGAACTCCGGCCCCGTGTCCCGCTCGGCGAGCCCCGCCTCCAGGGCCTCGTAGAACACGTCGGCCGCGTCCGGTGCCTCGAGGTCCGCGCGGAACGGGAACGCCCGGCCGCCGTCCTCCTCGATGGTCTTCACGGTCTCGCGGGCGGCCGCCCCGTCGCGGCCGTAGTGCACGGCCACCAGGGCTCCGTCCCTGGCCAGCCGCTGGGCGATGCCTCGTCCGATGCCACGGCTCGCGCCGGTGACGATCGCGGTCCTGCCGGCCAGCACGGGCATGTCGGTCTTGCCTTCCTTCGGTTCAGGAGTGGTCGAGTTCAGGAGTGGTCGAGGAGACTTCGGTACCACGCCTTGTGGTCCGCGAAGCCCTCGGTGAAACCTAGCCCCGGCTCCCAGCCCAGTTCCCGCCGGGGGCGGTCGTCGGAGAACCAGTGGTCGGTGGCGAGCATGTCGAGATGGTGCTGGGCGACGGCGTGGCCCGCGAGCAGCGCGCGGGCCTCGGCCAGGTCCACCGCCGGCCCCCGGCGCGCCCCGGTGCGGTGGGCGAGCAGGTCCTCGGCGGCCGCCAGCACCTCCGCGACGGGCACCGGCTCGGGATGGTTGACGTAGTACGGGCCGGGCCGGGTGCGCGACGAGAGCGCCGCGCCGAGCAGGGCGCGCGCCAGGCTGTCGGCGTCGACGAGGGAGTGCACCGAGTCGCCGCCCACGAGCGGGCCGGGCAGCGCCGCGAGCAGCTGGAGCAGGCCGGGGATCAACTGCCGGTCGCCGGTGCCGTACACGAGGTGCGGTCGCAGTACGGTGCCGCCGGCGTCCATGACGTACCGCTCGCCCGCCGCCCGGGTGCGGCTCGTCCCGGAGACCGGGGCGAGCGGCAGGGTGCCGGGGGTGGCGGCCCGGAAGGGGCCGCGGCCGTGCACGGAGGCGGTGCTCAGGGAGACGATCCGGGTCACCCCGGCGCGTACGGCCGCGTCGACCAGGGCCCGGGTGCCCTCGTCGTTGACCGAGCGGGCCGTCTCCGCGTCCCCGCCGATCGCCGAGGCGCAGTGGATCAGGACGTCGACGCCCTCGCAGGCGCGGCGCAGGGAACCGGGGTCGCGGAGGTCGCCCCGGACGACCTCGGCCCTCTCCCGCTCCCCCGTGGCCGGCGGCCGGCGGGCGAGCAGACGGACGTGCGCGGGGTCGGGCAGCTCCGTCGCCGCGGCGGCCACCCGGCCGCCGATGAAGCCGGTCGCGCCGGTGATCAGAATACGAAGGTCCATCGGTCCGTCCGGTTCAGCTCGCCAGCCGGCGGTCGAGACCCGCTCCGGCCACCGCCAGTTCCGGGGACGGAGCGGTGAGCGTGCACACGAAGACCGACGCGCCGTCCTGCCGGCCCGTGACCCGTACGACGGTCGTCGTGCGGTCGGCGGCGGTCACGGTCTCGGCCTCGGCCTCGATCCAGCAGGGGCTGTCGAGTTCGGCGTAGCGCTCGAAGGAGATGTCCATGGCGGTGGGGAGGAATCCTCCGCCGCCGACCGTCGCCGTCGCGGCCTGCCGGGCGGCTTCGAGGAGCAGCATCCCGGGTACGTGGTCGTTCTGGCGCCGGAAGAGGGTGGTGTGGCCGGTGTTGATCCGCAGCTGCCAGGTGCCCGCCCGGGGGCCCGGTCCCAGGACGACGTCCTGCGGCCGGCGGCGGCCCACCAGGTGGGGAGCCACTCCCTGGATGAGCGGTACCGGTCTTCCGAGCACCGCCATCCGCTCGCCCCGCAGGCGGCGGTAGGCGGGGGCGGAGGTGCAGGCGGCCAGGCCGCCGCCGGTGGCGAGCAGCCGTCCGCCGCGGGTGAGCCGGACCGCGGTGGAGAGGTTGCGCGGCTTGCCGCGGCGGGTGTCGAGCTCGGGGAAGAGGACGTCGACCACGATCTCCGACGGGAGGCCGTCGACGGTGAGCGCCTCGGGGTCGGCGTCGTAATGGAGGTCCCACATGACGAACTGATCGTCCACGGGTACCCCCAGATCGGCGTGAGCGACGAGCATGGTCGCCTGGCGTATCGTCTCGGCCACCAAGAAGGGGTCGTGCCGGTCGCCGGCCACGGGAGAGAAGAAGGGGTGTGAGGCGGGCCAGTGGGCAGAGACGGAGAATCGATTCTCCTGCAATCGCGTCCAGCCCGTGGGAAAGATGTCGGCGGGGTCCGCCCGGTGTACGAACTCCCCGGGAACGTACGTCTTTTTCTCCCGGCGGTTCTGATTCATGGTTTCCCCTCGCGTCCCCGCGCGCCCATGGGCGGCGAGCCCGCCCGGCGTAGAATACGTACAGTGCGGTTTTCTTTTCAATGCTTCACGTCACACGTCGAGCACAGACAGCGATACAGCAGGAGGCGCCTTGGCACAGCAAGCGCGTGCGATCCGAACCCGGCGGGCGATCCTGGAGTCGGCGGCGGCCGTCTTCGCGGAGCACGGCTATGAGCGGACCACCATCGGGGAGATCCTGGTGCGCGCCGGGGTGACCAAGGGGGCCCTGTACTTCCACTTCGCTTCCAAGGAAGACCTGGCCGTCGGCGTGCTGGACGCCCAGATGCTCGACGAGCCGCTCACTCCCCAGGCCATCAAGCTCCAGGAGCTGGTCGACCAGGGCTTCCTGCTCGCCCACCGGCTGCAGCGTGACGCGCTGGTGCGCGCGAGCGTCGCCCTGGCCCTCGACAGTGGCGCCAAGGGCGTGGACCGGGCCGCTCCGTTCCGGGCCTGGATCGATCAGGTCTCGGAGGTCCTGACGGTCGCGAAGGCCCGCGGCGAGCTCCTCGTCCACGTGGACGTGACGGACACGGCCGAGCTGTTCGCGGGCGCCTTCGCGGGGATCCAGACGATGTCCCAGATTCTTTGCGATCGCAATGACCTGACACATCGGGTTCTCGTGCTGCTCCGGCACGTCCTGCCGACCATCTGCGCTCCCGCCCTGCTGACCGGCCTGGAGATCACCGAGGAGCGCGCCCGCCGACTGGCCGCCGAGTACGACGCGCGGCGGCTCCCCCAGGACGAGGGAAACCTCGCGGACATCTCCCGTTAAGAAAAAACCGACCGAGCGGTTCTTTCAGCGCCCCGACACGAACCGTGTCGGGGCGCTCTGGCGTCATGGCACTGAGTGTGTTTTGCTGAGGGTACTCAGTGCCAAAAGCGTCTAGGGGAGCTCCACATCATGGGCAAGGACTTCGACCTGTACCGGCCTTCCGAGGAGCACGACATGCTCCGGGAGTCTGTGCGTGCGCTGGCGGAGGCGAAGATCACGCCGTTCGCCGCGGCGGTGGACGAGGAGGGCCGCTTCCCGCAGGAGGCGCTGGACGCCCTGGTCGCCAACGACCTGCACGCCGTGCACGTCCCGGAGGCCTACGGCGGCGCGGGCGCGGACGCGCTGGCCACGGTGATCGTGATCGAGGAGGTCGCGCGGGCGTGCGGCAGCTCCTCGCTGATCCCGGCGGTCAACAAGCTGGGCTCGCTGCCGGTGATCCTGTCCGGCTCCGAGGAGCTGAAGGCGAAGTACCTGGGCCCGCTGGCCAAGGGCGACGCGATGTTCTCCTACGCCCTCTCCGAGCCCGACGCGGGCTCGGACGCGGCCGGGATGAAGACCCGCGCGGTGCGCGACGGCGACTTCTGGGTCCTCAACGGCGTCAAGCGGTGGATCACCAACGCCGGCGTCTCCGAGTACTACACCGTGATGGCCGTCACCGACCCCGACAAGCGGTCCAAGGGCATCAGCGCGTTCGTCGTGGAGAAGTCCGACGAGGGCGTGTCCTTCGGCGCGCCGGAGAAGAAGCTCGGCATCAAGGGCTCCCCGACCCGCGAGGTCTACCTCGACAACGTCCGCATCCCCGCGGACCGCATGATCGGCGCCGAGGGCACCGGCTTCGCCACCGCGATGAAGACCCTCGACCACACCCGCATCACCATCGCCGCCCAGGCCATCGGCATCGCCCAGGGCGCCCTGGACTACGCCAAGGGCTACGTCACGGAGCGCAAGCAGTTCGGCAAGCCGATCGCCGACTTCCAGGGCGTGCAGTTCATGCTCGCCGACATGGCCATGAAGCTCGAAGCCGCCCGCCAGCTCACCTACGCCGCCGCGGCGAAGAGCGAGCGCGTCTCCGGCGGAGGCGAGAAGGAGGACCTCACCTTCTTCGGTGCCGCCGCCAAGTGCTTCGCCTCCGACGTCGCCATGGAGGTCACCACCGACGCCGTCCAGCTCCTCGGCGGCTACGGCTACACCCGCGACTACCCCGTCGAGCGCATGATGCGTGACGCCAAGATCACCCAGATCTACGAAGGCACCAACCAGGTCCAGCGCATCGTCATGGCCCGCAACCTCCCGTAGGGGGCGCCCGGCGGGTCAGGGCCGGGGCCGCGACGCCTGGCACGACACCTCGCCGCGTTGCCGAAACGCCCGAATAGCTCCGCTATTAAGGCGCTCCGGCGCCTTGCGATGCACCGCACCAGACGCCGCGACCTATCCGGCCCTGACCCGCCGGACACCCCCTAACCCCCTGCCCGTTGAAAGGAGACAGGCCGTGACCCTGAAGATCGCTGTCTGTGTGAAGTACGTCCCCGACGCGACCGGCGACCGCGGATTCGCCGATGACCTGACGACCGACCGCGAGGCCGTCGACGGTCTGCTCTCGGAGCTGGACGAGTACGCGGTCGAGCAGGCCCTGCGCATCTCCGAGGAGGCCGACGACGCCGAGGTCACCGTCGTCACCGTGGGCCCGGACGACGCCAAGGACGCCCTGCGCAAGGCGCTGTCGATGGGCGCCGACAAGGCCGTCCACGTCAACGACGAGGACATCCACGGCTCCGACGTGATCGCCACCTCCGCGATCCTCGCGAAGGCCCTGGAGAAGACCGGCTTCGACCTGGTCGTCTGCGGCATGGCCTCGACCGACGGCACGATGGGCGTGCTGCCCGCGCTGCTCGCCGAGCGTCTGTCGCTGCCCCAGGTGACGCTGCTCTCGGAGGTCTCCGTCGAGGACGGTGTGGTGAAGGGCCGCCGCGACGGCGACGCCGCCACCGAGCTCCTGGAGGCCCCGCTGCCGGCCGTCGTCTCGGTCACCGACCAGTCCGGCGAGGCCCGTTACCCCTCCTTCAAGGGGATCATGGCCGCCAAGAAGAAGCCGGTCCAGGAACTCGACCTGGACGACCTGGACATCGACGCCGACGAGGTGGGCCTCGCCGGGGCCTGGACCCTGGTCGACGCGGTGGCCGCCCGCCCTGCCCGTACGCAGGGCACGATCGTCACCGACGAGGGCGACGGCGGCAAGCAGCTCGCCGCCTTCCTCGCCACCCAGAAGTTCATCTGACCCGCCGCCGGCCAGACACCCACACAGGAGCAACGAATCATGGCTGAGATCCTGGTTCTCGTGGACCACGCCGACGGTGCGGTCCGCAAGCCGGCCCTCGAACTGCTGACCCTGGCCCGCCGCATCGGCGAGCCCACGGCGGTCGTCCTCGGCGCCGGCGAGGCCGCCGCCTCGATCGCCGCCACCGCCGGCGAGTACGGCGCGGCGACCGTGTACGTCGCGGAGGGCGCCGAGTTCACCGAGCAGCTCGTCGTGCCGAAGGTCGACGCGCTCACCCAGCTCGCCAAGGAGAAGGGGGCGGCCGCCGTCCTGGTGACCTCCTCCGGCGAGGGCAAGGAGATCGCGGCCCGCGTCGCGCTCCGCCTCGGCTCCGGTCTGATCACCGACGCCGTGGAGCTGGAGGCCGGCGAGGACGGCCCGGTCGCCACCCAGTCGGTCTTCGCCGCCTCGTACCAGGTGAGGTCGCGGGTCTCGCACGGCGTGCCGGTCATCACCGTCAAGCCGAACTCCGCCGCCCCGGAGGCCGCTCCGGCCGCCGGTACGGTCGAGAACGTCACCGTCGCCTTCACCGGCAACGCCGCGAAGGTCGTCTCGCGCACCCCGCGCGTCTCCACCGGCCGCCCCGAGCTGACCGAGTCCGCGATCGTGGTCTCCGGCGGCCGTGGCGTCGGCGCGGCCGAGGGCTTCGCGGTCGTCGAGAAGCTGGCCGACTCGCTCGGCGCGGCCGTCGGCGCCTCCCGCGCCGCCGTCGACGCCGGCTGGTACCCGCACGCCAACCAGGTCGGCCAGACCGGCAAGCAGGTCTCGCCGCAGCTGTACGTCGCGGCGGGCATCTCGGGTGCGATCCAGCACCGGGCCGGCATGCAGACGTCGAAGACGATCGTCGCGGTCAACAAGGACGCGGAGGCCCCGATCTTCGACCTGGTCGACTACGGCGTGGTCGGCGACCTCTTCGAGGTGCTGCCGCAGCTGACGGACGAGATCGGCGCCCGCTGACCGTTCCGTCGCCCGACACGGAAAGGGGCGGGTGGGTGGCACTCTGTGCCACCCACCCGCCCCTTTCCGCTGTGCCGCGCCAGAGGCGCCGCGTCAGATCCAGCCGTCGAGCGGGACCTCCTCGCAGAGCCGGACGACCGGTCTGCGGCCGGTCACGCCGACCCCCGAGGAGAGCTTGACCCGGACGCCGGGACGCACCGCGTGCAGGGGTCCGTCGACGCGGCAGCGGACCACGAAACCCTCCGTCATGTGCACCGGCCAGAGGTCGGCATCGGCCGCGGCGACCCCGCGCCGTACGGATATCACGCCCTCGCCCTCGCTGAGTTCGGGGGTGAGCTCGGTCGACCCGCAGGTCGGACAGAGCAGTCGCTGGAACGTCGTGGTGTGGCACCAGCGGCAGCGCTGGAAGTAGAGCTCGGCGTCGGGGGCCGACTCCTCTGCGGCCCGGACGGCGGTCCCGCTCCTCAGTCCCGTGTGGAACACGATGCCTTCTCCTTGCACTCGGCGGCTCGACCGTGCATGGAGCAAAGATATGGCACTGAGTGCCATCAAATAAAGACCTGAGTTCCCTCAATCGGAGATACCGAGAACCCCGGGAAGGTCGCGCCCCTCCTCAACCCCTTCTCCGCCTCGTTCTCGGCCTCGTTCTCAGCCCTCGCCGAGGCTCGACTCCACCTCGCGCACCACGCGCCACATGGGGGTGGACCGCTTGGTGATCACCACCACGACGTCCTCGGTCTCCTCGGCCGGCGCGTCCACGACGGCGTCCGGGCTCCAGGTGGCGCGCACGAACTCCAGGGCCCGGTCGACCTCCGCCAGCGGGTCGCCCTCCCCGCCCGAGCGCAGCCAGTGCCGCAGGGCGTGGTTGTGGGCGGCCACCACGGCCGCGGCGGCCACGTTGGCGCGCAGGGTGCCGTCCCTGCGGTCGGCCCAGCGGGTGCGCAGGTAGTCGCCGAGGGTCTTCTCGTACCGCCAGACGACCGAGAGCTCGTACGCGCGGAGTCCGGCGACCTCGCGGGTGAGCCGGTAGCGCTGCACGGAGAAGGTGGGGTTCTCGGCGTACATCCGCATGACGAGCCGGGCGGCGCCGCAGACCCGGACCATCGGGTCGTCGGAGTCGGCGCTCGCGGCGAGGAAGCGGGTCATGTCGGCGAGGCACTGCTCGTGGTCGGGGAAGACCACGTCCTCCTTCGACGGGAAGTACCGGAAGAAGGACCTGCGGCCGACGCCCGCGAGCGTGACGATGTCGTCGACCGTGGTCTGTTCGTAGCCCCGCTCAAGGAAGAGCCGGAAGGCCGCGGCGATGAGGGAGTCCCGCATCGCTGGCTTCGTGGAGTTCGTCGACGCTGTTCCCATGGCCCGAACCTAACATCCGGGACACCAGGGCGCGGCACTTGGTGCCGGAATAATCCGGCACCAAGTGCCGCGCAGAGGGTACGGAGGGTCAGCGCGCGGTCATGCGGAGCGCGCCGTCCATGCGGATCGTCTCGCCGTTGAGGTAGTCGTGCTCGACGACCATCGTCACGAGGCGGGCGTACTCCTCCGGGCGTGCGAGGCGCTGCGGGAAGGTGACGCTCGCGGCGAGACCCGCCCTGACGTCCTCCCCGAACCCGGCCATCATCGGGGTGTCGACGATGCCGGGGGCGATGGTGACGACCCGGATGCCGAACTGCGCCAGGTCACGGGCGGCGGTGACGGTCATGCCCGCGACGCCGGCCTTGGAGGCGGCGTAGGCGATCTGGCCGACCTGGCCCTCGAAGGCGGCGATCGAGGCGGTGTTGACGACGAGACCGCGCTGCCCGTGCTCGTCGGGCTCGTGCCGGGCGATGGCCTCGGCGGCGAGCCGCATCACGTTGAACGTGCCGAGCAGGTTGACGTCGAGCACGGCCCGGAACAGGTCGAGGTCGTGCGGTCCCTTGCGGCCCAGGACGCGGGCGGACGGGGCGATGCCCGCGCAGTTCACCGCGAGCCGCAGCTCGGCGCCGTCGGCGTCGATCGCGGCGAGGGCCTCGCGGACCGGCTGCTCCGCGGTGACGTCGGCGGCGAGCAGCCGGACGCCCTCGGGCTGCGTCCCCGCGGCGGCCACGGCCTTGTCCAGGTCGAGGCCGTAGACCGTGGCGCCCCGGGCGGCGAGCGCCGCGGCGGTGGCGGCGCCGAGACCGGAAGCGGCACCGGTGACGAGAGCGGCGGAGCCGGCGATGTCCATGGAACTCCTCGTTCGTGTCGTGCGGGTGCGACCCTGCCGCCGGGTTGGCCGCCGGATCGGGCGCGTGCCCGCGGAGGACCACGCGGTCCGCGCGGTCTGCGCCGCCCACCATAGAACCGCAGGCCGCGGCCCCGGAAGCGGAACCGGGACGGCCGACCGGGGACGGGGCAGGCCCTGAGGGGGTCAACCGATCGGTTGACCCCGGGGTCCACCGTTGCGGGCGACGGACGCAGCCGGGACGACGACCGGCGGCACGGGGGGACGACCCCAGGATGGAGGGGAAGCGGGCCACGGATTCCCGACGGCCCCCGCGGTTCACCGAGTTCACTGGAGCAATCCCCATGAAGCACGTGAAGAAGACCTCCTCGCGCACCCGTGCCCTGACCGGTGGTGCGATCGTCGTGGCGCTCGCGCTCGGTGGCTTCGGTGCCTACTCGGCCAGCGCCACCGGCGAGAACACGGCGGCCGTCCCGGCCGCCGCCGTCGCCGAGAAGGACGCCAAGAACAAGAACACGACGCAGTCGACGCACCTGACGATCGAGGCCGCCACGAAGGCCGCGCGGGCGACCCTGGACGCCGCCGAGAAGGAGAACCAGCGCGTCTCCGTCGCCGTCGTCGACCGCAACGGCAACACCCTCGTCACCCT
>NZ_JBHXRW010000111.1:0-10267 GCF_042716635.1 Streptomyces sp. NPDC058664 | reverse complement strand
CGCACAACGGCGCAGCTCAAGCGGGTACTGGGAAGAACGTGCCATGACTCGATCCTCTCAAACGATCGAGTCTCTGCCGAACCCGGAACGGTTCAGTCCTCGCCCTCGTCCTGGCGGTGCCCACACGTGGGGCCGCTGCCACGCGCCCGCGCTGCTGACGCGCGAGCGGTCGGACACGCTGACCTGTGCCATTGAGGCCCTGGTCGCCGCGGTGATGACCAGCAGATCTTCTGCGGTGGGCGGGTGTTATGCGGTCAGGGTAGTGGAGGTGAGTATCCGGTGGGCGCGCTGGGTGCCCAGACCCAGGCGTTTGAGGGCCTGGGTTTTGCTGAGGCCGAGGTGGGTGAGGAAGCCAAGTTCGTGGTGGAGCAGATCGGGATTCCAGGGGGGCTGGTTGCTGGGGTTGCGGATGCCGCTGGGTGAGACAGCGGGATCGTCAATAGTTTCGTTGTCCCAGGCCAGCGGTGGTGCCCAGCCCTTGGCCCGGGCGCGCCGGCGGGCGGCGGGGGAGGGGCCTGGCTGGTGGGAGAGCTGTTCCCAGGCGGCCAGGATTGCGCCGCGCAGGGCGGGTGTGCTGCGCGGGCAGTTGGTGCTGGCGAAGGCGGTGAGCATCTTGGTACTGATGCCGCCTGTTGTGCCGATTTTTTCCAGACTCCAGCCGGCCGCGCACAGGGCGCGCAGGCGTCGTAGCAGTCCGGTGTCGGTGACCTGGGTGCGGCGCGGGCAGGCGGGCGGGGGAAGCTCGGCAAGGGCAAGGATGCGCCGGGCTATGGCGGTGTTGATGCCGCGTCGGGGGTCGCGGGTGTGGTCCATCAGGGCGGAGGCCAGGGTGCTGGCGTTGACGCCCGCGGTGCGAGCGATGAAGGCGCAGCTGGCCCGGTCATAGCGCAGCTGCAAGGTGTGCAGGTGATCGATGACCGGCTGCAGATCCATCGTGTCGCTGCGCCGCGCAGCGGCAGCGGCCAGGAGCAGGTGCGGGTCCAGAGCGAGGAGCTGCTGGGCGGCTGCCTGCTGGATACGCCGGGGCCGGCCGGCTGCGACATCGTGCAGTGCGGCCGCCAGGGTGCTGGGCGACATGCCGGCCGCCCGGGCGACAGAGGCCTGCGACAGGGCGGGATGCGCGGCCAACAGCGCCCGCACATGGCGCATGGCCGCGGCGGCGTCGGTGGACTGGCCACCGTACCCGCGCTCACGGCACGGCAGGTCGGCCACCTGGACCGACAGCAGGCGCTGGGCGAGTGCCGGGCTGACGGTGCGCTCTTCACCCTGGTCGCGGCGGGCGTCGTGCAGCAGGGATTTCAGCGTGGAGGAGGCAACACCGGCGTGCCGGGCGATGGCCGCCACCGGCAGATGCGGGCGCTGGGCGATCAGATAGCGCACATGCTCGATGACGGGGGCGGCGGCTGTACGGTCGGCTCGCATACAGAGGTTTCCGGAGGGTTCAGACAGGACGGTCAGGCAGACATGCTGACCGAACTCTACGAGCCGACACGGCAGATGGGGCAATCCGGCGGCCCTGGCAAAACGCCGCCCGGTCAGGCGCCTCACTGACCGGCTGTCTTGCCCCTTTCGCGGCCTCGGCACCTCACCCGCTGATGTTCTCGGCGAGGAAGGGGACAACGCCTGCATGAGCGGCTCGGCCGGTTGTGGTGTGTCCTCGACGGGGTGCCGCTTGGTGTGAGGGGGTGCCGGAGGCCGGGGCCGGGCGGTGGTGGGGTTGGTGTGGGGTGGGTGGGACTTGAACCCACGGCCGACGGATTATGAGTCCGCTGCTCTGACCAGCTGAGCTACCACCCCATCGTACTTTGAGTAGAACATGTGCCCGGTTCTGGTGTCGCCCCGGGGTGAGGAATCGCGGTAGGCGGAGGAGGTTCAAAGCGATGGCCGGACGGGGTCCTGGTGCCGTACGGCACCAGGACCCCTCCCCACGTTCTGACCCCTTTCCCCACCTGTTTCGCAGTGAGGTGCGATGACAGCAGACGACCCGATCAGCCGTCTCGACGACGACTACCCCGCCTGCACGATGGGCCGGGCCGCCGACATGCTCGGCACCGCACCGAACTTCCTCCGCGCCCTCGGCGACGCCCGCCTCATCACCCCCCTGCGCTCCGGGGGCGGCCACCGCCGCTACTCCCGCTACCAGCTGCGCATCGCCGCCCGCGCCCGGGAGCTCGTCGACCAGGGCACCCCGATCGAGGCCGCCTGCCGCATCATCGTCCTCGAGGACCAGCTCGAGGAAGCCCAGCGCTTCAATGCCGAGTACCGCTGTGGCGCTGAAGCGGCCAACCCGGCAACCGCGGCGTGAGACGGTTGCGCGCCCGCCGGACACCGGCGGGCCCCGGGCACCCGTGTCGGGGCGTGAAGCCGAGTGGTCAGCGGTCCACCGCTTTCAGCCCGGACGGGGTCTGTCAATCGAACGGCTCTGTCTCACATTCGGTGGTGACGGATTGTGCACGTTGAGTATGTCCACCTCGCGGAGAGTGCGGACAGCGTCCTGACCTCGATGTTTCGAGGCGGACGGCATCATGCCGGGTCACCGGGCTTACCGCAGCGAACTCTCACTATCGGAGACCAAGTGATCGGCCGGATTCTTGGGGGAGGCCGGCTATGACGGGTGGACCCCGGCCGAGGTGGCCAGGGAGCTCGGCGTCAGTGCCGAGGGCCTGCGCTCGTGGGTCAAGCAGGCGAAGGCCGACCGAGGTCAGGGCCCTACTGGCGCACTGACCAGCGGTGAACGCGAGGAGCTGCGGCGGATCCGCCGGGAGCTGGCCGAGGTGAAGAAGGCGAACGAGATCCTGGTAAAAGCCGCGGCCTACTTCGCGAAGGAAATCGTGAAGTAGGCGCTGTGTGCCGCTTCATCGACGCGGAGAAGGCCACCGAGGACAACCCCGGCGGCTACCCGGCGGCCCTGCTGTGCCGGGTGCTCGCCCTGCCTCGATCCACCTACTACAGCCGGCTCGCGGCACGGCCCGCCGCCGCGCTCCGACAGGCGCAAGAGGAGGATCTGGTGGCTGAGATCCGCGAGATCCACACCGCCTCCCGCGGGGCGCCTACGGCGCCCCGCGGGTCCATGCCGCATTACGCCGAAGCGGCCGCAGGATCAGCCGGCGGAAGGTGGAGAAGACCATGCGGCAGCGCGGCATCCAGGGCATCGCTCGACGCCGGAAACGCCCGCTGACCAGGCCCGATACCAAGGCCGCTCCGGCGCTGGACCTGATCGGTCGCAACTTCACTGCTGACAAGCCGGGCACCAGGCTGGTCGGGGACATCACCTACCTGCCCACGCTCGAGGGCTGGCTGTACCTGGCCACCGTCCTCGATCTGGCCACCCGCGAGATCATCGGATACGCGATGGCCGAGCACCACCGCGCCTGCCTGGTCGTCGACGCCCTACGGATGGCCGCCGGTCGCGGCGGCCTCGAGTCGGACTGCATCATGCACACCGACCGCGGAAACGAGGGCGAATTCAACCGGTCGTCGCAACATCTTGATCACGGAGGTGCGCGATGGGACGAGACAAGCAGTAGAAGGTACGGGAGGCGCGTGCGGGTGCGTGACGCCAGTGGGCGGCGGATCGGGCGATGCGAGCGTCGATGCGTTCACCGGGTCGGCCGGAGCTGTCTCGTGCGGTGCAGCGGGACTTCTGGCGGCGGATCGTGTCGGGAGCGCCGACGGCAGAGGCCGCGGCGGTTGTTGGTGTTTCGTGGCCGGTGGGATCCTGGTGGTTCCGTCACGCTGGCGGGATGCCGCCGATCAGTCTGGATGAGCCCACGGGCCGCTACCTGTCGTTCGCTGAGCGTGAGGAGATCGCGCTGCTGCGCGTCCAGGAGTCAATCGTGAGCATGACCGGTGAGCCCAGCAATAAAGCCGAGCAGATGCGTGCCAGGGCCGAGGAGATGACGGAGCTGGCCGAGCGCACCAGCGACCCGGAGGAACGCAAACACCTGACCGGTCAGGCGCTCCGGCTGAGGGAGTCAAGCGAGAAGGAATCCGGGCAGGCCGGGGGCGGCCTGGGCATGAATCCCCGCTAGCAGGCTTCCCGCCTCTGTCGCGGCGGGGTTTCCGGCCGGCGGCGGCGTGGGCGTTCCCGAGGCTCCTTCTGCTGTCGCCCTCCGAATTTATAGGCCTGTACCCCAGGCCGCGGCCGCCGCTTCGTCAGGGCGCGGGTACCGTCTGGTCACGGGGGATGGGTGCGGGGCGGGCGAACAGGCCTACGGCCTGGTGCCAGGATGTGCGGTGCATCTGCGCCGCGAGATTCTCGGCCGCCTCCTGTGCTGGGCCCGGGCCACGGTGGGGCTGGTGGTGCGGGAGCAGGACCAGCCAGGCGGCTTCCTCGAGAGGGGCGAAGAAGGCCAGATGGACGCGCCAGTGCGGGCGGGAGCGTGCCGGTGGGGTGAGGAAGAGCAGGCCGCGGCCGGTGAACACCGTCCGGGTGTAGAACCCAGCAGCCTCGACGCGGCCGAAGAACGGGTTGCCGGCCCGCCGGGCGGCCAGCCGGACCTGGGAGAGATCATCCAGGCGGAAGGGCTGCTGCAGGTACACGGATCCTCGCATCGGTAACGGACGGCGATGCCGCCCCGGTCTCAGGTGCCCGCGCCAGGGTATTAAGTTCCGGTTTGGGCTGGTGCGGGGCGGTGATGGTCGGCACACTGAGGGGCAGTATCACCCCGCACACCCGGCATGGAGGTGGTGGCGATGCCGAACACCAGCGTGTCGGTCGAGCTGACCCCTGATGGCTATACCGTCACCTGCCCCGGTACGGATGTCACCGGGCACGGCCCCACCGAAACGGCCGCGTGGAGCGACTTCTGGAACGCCTGCCACGCCCAGTGGAAACCTCCCGCCCCCGTCGTCCCGGTTCCGGACGGCCTGAACGGCCCGCAGCGCCGGCGCAAGATCCGCACCCTGCGGGTGCGCGACCTCTTCGGCTGACGGCACCCCACAGCCCACGCTGGGGTGCCATCCCGCACGCGGGACAGCCCGTCACATAGCAGGGAGGCCTGGGATGAGCGCTCATGTCCTCGTGACCTACGGGAGTCGGCAGGCGGTCGCGCAGGTGACCGGCGAGCTCGACATCGCCACCGCACCCCGCATCCGCCAGGCACTCATCGGCGCTGTCCACCGCCACGGGCGGGTCATCATCGATCTGGGCCGGCTCGAGTTCTGCGACTGCGCCGGTCTCAGCGCCCTGATCGCCGCGCAGAACACCGCCCGCGTGCACGGCACCGCTCTGGCCATCCGCAACATCCCGCCCCCACTCACGCGGCTGCTGCGCTGCATCTCCCATACCCTGCCCATCGAGCTGCCGCCCCGGGACGTCGTACCCGCTCACGGGCTGCGTGTCGGCAGCCGGTGACCCCACGCGCTGCCCCTTGCCGGGCACGGCGCTCGCTCAGGCGCAATGCTGGATGTCATGGGTACTCCCACCGCAGGGCTTCCGGTGTGGTCGCCGATGCACGCGTCTATCGGCCCGCTGCCCGGCCCAACCGAGGAGGCGCAGTACGCGTACGAGACGCTGTGGAACGGCGCGCGGGTTCTGATCCGGCTGCCGGGCGACGGCACCATGCGGCTGGTCAGCGCTGCCGGCCGGGAGGTCACCCTCGACTATCCCGATCTCACCTTGCCCAGGGGGCTGTCGGCGCAGATCCGGGCGGTCCTGGACGGCGAGATCATCACTCCCGGCCCCGCGGGGCATCCCTCTGTGGAGCGGCTGCAGCAGCGCATGAGCCTGCACCACCCTCGCGCCGTGGCCGACGCTGCGGCCGAGTTCCCGGCCCGGCTGGTGATCTATGACGTGCTCTACCTGTGGCAGCCCGTCCTGCACCAGCCCTACACCGCTCGCCGCGCCCTGCTCGATGACCTCCCCCTCAGCAGTAACCGGCTCATGGTGCCGGCGGCCTGGCCCTCTATGGCCGGCGAAGCGCTTCAGCAAGCCCTGGACGAGGGCTTTGAGGGTGTCACCGCCAAACGCCTGACCAGCCCCTACCTGCCCGGCCGGCGCACCCGCGACTGGATCAACATCAAAAACCGGCCGCCAACCGCCGGCGAGACCATGGCGCAGTCAGGGTAGCTTTTCTTCCGGCTCGTCCGGTTCCTCACCGGTGCCAGGCTGCTCGCCCCCAGGTGCGTCGCCGTCCGGGCTCTCGTAGTAGCCCAGGCTCTCGGTCAGGGCGAAGGCGTCGACGTGATGCTCGAGCGCGCGCAGCAGCAGAACGGCCAGCTCCTCACCGGGCCACGCGTCCTCCGGGACCGGGCCCAGGAGGTAGCCGGTGACCCACAGCCGCGCCAGCAGGCTGGCGGCCGAACCGCGCAGCGTGCTGAACAGCGCCGGATCCTCCCTGGTCAAAAAGCCGCCCGGCTGCAGTTCCAGGTCTTCGACAAACTGCCAAGCCCGCGCGAACAGTTCATCGGCGTCGTGCTCGGTCTCCGCGAAACGGCAGGCGATGTCATCCAGCCACACCCCGGTCATCACCCCGGCCGTGTGCAGCAGCTCCCGCACCCGCTCCCCATCATCTTCCTCGCACACCAGCAGCTCACCCCGCAGCTCCTCCAGCTCACGCAGCAGCGCTTCGATATCGCGCAGCGTCTCCAGGCGCAGCACCCGTATCCGGTGTGCTGCGCCCTCGTCACCGCCGCCTGTCGGAGCGGACATGCCCCCATCGTGGCCCCGCACGGGACCGCCCGCACATTGGGCGGGTACGCAGCTCAGGGCGTGTCAGTCAGCGGCGCACCGGAGCAATTGGGTGACGCTGGACCCTTACCCTCGCGAGATGTAGGGATGCCGAGATGGGCATGACGGTGGCCAGAGCCAGAAATGTCCGTACGCTGACAGAGAGGGAACTTCAGTACCAGATCAGCTCGCCCACTGGGTCGGTGACGGCCTAGATGTTCACGCCGTGCCGTCGGGCCTTGCTCGAGTAGTCCCGTTCGTGGTCGCCGACCCGGTCGCACTCGGCAATGGTGCCGTCCACCAGGACGTACTCGGGACGTGCTCGGCGCAGTGCCTGCGTGAGGGGTGGCGTTTTTGAGGCGAGGGGTTTGATCACGCTCTGTACATAGGCGTGGGCGGTGCCTTCGCTGATCCGGAAGCCCGCGGCGAGCTTCGCGTAGGTCGTGTGCTCGCGCAGGTAGACTAGGGCGATGATGGCGCGTTGCGAGGGCCGCAGTTTGCAGCGGCGGTCACCTTCACGGGTGAAGATCAGCATCGTGACCCACTCCACGAGCGCGTGCGGCAGGTCGAGTGCGGCAGGATGGGGGGCCAACGAGGCCTCCGGTCACAGCGGTTGAGACGTCAGACATCTCGAACCACTGCCCGAAGGCCTCGCCTGCTATACGCAGACGGCCGTCACTCAATCGGTGACCACCCTGAAGATCCTTACTGATCGAGTCAAGAGGTGGCAAGCCTCTCGCAGGTGATATTTCCGGTCACCTGCCCGGTAAGCCGTCCTGGATTCGTCAGAACAATCAGGACCCCTGTTGCCAGGCCACCCACCTTATTTGGAGTCACCGTCATCTCGCCTCCGGCTGGAAGGTTTTTGTCATTAATTTGTGAAGAAATGAAATGCGGATGACTGTCAGGGCAATTGACCCACTGTAGTAGCATATCTTCTTCTCGGCCGATAGAAACCACGCCGATATCCTTATTGATGGTCACCGGGGTTGGGGAAACCTGCGAGCAGCTATAGTTGGCTTCAAACCAGGAACCCTCGGTATGGCTCATATTGATGACGTCCATTCCAACCCCTGGACCGTTATAATTGTCCTGCGGGAAATCTTGCCGCCTAAATGTCTGGACATTCGGTCCGGTTGTCAGGCTAAAGTTGAGCATACTGGTCCCTATGGGGCAACGCCATTCCCACCATGCCGCAAAGTCGGCTGGAATATTCTCCTTCTTCCCGGGAGCGCCAGTCCCAGCCGAGGCGGGGGTGATTGAAGCGGCCAGCATCCCACCCGCCAGCAGCATTCCAGAAATTACCGAGGCAGATATTTTCGAAATTCTCACAACAGGCTCCTGTCAGTCAGAATCCTCCGTCAGCGATTCACGCCCATCAATGCAAGAACCGCTGGAGCAGCAATGTTGCCAGACGCCTGCAGCCCGCGAGTGAGCAAAAAATGCCCAATAGAGTAACTGCAGAACCGTTTGACGCCGTCGCGCTTTCGGTGGCGACAGAGAGCGAGGGTGGCGTCCGCCGGCAGGAGAGATACCACCGAGATCGTGAGAATGGTCTTTTCGGGGTATCGCTGAGCCTCTTTCATCCTGTGCTGGCGGGTGAAATGGGCTGGTCAGCGGGTGTGGTGATGAGGCAGGGCCTCTCGTCGTTGGCGTGGTGATTCCACTCAGCACACCGGCGGCCGGAGCGGCCCTCCCGCTCTGTCAAAGTGACCCGAGTCGGGCATATTGGGCTTCTTCAGAACGGCCACCGATCGGGTGTCGGCTGCGTCTGCAAGAGCCAAGTCCTGCTGCAGGTCAGAGAGCAGTCAACCTCAGAGGGCCGCTCGCCTTCTGGAGTGACAGCTGAAGGAGCTCATTGAATGATTCATTGAGTCGAGGGTGGAGAAGGAGTGGTGCCCCAGATGGCCAGCACCGACGACCACGGGACCCCTGATCCGCAGGTAGAACCCCGTTCCACGGGTCCGCGCCGGTACTCGGCGGAGTACAAAGCAAGGATCCTGGCCGAGTATGAGACGCTCGACCGGCAGGGCAAGGGAGCCCTGCTCCACCGGGAGGGCCTGTACTCGTCACTGATCACAACCTGGCGGGAGCAACGCGACCGCGGGGCGAAGACGGCGCTCGCCGCGCCGGCGGGGAGACCGAAGGCCGACCCGCGGGACAAAGATATCGCCCGGCTCCAGGCCGAGAATGCCCGGCTGGAGACCGAACTGGGCAAGGCACGCACCGTCATCGAGGTGCAGGGAAACTCTCCGCGCTGCTCGACCAGCTCGCCACGGACAGCGCCATCCGGAACGGCGACAAGAGATGACCGTCCCGACGGACACGGACACGGACTTCGATACCGTTCGCGGTCGAGCTCTGGAGGACCTGACGGGCCTGGTCGGCCGGGTGAAGGCGTGCTCCGCGCTCGGCGTGAGCCGCGGCGTGAGCCGCGGCGTGAGCGGGGACGGCATCCGCGGGCCCTCGGCCAGACCGAGGAGGCCAGGGTCCTTGAGGCGCTGCGCTCGCAGGAGTTCGTCGACATGGCGCCGGCCGAGATCTACGCGGTGCTGCTGGACCGCGGCATCTACCTGTGCTCGGAGTCGACGATGTACCGGATCCTGCGCCGCCACGGCGAGGTCCGCGAAAGACGCCGGCAGGCCACGCACCCGCCACGCAAGAAGCCTGAGCTGATCGCCGAAGGCCCCGACCGGGTGCGGTCGTGGGACATCACCAAACTGAAAGGCCCGGTCAAGGGCAGCTACTACTGCCTCTACACGATCATCGACATCTACAGCCGCTACACCACCGGCTGGATGATCGCCACAGCCGAGAACAAGGAGCTCGCCGAGCAGTTCCTCGCCTCCACCATAGCCAAATACGAGGTGGAACGCGGGCAGTTGACGATCCATTCCGACCGGGGCTCGCCCATGGTCGCCGAGAACGTCGCCCAGATGATGTCGAGCCTCGGCGTCACCAAATCCCACTCCAGGCCGAAGACCTCCAACGACAACCCCTACTCAGAAAGCCAGTACAAGACGCTGAAGTACCGGCACGACTTCCCCGACCGGTTCGGCTGCATCGAGGACGCGCGTGCCTGGTGTGAGCGGTTCTTCGACTGGTACAACCTGGAGCACCGCCACTCCGGGATAGCGATGCACACGCCCTTCGACGTGCACTTCGGCCTCGCCAGGCAGCTGCGCGAGATGCGTGCCGACGTCCTCGCCGGCGTCTACGAGAAGCACCCCGAACGGTTCGTCCACAAGGCCCCCGAGCCACCAAAGCTCCCCACGACCGCCTGGATCAACAAACCCGACGAGCCCCAAACCGACGATCAGATGACCCCGGCACAGCGATAGAACACATCACCTGCCTTGATCACGTTGACAGGTTCCGAACCGTGCAACGACTCCGGACTCACCCCCAGCTCCCGCGCGACCTCCGTCACAGTCCGCCCGGTCGAGTCGACCAGTGCGACCGCGTCCCGCTTGAACTCCGCCGTGTACCGCTTCGTGTACTTAGACCGACCGGCAAATGGATCACTTGAGGCGTCGGGTGGTGGGCCGGTTGTCCCAGCGGTACCGGTTCGCCGATCGTCTGATGAGCATACGGAGC
>NZ_JBHXRW010000110.1:0-10509 GCF_042716635.1 Streptomyces sp. NPDC058664 | reverse complement strand
AGGACGTCCAGCGTCTCGTCCACGTACCGCCAGGCGGTGGCCTGCGATATCCCGAAAGCGGCTCCAAGCTGCGAGAACGTCTCGTTCTTCCGCAGATGGACCAGCGTGAGAAGTGCCTGCTGGAAGCAGCCGAGCCTGCGCCAGCGAGTGTTGCGAGCTCGGCGGCGCTCGTAGAGCAGCCAGGAAACATGCTCGACGAGATCGTGCGAGACGTCGAGCATGGCTCGATACGGAACCACCAGGGCCCCTTCGGTCGCCGGTGTGTTGAGTGAGATCACCACGCCAACGACGAGGGGCCCTGCCTCGTCATCACACCTGCTGACCAGCCCATTTCACCCTCCAGCACAGGATGAAAGAGGCTCAGTACATCGAGAACCACAAGCGGCCCATCTGACCCTCACCCCAGAGCCGCAGCGACCTCCGCCGCTTCGCGGCTCCGGGTCAAGGACGCGCTTCACCCCCGCCTCGAAAGGCGGAGCACTGCGCAAGATCAAAGATAGAACGCGTTGGGCACCAATGTGCTGCTGAGTGTTCTCAAGTCGGTGGGTTTGTGGAGCGCTTGAGGCTCTCTTCGGGAACGGACTGGTAGGTGCTCGTGCTTCCTCAGGACTTGCAGCGGCTCTGTTGAGTCTTCCTAGCCTCGTTCGAACTCCGCGGTGTCCCGGCCATAGGGTCGGTCTGTGCTCGCTCCGGCATGGTGAAGTCTCTTGTCAAGCGCGGCTTCATTGCGTCTTGTGGCGCTGTTTGGCGACTGTGTCGACTCGGCGGTCGAATGTGTGATTCAGCAGGGGGGCCAGGATGTTGCCGAAACGGGCGAGGGCGCGTGTGCCGGGGTCGGCGCTGATGCCGAACTTGCCGCGTTCGATGCCGGCGATGATGGCGGTGGCTACTTTGCCGGCGTGGAGGGGTTTGATGCTGCTGCTGATGGCGCGCGTTTCATCTGGTTTCCACTGTTCTTCTTCGGCGAGCAGAGGGGTGTCGACGTCTGGGGGGTAGACGATGCTTGCGTGTACGTGATGCGGTCGTAGTTCGGCGCGTAGGGCTTCCATGAGGCCGCCGACGGCGAACTTGGACGACGCGTAAGCGGTGTAGCCGAAGACACCGATGAGTCCGGCAGTTGAGGAGACAGCGACGATGCTGCCGTGTCTGCGTTTGACCATGCCGGGGGCGATGGCCCTTATGGCGTGGAGGGTGCCGAAGTAGTTGATTTCTATCGCCTGGCGGAAGACGTCGTCTGGCAATTCTAGGAAGTGGCCGGGGCGAGCGATGCCTGCCGATGTAATCAGCACGTCGCATGGGCCCTGCTCCTCCTCCAGTTCTGCCAGGGCTGATGCGAGCGCCTGCTGGTCGGCAACGTCAGCCGCGCGGAAAGCCACAGTGGCTCCGGTTGCCCTCAGGGCTTTTGCCGCCGCCTGGAGGTGGTCGGGGCGGCGCGCCACGAGCGATACCCGGGCGCCCCGGGCCGTCAGCAGGCGGGCGGTGGCCAGACCGATGCCGCTGGAGCCACCGGTGATGATCACATGGGCGGAATTAATCCGGACACGAGTCTTTGCCATGTGCGCGACTCTAGGGCATTTCCGGCGAATGCGGGTGAGTAATTATTAACCATGCGCTCCGCTTCTGTAGTGGCTGCCTACCGCAGGTGAAATGAGTAATGATTACTCTGCTTCCGTGAGCCTGGAATCTGCTCCCGTTGACTGTCAGTGTGCCGCCCTTGTCGAGGCAGAAATGCACCTCCTGCGCACCCACGGCAGCGATGTGGACCTGCCGAAGAGCGGTGGCTGCACAGCCATCAATCTGGGCTAATGCCGCACGCCGATTACGAGTAGCTGCGCTCAATTCGGCAGTTTCATGTCGAAAGGACAGCGTTTTGCGTGACATAGCGATCGTCGGAATGGGTTGCAGATTTCCAGGCGCCCGTAACCTTACTGAATACTGGGGAATCCTTAACCGCGGTGAACGGCAGTTCCGGAGTGTGCCACGCGAGCGGTGGGACCACGCACCCTTTTACACGCCGGAGGACCGACGTTCCCGGGCTGGCACGTATACGGACGTTCTCGCCTCGGTCGACGGCGTCGATCAGTTCGACGCACGTCACTACCGGATATCACCAAGCCGTGTTCAGGCAATGGACCCGCAGCACCGTCTGTTGTTGGATGCCTCCCGTGAGGCGTTGCAGGATGCGGGGTGGGAACGCCGCTCCTTCGACCGCACGTCAACTGGCGTGTACTTCGGCCTGAATGTCAGCGAGTATCTGGAGTTGGTTCCTGACGTCAGGACCGTGTCGGGAGCAGCGTTGCCGGGCTCGCTGCTCAACATGGCTGCGTCGAATGTGAGTCGTTTCTTCGATTTCAACGGGCCCAGTTATGCGGTCGACGCCGCGTGTTCCGCGACTTTGGTTGCCTTGCATCAGGCGCTGGGGCACCTAGCCTCTGGGGAGTGCAGTGTGGCGTTGGTCGGCGGAGCCTATCTAGCTCTGGAGCCGCGCACTCTGCTGGGTTTCTCGAAGGTCGGTGCGGTTTCGGCATCTGGTGTCTGTCGCCCGTTCGATAGGAGGGCTGACGGTTTCGTTCTGGGTGATGGTGCAGGGGTGGTCGTGCTGCGTCCACTGGAGGAGGCTCTGGCCGCAGGTGACCGTGTCTATGCCGTCATCCAGGGTATCGGAGTGTCCAACGATGGGGCGTCGGACGGGCCCATGACCCCGAGTAAGGCCGGTCAGATGCTGGCCTTGCGCCGGGCTTACGCGGATGCTGTTGTCTCGCCTCTCTCTATGGGGGTATTCGAGGCGCACGGCACAGCTACTGTGGTTGGCGATGCCACTGAAGTGGATTCGCTGACCACGCTCCGGACGGAAGCCGTCGCAGCGCACTCGGGTGAAGACACGCTGGTGCAGGATGCATTCCTCACTTCGGTGAAGTCGCTGATCGGCCACTCACTTGGCGCTTCGGGAGCTGCCTCTCTCATCAAGACTGCGTTGATGCTGCACCGGCGCACCATTACGCCGATGCCGGCCACTGATGTTGCTCGCCCTGACGACCTCTCCATGGCTCGGCTGCAGGTTCCCGAGACGGTACAGCGTTGGGAATCTCTCCGGAACCTGCCTCGGCGTGCCGGCGTAAGTAACTTTGGTTTCGGTGGCACGAATGTGCATGTGGTGCTCGAAGAGGCGCCCGTTCCCGGTCCCCCACGTAGCACGAAGAAGACAGCTTTCCCCAGCCGTGTCGGCAAGTCTGCTGCTGAGCCCAGGGTTTTCTCCGGAGACAGCGAGGCGCAGCTCTTTCTGTTTTCTGCGGGCGCTCTTGACCGGCTTGATTCCCATCTCGCGGACTTCTTGAAGATGATGCAGGACAGCCCTGACATACCGCTGACCGCCATCGCTCAGACCCTTGCGAGCCGACAACTGCTCAGGGCACGGCTGGCAATCGTCGCCGCCAGCCACGCAGAACTGTGCATACGGATCGAGCAGGCCCGGTCGGCCCTGGCGACAGGCCGTACTGGTGCGCTCGGCGAAGGACTCTACGCCGCTGCCGAGCCTTTGCCCGAAGACGAACGTGTTGTTGCCTTCGTCTTTCCCGGACAGGGCAGCCAGCGCCCCGGCATGGCCCGGGACCTCTATGAGCGCTTCCCTGTCCTGCGAGCCGTCCTCAGCCGGTGGGACACGGCGGCAACGGGGGCTCCGGACGGGTTCTCCCTGCTAGAGGCGGTGTACGGTCCCGGCAGTGCGACGCCCGAGGGCCAAGAGCGGCTCACCGGCACCGACGTCTGCCAGCCCGTGCTCGGCGCGTTCGGCGTCGGTCTCACTCACCTCGCACAGTCCCTCGGCCTCTTTCCGGCTGTCAGCTTCGGGCACAGCGTCGGCGAGTTCCCCGCCGCTGTCGCAGTCAAGGCCCTGGAGGAACAGGAGTGTCTGGAGCTGTTGATGACGCGGGGAGCCCACATGCGCGGCGCTGAGGCAAATCGCAAGGGTGGCATGCTCGCCGTCCATGCGGCACAGGAAGATGTGGCCCCGCTTCTGAACGGTCTGGAGGAGGTGTGGGCCGCCTGCCTTAACCATCCTCGTCAGGTGGTCTACAGCGGCGTGACCACATCGCTTCAGGAACTCGCCCGGCGCTGCGCGATCAGTCAGATATCCACCGCGGAGCTTGAGGTATCCAACGCCTTCCACTCGCCCCTGCTCGACTCCGCCCGAGACGGCCTCGCAGCAGATCTTGTACGCCGCACTATTTCGCAGCCGCGTCTGACGTTCGTCTCTTCCGTCAGTGGCAGGGCTGAGGAGGACCCGGCCGTGTTGCGGGAGTTGTGGAGCCGGCACGCAAGCTCTCCGGTCTGCTTCGGTGACGCTGCGAGTGTTGCGTACGCATCTGGTGCCCGCATATTCGTGCAGGTCTACGGAGGCAGCGGCCTCCTCGGCTCCGTGCGGCGCAGCGTGCCGGAAGGGGACTCAATCCACTGTGTGGCCCTCACCGGCGCCAGTCCTGACGCAGGCCGGACCTTCCTTGCTGCGCTGGGTCAACTCGCTGTTCTCGGCGTGGACATCGACGCCGGTGCGCTGATATCCGACGGTACTGAACTGGTGACGCTGCCTCCTTCGCCGCTGGCCACAGAGTCGCACTGGTACCCGCGCGTGGCCTCCAGAATCCCGGCCCCGGCCACCGTGCCCGGACTTGGTACCCAAGGGGCGGCGCCTCACGTCAGGCCGATGGCCTCCGAGCCTGCCCGGCCCATGCCATGTGCCGCACCAACAGTCCAGTTCCCAGCCGGCGTACAGGAGCCGACGCCTACGCCACAGGACTCTCCTCTACAGCCCGTCCGGGGAAGGTCACCGGACGAACGGTCTTCTCGTTCCGGGCACCCCCACTCCTCACGACAGGACCTCCCAGTGAATGACGTCATCGCACTACTTCGCGAACAGTTGAGCCTGCTGCATACCTTCGGCGCAACGGCCCCAGCCGCTGTCTCCACATCGCCGGCTATGCCACCCCTGGCGCCACAGCACCGAGCAAACGACGCAGCGTCGACGGTGGCGCCTGTCGAGCATCGAACCGATCCACGGGAGACGTTTGAGGAGACTGCTGCCGCTGATGTGGTCCGCTCACGTTACGAACAGGTGCGGGCTAGCGTGTATGCCGAACTGTCGGCCGTCAGCGCCTTCCCTGTAGAGCGCCTGACGGACGAGATGCTCGTCACAAAGGACCTCGGCTTCGACTCCTTGATGACCACTGAACTGCTGGAACGCCTACGCCGCGCCTTCCCCCACCTCTCCGATCGCATCACCGAGGGCTTCCTCCCGTCCAATCCGACCATCGGCGACGCGGTGTCCGCCACAGCGAAGCTGCTCGAAGCGGACCACACGACCGCAGAAGTGCCCGCTGTCCCAGAGCAGCGCGTTGCCCTTCGTCCGCAACCCCCGAAACCACACACCGATGCCTTGGCAGAAGAGGAAAAAGCCGACCACTCCACTGTCACAGCGGCAGTGCATGCCGAAACTCGTATCGAGGACTTTCCTGAACTGCTGGCCATGGAGCAGCGAGCTGCGTCCTTCCGCCGCAACCCCTACTTCCTGGTCCATGACGGCACCATGCGCGACACCACACATATCGAGGGCCAGGAACTGATTTCCTTCTCCAGCTTCAACTACCTGGGCCTTTCCGGGCATCCCAAGGTCACCGCTGCCGTCAAGGACGCCGTCGACCGCTACGGTTCCTCGGTGTCCTCGACCCCTCTCCTGTCCGGGCGGCGGCCGCTGCACCTTGCGCTCGAGGCGGAAATCGCGCAGATGAACGGCTGCGAGGCGGCGATGGCCCTGGTTAGCGGGCACGCCACCAACGTGACCGTCATCGGACATCTGCTGGGACCAGAGGACCTGATCATTCATGATGCCCTTGCCCACGACTCCATCCTCCAGGGCTGCAAACTCTCCGCAGCACGACGCCGTCCTTTCCCGCACAATGACATGGCCGCCCTTGACGCCATATTGCGCCAGGTCCGGCATCATTACCGCCGTGTGCTGATCGTGGTTGAGGGCGTGTACAGCATGGATGGCGACATCGTCGACCTGCCGGCTCTGATCGAGGTGAAGCAGCGGCACGGGGCCATGGTGATGATCGACGAAGCGCACAGTATCGGTGTCATGGGCGCCACCGGCGGCGGTGTGGGTGAGCACTTCGGTGTGGACCGCACCACGGTGGATCTGTGGGGCGGCACGCTGTCCAAGGCACTCGCCAGCACCGGCGGGTACGTCGCTGGCACCGCACGTGTCATCGATTACCTCAAGGCATCGGTACCCGGATTCGTTTACAGCACCAGCATGACCCCTGCCGATGCCGCCGCATGCCTCACCGCTATCCGCGTCATGCATGAAGAACCAGAACGGCTTCAGCGCCTCCACGACAACGCCAAGCTCTTCCTCCAGTTGGCCCGTGAAGCTGGAATCAATACCGGCGACAGCCTCGGCACGCCCATCGTCCCTGCCATCGTCAAGGACGGTGCCACAGCCGTAGAGCTATCCAACGCCCTGCTCGATCAGGGAATCAGCGTCAACCCGATCCTTCACCCGGCAGTCCCCCAGGACCAACCGCGGCTGCGCTTCTTCGTCACCAGTGAGCACTCTCGGGAGCAAATCGAGAGGACTGCGGCCCTCCTGGCTTCACAGTCGCACCTGCTTGGCACTTGATCCCCTCCTTCCCTCTGTGCAGCATCCCGTGGTTTTTCTGAGCCTTGCTGAGGCCTTGTTAATCAGGGGGTGTGATGGGGGCAGTTGGGGTTACTGGCGGGCTGTGGGGAGTCGGCCGTCGAAGGCGATCTCGAAGACGTTTAGTGCGGTCTTCCACCGGCAGGGTCCAGCGGGCCTGTCCCCCTGCCGGTGGGATTGAGCGACATGATCGCATATAGACGCGCTTCAGGGCGGTAGTCTCATTCGGGAAGCACCCTCGACCTTGTTCGCCCGCCGGATCCTGGCGTTCACTGACTCGATCGTGTTGGTCGTGCGGTTACTGATTTCGGCTTGTCAGGGTGACACTGGGTCATTCAGGGCCAGGCCGGTGCCGGCTATGAAGCCGTCGAGGGTGTGGGGCCGGTATTGGAGTCGTTTGAGCCGGTTGCGGACGAGGGATTCAAGCCGGTCGAGGGCCATGACGGCAAGGTTGGCCAGGCTGCACTTGACGTGGGCCCAGACGCCTTCGACCGGGTTCTGGTCGGGTGAGTAGGCGGGCAGCAGGAACACGGTCAGCCATGCCCGCTCGGCCACGTCTCCCGCAGGATGCGGGAGACGTGGGTGTTCAAGCGGTCCCAAACCAGCACGATCGGGGCCCTGACCAACTGGTGGACTCCGTCGATCAGTGCGATGAAGTCCCGCTCGCTCATGCTGCGCCGTGTTCCCTTGCCCGCGGGATGAGTCCGCAGACGGTGAGACAGCCGGGTTCGGGAACCCGGCCGCAGGGCGATCAGGCCGGCCACCGACAACCGTCCCGAACGCCGACCGCTGACACCGTCACGACCGGGATGCGGCCCCGCCGGCCCCAGGTCCGTCCCCGCGGCGGCCGGCGGGTGAAGCCCGCTTCGTCCTCGAAACAGATGTAACCCCCCGCAGGCCGCCCGGACCCTTTTACCTCCGCCCAGGTCGCCTCCTTCCACCCGGTCACGGCCTGCTCGTCGCGCTCGGCGACCCGTCGGGCGGGGGCCTGCGGGGTGAAGCCGAGTCGGTGCATCAGCCGGGTGGCCCCGGAGACGCTGTAGGTGATGTGGAACTTCCTGCCGGTCAGCGTGGCCACCCAGGAGGCGGTCCATACCTGGTCCTCCACCCAGCCATGCGCGGCCGGTCCCTCCTCCAGCAATCCCGCCAGTTTCTCCAGGCGGTATAGAGGGCTCAATTCATTTAACGCGTTTCAGGGCCAAACTGGAACGCTTAGCTGCCACAAGAATAGGATGACCGTTTGAAACATTCGGCGCGAGAATAGAAACGACCTGATCAAATAGAATTTCCGCCTGTGCATTATTTCCCTGCGCATGCTGGGCTGCCGCTAGATTCACGAGCGTGGTAGATAGCTCCGGGTGAAGCGGACCCAGAATTTTCTCCTTGATGTCTAGCGCCCTCTTGTATCCACTAATCGCGGACGCGAGATTTCCGCGACGATGTTGCAGGGCGGCAAGATTATGCAAACTTATGGCAAAATTATAGCTTTCAGATCCCTCCGCTCTCCTAAATATTTGCAGGGATTGACGGAATGCGTTTTCAGCTTCTTCCGGACGTCCGCATCCATCAAGCAAGGATGCCCAAGCAGCAACATCTTCAGCGGTTAGAATGTGTTCGACGCCATGGAGGCGGGTATGTATTTCCATGGCGCGCCTCGCCCACGGTTCACCAGTAACATAATCTCCACGAGCGTGTGCCAAACCACCAAGGTTATGGCATACCGCGGCCACAGAGTCATGACATTTCCCAAAGTGCTTCTCATAGATCGCGAGGGCTCGCAGGTACAAAGACCAGGCGTGATCGAAGCATCCAGAATACTTGCCAAGAATACCCCACTGATTGCAAATCGACGCAACCAAGAGGCTATCATTTCCTGTATTTTTCTCGGCGGACTCCAGGGTTAGCATAAACAAAAGCCCGGACGACCTATACTCTCCTTTACGTCGCCAAAGATCAGCCAGTTCCCTTTGAGTGCGAATTTTAGCCAGAGCCGCATCTGAAGTATCGTCGAAATTCCGGATTATCGATTTCAGATAATCTTCGGAAGACCTCTCGGCGCCGATGATTCACCTCCTCTGCGATATCACAAGATACCTTGACGGTGTGATTTATGGGGACGTCGCTTTATTCATACAGGTGACATGTCACGTCTCGTGAATCAACTCGAGGCTGAAATGCTATGGCTTCCAACCCTGACAGTTGGAAGCCATAGCGACAGGTGCTAGCTAGCCTGCTGGTGGTTGCTTTCCGTGAGTTCCACTGCCGAGTGATCGGCTTCTATGAAGATCTCATTGTGCTGCATAGGCCACCCTTCGGCAGATAGGGAACCTTCTTGGATATCCGCGTACGTCAATGCAATCCGCCTCCTTGTGTGAATAAGAGAGTTGCATGAGTAGTGTCGATCCAATGACACTGCCCATACTCGGCCCATTTGACTGCGGGGCACTACCGGCTGCCAGAGTAAATGGTACTCAGACGCCGCCTTGTGATGTAGAAATAATTGAGTTCTGAGGAACCTTACGACTCTACTGCGTAATTTGTGGGGGTCATGCAGTGAACTGGTAGGCGAGACGGCGGGCACGGTGGAGGGGGCTGTCAGTCCAGTGCGAGGACTGTAAAAAAGTTTGGTGTAACTCAGATCATGGAAAAGTGCGCCTGTGACCATCGAGAACATAGCCAAGCCATCCCGAGGCAAGGCGGCTGCGCCCACAGCCACTGATAGCCAGTTCCTGAACAAGCCTGCGGCCGGGTTCAGGCTGAGGGTCTGCAACTGGCCGACGGGGGCGATTTCCTCTAGCAGTTGACGAAGCGGCTGCTAGAGGACGATTCTCAGTAGGCCGAGTTCACGTTGTCGATAGTGCCGTACCGGTGGGCCGCATAGTTACAGGCTGCGACAATATTCGCTATAGGATCGTAGATGTCCCAAGAAGTACCTTCAACGTGGTAGGCGCGAAACGTGGGATCGATGACTTGCATGAGCCCCTTGGACGGGATCCCTGCCTTGGCATTGGAGTCCCAAAGGTTGATCGCGTAAGGGTCACCGCTCGACTCACGCATCAGGTTCCGGTAGACACCGTTATGGCTTCCCGGGATGCCGTTGCTCCGCATGACGCTGAGGGCTTGGCTGATCCACCCGTCAACCCTTACCTTGCTGGCCGGCGCTGCGGCTGCCGGTGTCTCGCCAACAATCGGCACACCCATACAGACCACAGTGCCGATCACCAGACCTGCCCCATACCGCACTGCCCGCCTGGAGGAAGATCGCCACATTCCTTCAAAGATCTTCATTAAGGTGCCCTTTCGTTAGCAAGAAGGACACCTATTGAATGAACAACAAAGAGGGACGGGCATGAGAAAACGCTACTCAACCAACCCAAATCAGCAGGAACCATCGGACCGCCCTGGGGTGTTCGATAAATGATCACGGTGGGGTTCGCGCAGTCAGAGCGCGAGCGACGCGAGATGGGCTCCGGCCCAGTAGCGAATGGCCAGTTCATCGAAGCGTGTGGAAATCGCGCGGAACTACTTGAGGCGAGTGAAGCAGCATTCCACCACATGGCGGGCCTTGTAGAGTTGGCGGTCGAAGGCCAGTGGCCTCCGCTCCGCACACAGTCGGCCTTTGGGCCGGCCCGTTCCGGGATGACCGCCTGGCAGCGTGCTGGTGAGCTCCGTCGATCGTGGAGTCGCCCGACTCTGTCTGCTACCGGGCTCCGACAGAGTTACTGAACCTCTTTCATCCTGTGCTGGAGGGTGAAATGGGCTGGTCAGCGGGGGTGGTGACGAGGCAGGGCCCCTCGTCGTTGGCGTGGTGATTCCAC
>NZ_JBHXRW010000109.1:0-10639 GCF_042716635.1 Streptomyces sp. NPDC058664 | reverse complement strand
GGGTATGAATGCGCTGCGCGCATTCCAAGAGAAAGGCTCCGCTGCGCGGAGCCTAAGCCGCTGCGCGGCTTTACAGAAAAGCGCTGCGCGCTTTTCTGATTCCCGCTTTGCGGGAATTGAGGATTTCCGCTGCGCTCCAATCCTCGGAAGTGAACCAACACCCGCTGCGCGGGTGTTGGGGGCGTCCGCTGCGCTCCCGCCCACCCGGCTCCGCCGGGGCGGCGAGGGTGGCCGGGGTGTCCCCTTGTAAACCCCGGTATCCGGGCCGGGGTCAGGATGGCCGAGCGAGAAGGCCGGCCCCGGCCGGGCGGCCGGGTAAACCCCAGGAGGCCGTCTCGGGAAGGAGTCTGAGAATGCATCACACCCCGGGCCTGTGTGCCGACTGGGAAACCAGCCTGCCACCACCAAACACCTGTTCATCGGGGGAAGGGTGAGGGCGCTTCAAAAGGCGGGGGTTGATGAACTCTGGAATCAGCCCACACCACCCTGCATCAAAATGATGCAGCATGTACCAATGGCGGAACGTGGCCACACCCCCTGACGCACGCATGGACGGGTGCTCGGGGAGCGGTACGAGGGTGCCGGCCACTGCGCCGGACCCACGAGCGAGGAGACCGGAGGCGGAGCGGAGCGGGGAGCAGGACGGCGCGAGCGCGGGGCGTCGGCCCCGTGCCGGGCACCACCAGGACGAGGGCAAGGACCAGGACCATGAGCACCCGCCAGGACGAGGCCGGTGTCCGGGCCGGAGCCAGGCCGTGGACAGTCCCTCACAGACTCACAGCCTGCCCGCCCACCAGCGAAAACGCCCTGTGGGCCACATAGGGACACCACTCACCACGGACATGCTGACGAGCAAGGCCGACCCCACTCACCATGAAGAGGTCCGGGCCGCCGGCCTCAGTCCGCTGGCGCCTGGAGACCGAGCTGGACGGCGGCCAGGGCGACCGCGTCGGCCACGCTCAGACCCTCACCCTCACCGTCGCCGTGGCCGGCTTCGGTGCGCAGGAGTTCGGCGCGTACGGCCAGACGGACGGTGAGGACGCGCTGAGGGCCGGTCAGGTTCCGGCAGCCACGCCGCCGCCCCGCGTAAGGGTCCACCCCGGCACCGTAAAGCCGCACACGCCGCTGTGCGCGCCGAACGGGCGGGGACACGAGGAAAGCCTCGCTCCGGATGCCCACGGGCCCGCGGACGGGCGCACAGCCGCTGTCCGGCGGTGAGGCGGGCCGGGGCCGCCTCGTGTGCACGGCGGTACCGCGTGCACGGGTACCACGCGAGGACCGGCCGGGACCGGTACGGACGGGCGGCGGGCGGTCCGCCGGCACCCGGACCGGCCGGGGCCTGAACGGTCCGCTCGACAACGACCCGGGCGGTTACGGGTTACCGGCCTGCGAGGTAACCGCAGGTGCGCGTTGGGCAGATCGATCGCCGCCGGATAGACAAGCGCGCGAAGCTCCTGGCAGACATGGGCGGTCTTGGTCGAGCGCCCATGCCGGCCAGGAGCTTCACCGTTCGGTGTAGCCGCAATGGCCAACAACTCAGCCGCGCAACCAGACCAGATTGGAAAGAATTCAGCGATTCTCTGATGGTACGCCAGCTATCTAACCGAGCACTTGACTGTCAGATCATACGTGGCACCCAGCCTATCGGCATTGTCGAGGTAGAACGACCCGTAATCAGGGGAGCTCCCCGAGCCTCGCACAATTTTATGAGATTGCGTCGTCGCGGTCACCCCAACCACCTTAGTTATGTAGCTCGCTACCGCTTTTGGCTGTCCTGCCGGGCATACCACATTAACGGCAATGAAGGTCCGCGCCGAAGGTCCCAACTTGTTCCCAGGGAGATCCACAGTCTTCGTGACGAAGATAGTGGGAACCCTGCATGCATAGTCGACTTTAAGATTTGAAGCTTCGGTCTTGCTCGTATTGATGACATCCGCACTGAAGCCGGGGCCTCTATTGCCGTAGGCTGGTTCGACACTGTAGTTGCGCGTGATGACACCTGGACCTGGAGTCAACGCCCCCGTGCCGACCAGTGTCGATCCGAGGGGGCAAAACCAGCCCTGATTGAACACGGCATTGGGTGCCACATAAGCCGTCACGGAATAGGGTTCGTCAAAGGGTGAGTCATCAGCAGAGGCCGTGCCCGTACCAAAGGAAAGCATGGTGCCTGCGAGAAGTGACGCTGCCGCCACCGCCTTGACACTCCGCGTTCGGGAGATTCTTCGATTCTTCATCGTAAACTTCACCGTGAATCCCTTCGGTTAGAACTCTTTGATGGGTCCTCGCTCTCAAAGTAGCCATGGTGCTATTGACGAGGGTGAGTAACCCGTGCTCCACTTCAGGGCCCTTGTGAGCGAAGGGAATGCTGAGCCGGCTGCCCCCGAAGGTCCGGCGGCGCGGCTGGTGGCGTCGCTTCTGCGGAGGCTTCTGAGGGCTGTGCCGCAAGGGTCAGACGGTTTGCCAGCGAGGCAACCGTCGATCCCCCCGGCAGGTACTGGAGTTGTTTGAGCCGGCGCTTGACCGCGCGGGTGAATTCGATGAGGCTCGCGGTGGTGAGGTTCTCGATGTCGCGCTTGATCAGCTCCGGTCGAGGTCCACGGCACCGTCGCCCGGATCGGCCGCACTGAGCCGCCTTGCGTTTTCCGGACATCGGTGTGAGTTCTTGTCCCTTGCCGGACAGCCGCAATAGCTCTGATCTGATGTTCCGTTGCGATCTCTCGGTTTCGTGTCAGTGCGCCACCTGCACGAATATCGCCTTGTGGCAGTGGAATCGCAGCGATCTCTCACACCTCTGACAGTGCGCTCTACTCAGGAAACCGACGCTGAACTGCGCCAACGCACAAGCCCTCGCTGTCTCTCACTTCACTGTCACAAAACCGAGAGATCGCACCAGACGGAACCACACCGGTGAAAGCGGATGACGCCCCAGCAGTGAAGAACCCGCGACGCCCGTCACTTGCTGCGTGCTCGCGTCTCGGACCCGGCCATCCCTCCGTACCCAGGCAGTCCCGGCCGGGAATGAAATCTATGGGCGATTTGTTCGCTTTGGTGTGATTGGTATACCTGCGCAGCGCTCTTACCGGTTACTGGGCTGCGGGGTTTTCCGGTGTGCGCGCTGCCGTGACTGGAGGACCCTCGTCGCTCCTGACGGTCACGGTCTCATCCCCTGCCCCCAGTGCCGGCCCGGCTCTTCCTCCGCGCCCGAAGAGAGCAACCCAGGCCCCACACGGCCGCCGGGGTAGAGCACACCGGCCTTCCGTCCGCCCAAGACAACCATTCGCGTGCCGTATGAGCGGGATCCTGGAGAGGTGACGAGGGAGAGCGTCCGGACGTGCGGTCAGTGCGGCGGGCCGCTGCCCGAGGGCAGCCAGGCCTCTCGCCGGTACTGCTCGGGGGCGTGCCGGACCAAGGCGTGGCGGGCTAAGCGGGAGCGGTGGTGGCGCAGCAAGGTTGAGTTCGCCGCTGCCCTGCGTGAGGGCCAGCTCTCTCACCGACCGGGGAAGCGGTGCCCCATCTGCGGGCAGTGGTGGTTCACCGGCGAGGCCGCCGGCAACCGCAAGCGAAAAGACGCCGTCTACTGCTCATCGACATGCCGTACCCGGGCGTATCGCCAAAGACGATCGCGTTCCAAAGACGCCACACCGTGACGCCGCATCACAGCACGCGGGGCCCGGGTGCACGCGTGCGCAGGAGTCGGGATGCCGGGTAAGAACGCTGTCACCAGCCGCAAACGGCGGGTGTCACGTGCGGCGACGTGCGGCGGGGTCGCGTTCCGCGACGTGCCGGGCGACCGCATCGACTCCGGGGCGGGCGTACCGTTCCAGGGAACGGACAGAGGCGTGGCGTGAGCGGGCCAACAGCATCGGGGTGGACGTACCGTCCTCGGCGTCGTGGGTGAGGGCGCTGTGGCGTAGCCGGTGGAGTGTCCAGCCGTCCAGGTCCTCGATGTCCTCGGGTGAGGCGAGGGGGTTGGCCAGGAGCCGGGTGTTCTCCTCGAAGATCTCCTCGGCCCGGCGGTAGGAGAGCCGGGCCCGGCCGGTCTCCGGGCACACGTCGAGCGTGGGTGTTCCGGCCGGGGCCTTGCGGTCGGTGAGGAACAGCGGGCCGCGGGTGCGGCGGGCGATGAGTCGGGGCAGCAGTTGGGCGGTGCCGGACTGCCAGTGAATCCACTCGGTCGCCCCGCCCTTGGCGGTGATCCTGCCGCGCTTGTCCTGCGGGTACAGGTCTTCCACGTTCAGGCATAGCACCTCGTCGGCCCGTGCGGCACTTTCGTAAAGGAGCTTCCAGAACGTCTTCTCCCGCAGGCCGACGTCCAGGCGCCACAGGGCGTTGATCTGGTTCTCGGCGAGGGCCTTGGTGCGGTCCGGTGGTGCCGGCCGTCGCTCGATGCCGATTGTCGGGTCGCCTTCGATCCAGCCCTGGCGCTGCCACCAGCCGATCACCTTGCGTGCGATGGAGAGTTCTCGGTTGACGGTGTCGGCGTCCATCTCGTCCGCCCGGGCCGCCGCCAGCTCGGCCAGGGCCTCCGGCAGTGCCGGGTCGTCGATCGCTGTGACGGGGAAGACTGGCGGCTTCGCGCCGCGGCGGGCGGGTCCGGTCGGCGCGGGTTCGCCGGCGAGCATCCATGCCCATGTCGTCAGTGAGATCCGGTAGATCCGCGCGGAGGACTTCGCGATGCCCGCGCCGGTGAGATACCGCTCGACGGCCGCGGTGTACGACGCGGGCGGGGCGGACAGGGGCACGACCCGGGCGCGCGGCAACCTGAGTGCGCCCCCGCTCCCGATTTCGGTCACTGGTTCGATCGCCATGCGCGCCCCGCCCCTCCGGCTCTGCCGCAGTAAATGCGTACACCTGGCCCCGGCGGCCGGAATGGTCCGCCGCAGGTCGTGATGATCACGATAGGGGCTCTGCCGCAGTAAATCCGGTATTTACTGCGGCAGTGGCTCAAGAGTCTCGGCACTTGCGTGGTGTCCGCGGTCGTTGGGATGGGCGTGGTCGCCGGAGTCATGGGCGGGGCGCGCTGGATGGTCGAGGCCGTGGGTGAGGCCCTGGTGGTGCGGGCTGGATGGGTTCCAGACTGTTCGACTCCGTCCACCAGGTCAGCTAGGGCAGGCGCACGCGCAGTCGGTCGGAGATCAGTTGCATGTCGCAGGTTGTGGCGACCGGGTTGCTGGGCAGGTTGAGATTGAGGGCGAGCCGGTAGGGGGTTACGGTCCGTACGACTACGACTCCGTCTTCGGAGAAGGACTCGGTCGTGCGATTACCGGCTTTGGTGACCGAGGCGGCGGCCTGGGCTGTTCCCATGCTGGCGCCCGTGGGGTCCGTCAGGGAAAGCTGGCCGGTTCCCGAAGTGCCTCGCAGGGGGATGGTTCCGCTGGCCATGTCGAGGTCGCCGGGGAGTTCGGAGAGCGTCAGCGTCAGGCGGCGTCCGTCGACTCGGCCGTAGACGTCCCCGCCGCCGGGCAATGAGCACTCGTCGGAATTCAGTGTTTCCAGGGTCCTGTCGTTGTCGATGTAGGTTGCCGGAGTGGTGGACGTTGTGTGGGTGACGATGTGGTCCCCGGCGCAGTCCAGCGGGCCCAGTTCGAAGCCGGGCACGGTGACAACCGGGTTGGTGATCTCATACCGCTGGGTCGTGATGGTGGCGACCATGCGGCTGTTGCCTTCCTGAACGCGCACCACCTTCTCGACCGGATCTCCCAGGGGCCGGAACGAAGCACTCATCGATGCCTCGCCGGCAACGGGATTGCCGTCGGCATCGATGATCTCGCCCCGGCCTTGGAGATGGCCGTCTGTCCAGTTTCCCGGCGCTCCGAAGGCTTCGTAGCGAAGGTCACCGCTGCCGGCCGTGTCGTAGGCCCTCATCTGGAAATCGTCTGCGCCGAGGCTGTTCCGGCCGACCTTCGCTCGGACGAACAGAGAGCCGTCGGTGGAGGTGGCGAAGCAGGCCACACCCTCACTGGTCACCGTCTGCTCGTAGATTCCCCCTGGGCTGGCCGAGGCGGCAGGCATCCACCCAACGGCCAAAGCGACAACACCCGCAGCAACCGCGCCTCGCGCAGTGATGGCGCGCCGTCTGCGTCCGATCGGCACTCGGGGACGGTGGCGGTGTGAGTCGGTGGACGGCATCTGTACGGGGGCGTTGCTGCTCAAGAAAGGGCCTCCATGTCTGCGAGCGGGAGTCAATCATTCGTCCCGCTATGAAATCGAGTGATGCGAAAATGCCTGGTTTGCGCAGGCCCGAGTATGGTGGCTCCCGATTGCCGGGAGCCACCACATGAATGGTTCGCTATCAGGGTCCGGTCGCCCGTTGCGGCGTCAATCGGCGGTGCCGAGCAGTGCCTGCGCGATGGTCTGGTGGCCGCGCCGCTGGGTGTTACATGGGCGTTTTGGTTACCTTCAGGTCGTAGGCGAATGCGTCAGCGCATGTCAGTCGCGCTGTCTTGCCGAGAACGCGGACGGTGACCTTGGGCTTGAGCCTTTGATGGGTTCCCTCGGAGACGATGGTCCAGCCGTCGTCCTGGTAGACGTCGTGGACGGGCGTGGGCTTCCCCTTGAGGGCGTAGAGGCCCTTGATCACGGCTGTGCCGGCCGGGCTGGTGTCCTCGCCGAGACGCTCGATGGGCAGCTCGGCGTTGATTGAGCTGTGGTCGAACAGCCGCGTGGGCGTTGAGCCGCCCCCGTACTCCCCGTCGGGTCCCTCGACGTGCGCGTTGACGAAGGAGCCGTGCAGCGAGTTGTCGTACAGCTCGACCGTTACGGACCGCTGGCCTGCCTGCCCGGTGCAGGACAGTACGTGCCCCTTCTCGTATGTGATCACCGCACCGCTGTCCGCCGTGGCAGGTGCCGCCTGCGCCACGGCCGGAAGCCCCATGGCCAGTACACCAGCGCAGGCCATTATGGCGGCCCGCATCACACGCTTCTTCACACATGCCTCCCGGAAGCTGGATGGTTACGTCTGTAGACGCCCGCAACAGGCGGCACGGACAGGTAATCGATACTCAACTTTTCCACGGGGACGGATCGGCGATACACGGGAATAGGGGATGTCCCCGCCTGCTGAGGCACCGCCGCGCGGCAACCCCGGACCTCGGGGCCCACCAACGCGGTTTGGTCAGGCAAACTCTCAGGGAGATGGAGGCCCAACGGCAGGTGAAACGGCCCGGCAAGGCCATGAAGCGCAGCAGCCATAAGGACAGAAAAGGCAGAACCAGTGGATCATGGAGTCATTGCGGACCGTTATCGGCTCGGTGAGCTGATCGGACGCGGAGCCATGGGAGCGGTGTGGGCTGCCCAGGACACGAAGCTGGGACGTGCAGTCGCGATCAAAGAGATCCGGGCACGCGCCGACCTTGATACCGAGGAGTGGCGCCAGCGGTCGGAGCGGGCGCTACGGGAGGCCAGGGCTGCAGCAGTGGTCCGGCACCGGAACGTGGTCGTCGTTCACGATGTCGTCACGGACGAGGGCCGGCCGTGGATCATCATGGAACTGGTGACGGGCCACTCCCTCGCGGACGAACTGGCCACCGGCCCGATGGCGGCCGGCGATGCGGCCCGCATCGCGCGCCAGGCGCTGGACGGGCTGATCGCTGCGCACGCCTGCGATGTCGTGCACCGTGATGTCAAACCGTCCAATCTTCTGTTGTCCCGGCCGGACGGCCGCACGGTTTTGACGGACTTCGGTATCGCCTCGATGGCCGGCGCCGGCACGCTGACCAGCCCTGGCGCGATGATCGGAACACTGGATTATCTGTCGCCGGAACGTATCCAGGGCCTGCGAGCCGTACCAGCATGTGATCTGTGGTCCCTGGGAGCGACCCTTTACGAGATGGTCGAGGGACGCTCTCCGTTCCGCCGCAACAATGAGTTCGCGACCCTCCAGGCAATACTGGAGGGGACATACGACCCACCCCGGAACGCCGGTCCTCTCGCCGAGGTCATCAACGGCCTTCTGGCCAAGGACCCGTCGCTGCGGATGACGGCACAAGACGCCCGGTCCGTGCTGATCGCCGCTGAGCGTCCTGATGCGCCGTCCTCCATCGGGCTCCTACCCCGCCCAAAGGCGCAGGCCGACGCCGCCGGCGCTCCCGACGGCCGGCGGCAATCCCTCTCCGGAACGGGCACTACCTCTGCGGAGCGTCCGCCTACCGCCCTTCTGCGCCAGCCTGCTCATGTCCCGCCGGAGCACACCGGCCCGGCACCGGCTGCCAGGGTGGCCTCCCGCCGATGGCTCACCCGTGCCCTCATCGGCATGACGGTCACGGCTCTGGCCGCCGTGGGACTCTATGCCGTGCCACCTCTCATGGCCGAACGACCCTCCAGTGCCGCACCGGGGCCTGCGTCACCGACAGGTGGGCGTACGGGGTTCCGTGCGATCAGCGACCCTTCCGGATTCACCGTCGAGATCGGCAAAGACTGGACCGGGCCCTATGCGGACAAGCGCCGCATCTTCTACTACTCGGCAGATCGAACGTACCGGCTCGGCGTCCACCTGTCCCCGCCCGACGGAAAAGGCGACCCATATGCCGAACTCTCGCAACAGGACAACAACGGCACCGGCACCACCGCAATCGCCGAATACCCGAAATACCAGCGCATCCACCTGAAGCGGACCGAGCACAACGGCGCACCAGCCGCCCTCTGGGAGTTCACCTGGTACGACACCACCTCCGGCATCCGCCACCGCTCCATCGACCTGCGATACACCAAGAACGGGCGCACCTACGACTTCTGGGTCGCCGGACCCGACAGCACAGCCCCCACCATACGGAAACACTTCGACGCGGCGAGAGCCAGTTTCTCCCCCACCCGATAGGGGGTGGTTCTGCGGGAGCCGGTGATCCCGCGCTCTGGGGGACCAGGAGGCCTATTCACGGGGGTTTCACCAGCCTGTTTTGTAGAAGGCGAGGGCGGTGACGGCCTTGACGATGTCGGGGAATCGGGCGAGGGGCCCGCGGTAGCGGGTGGCGAAGATCTTCCAGTCCTTGAGGTGCGCGATGGCCCGTTCGACGGCGGCTCGGAGGGTGTTGACCGAGTGGTTGGCGGCTTTGTCTCCTGCGACTCGTTCCCGGCCGGGCGGTTTGCGCCGTGGTGTGATCAGGCCGGAGCCGACGTAGCCCAGATCGCCGAGGCCTTCGCGTTCGGCGAAGACCTCGGGAAAAGAGGACTGGCGCCAGGCGTGCATGTCGTGGCGGGAGCCCGGGACGGGCGCGGAGACCGCGAGCAGATCCCCGGCGAGCGTGGCGGCGACCTGCAGGTTGAAGCCGGTGTCACGGTGCTTGCCGGAGAACAGCCCGGTGCCTTCGCTTCTCCAGTCCCACGTCGTCACCAGGGTGCCGTCCACCAGGACGATCCGGCCGGCGGACACCTGGGCGGGGTCGGTAACGTGGCCGGCCAGGACCTTCTCCACCACCGGCAGCAAGGCCGTCCACCGCCTGGAGACGGTGGCCTGACTGATGTCAAACAGCTCGGCGGCGGCCTTCTGAACCGGGTTCTGCCGCAGCAGGAACAACACCAGCACCACCGACTTGTACAACCCAAGCGCGCACATCCGCCCCGGCGCCACCGGCGGGTCCGGATCCTCCACGAGCTCACGATGAACCCGTGCCACCAGCCCATCGAGTTGATCGGTATCCAGCCCTGTCGTAACGTTCCAGCCCAATGGCCCTGCCCCGGTAGAGACCTGATGTTGTCGCAGACCTCAGGCTATCGAGCAGGGCCATCCTCATGATCGAAAAGAACCCCGTGAATAGGGCTCCAGCTGTCTGTGCGAATGCCTTTGCGGACCAAGCGTCTGGTCAGGAAGTGGTGAGGGCCTGCTCCGATAAGACGTCTGCCCGCTCGGTGCGGGTGGCTGGGTCTGTTCGGCGGGTGTCTTTAATTCGTTTCACTGAGCCGTTTTCATCGGGACTGTAAGAAATTCGGTGTATCCGACTCATGGAAGATGCACCTGTGACCAGTGAAAAGTTAGGGACCGAGGCCGGCTCGGCCGCGGTGGACGACCGGTTCGTGGAGGAGCTCGTCTCCCGGGCCCAGGCCGAAGGTCTGCAGCTGACGGGCGAGGGCGGGCTGCTCCAGCAGCTCACCAAGCGGCTGCTGGAGTCGGCTCTCGAGGGCGAGATGAGCGACCATCTCGGCTATGACCGGCATGATCCGGCCGGGAAGAACGGCGGCAACTCCCGCAACGGCAAGCGCTCCAAGACGGTCGTCACCGACGTCGGTCCGGTGACCGTCGAGGTGCCGCGGGACCGGGAGGGCGCCTTCGAGCCGCGGATCGTCCGCAAGCACCAGCGGCGGCTGACCGGGGTGGACGAGATGGTGCTGTCGCTGTCGGCGAAGGGCCTGACCCATGGCGAGATCTCGGCTCATCTGGCCGAGGTCTACGGCGCCGATGTGTCCAAGCAGACCATCTCCACGATCACCGACTCGGTGATGGAGGGCATGGCCGAATGGCAGGCCCGCCCGCTCGACTCGGTCTATCCGGTGGTCTTCATCGACTGTGTGAACGTGAAGATCCGCGAGGGTCAGGTCGCCAACCGGCCGATTTAGACCGACCGGCAAATGGATCACTTGAGGCGTCGGGTGGTGGGCCGGTTGTCCCAGCGGTACCGGTTCGCCGATCGTCTGATGAGCATACGGA
>NZ_JBHXRW010000108.1:0-10677 GCF_042716635.1 Streptomyces sp. NPDC058664 | reverse complement strand
CGAGTCGGTCTGACGACCGCTCCGCGCACAGACCGATGGCCGGGTCCCTCGAGGGACCCGGCCATCGGTCTGTGCGCGGAGCGTCAGCTCTTTCCGTCCCACTGGTAAGGGGGGTAGATGTACATGCAGTCCTTGTCGTTGCCGCGGAGGATCTCCGTGCCGTCCTTCGGCAGGTCGCCGGCCTCGACGGCCGGCTTCTTGTAGACCGTGCCCTCGCGCCAGTCGGAGCCGACGATCAGCGTGATGTCCTCGGCCTTCGTGTCGGCCCGGACGGCCGAGTCGGGCAGTCCGAGCGCCTTGGCCACGGACTGGGCGTTCGCCTTGCCCTGGTCGGCGTCGGCCTTGGGGTAGGTGACCACGGTGTCCTTGCGGTTTCCGCCCTCCTTGGAGGACTCGGCCTGCGTGAAGCCCTTGCCCTGGAGGATCTCGGCGACCGCGCCCGCGCGGCCCTCGACGGCGGGCTCGGCGTCGCTGCCGGTGCCGTTGACGACCGTCACGGCGAGCGAACCGGGCGCCTCGGCGGTGGCTTTCGGCTTGGCCGGAGCGGTCGGCTTCTTGGTACCGGCCGGATCGCCGTTCTTGTCGAAGGCGACGTCGTCGCGGAGCATCCGGAAGATCTTCTCGGCCGACTGCTCGACGAGGACGTTCTTGTTCGTGTCCTGCGACCACTGGGCCGTCGGGATGTTCGCCGTGGTGAGGCGGTCCAGCTTCACGTTCTTGAGCTGCATCGACAGGTCGAAGAGCTTCTTGACCGTGTCGAGGTCCTGGGAGACCTGGAGGGCGTTGGTGGCGGTTTCGGCCAGGCTCATGAGGCGGCCGGTGTCGGTCCAGGCGTTCTGGTTCTGGAGCTTCTCGAACATGCCGTTCATGTACATGCGCTGGGCCTTGGCCCGGTTCTGGTCGCTGCCGAAGGCGTGCCGGGTGCGCAGCCACTGGAGCGCCTGCTTGCCCTTGACCTCGTGCGTCCCTTCGGGCAGCTTCAGACCGGAGCCACCGGGCTGCAGCCGTGTCGGGTGGTCGCTGACGCCGGTCTTCACACAGACCGGGACGCCGCCGACCGCGTCGGCCATGGCCACCACGCCCGCGAAGTCGACCATGATCCAGTGGTCGATGTAGACCCCGGTGAGGCTTTCCCAGGTGGTGAGCGTGCAGCCGGGACCGCCGCGCCCCAGCGTCTCGTTGATCGGCTGGTTGGTGGTGGACGGGAAGGTCTCGCTGCCGTCCTCGGACTTGCACTCGGGGATGCGCACGATCGTGTCGCGCGGGATGGAGACGACCGAGGCGTTCTTGCGGTCCGCGGAGACGTGGAACAGCATCTGCACGTCGGCCAGGGGCTTGCTGTCCCGCAGGTTCTTTCCGCCGCCCAGCGCCACGTTCTTCGCGTCGGCCCGGCTGTCGGAGCCGATCAGGAGGATGTTCAGCGGGGTGTCGCCGAGCGCGTTGGGCGGGGTCTTCTTCACACCGCTGTCGCCGCCCGCCCGGTCACCGCTGCGGATGTTGCCGTTCAGGTGCTCGTAGTACAGGTATCCGGCGCCGGCCGTGCCGAGTATCAGGAGCGACAGGGTGATCGCCACCCAGCGCAGTGCCTTGCGCTTGCCGGTCTTCTTGGCGCGCCGACGTGCGGCGGCGCGGCCGCCCGCACCCGTACCGCCGCCCGTCCCCTTACCGCCACCGGCGTTCCCGCGCCGGCGCTCGGCACGGGTCGACGCGGGCGCGTCGGCCCCCGCCGCCTTCTCCTCGGGAGCGTCGCCCCCGGCGCCGGTGACCTCACCGGCGCCGTGCAGGTCGTCGTCCCAGCCCAGTTCACGGGCGCGCGGAACGCGGCCCCGCGTTCCCTCCCCACGCACGCTGTTCTGTCCCACCCCAGGTCCCCTCGTCAGTCAGGAGGGCGCCGTGTTCCGGTGTTTCCGGGTCACTTGGCGCACACCTGCTTGTCTGCTTCTACCTGACCCACGTCCGGCGCCTTCGTCGGAGCGGCCATGGAAATTCCTGCGCCCTTGAAGTCGGCGCCGAGGACGAGCGTCATGGGCTCGCGTTCCCCGGCGGCCTGTGTGCCCGGCTTGAGCGCCGCGGCGGACAGACCCATCATGTCCGCGAGCTTGCGGGCCTGATCGGCCTGGTTCGGTGCGTAGGTGAGCGTGGTCTTCGCCGCCTTCTCGGGGGCGTTGCTCTTGTTGGTGGAGCGGCTCACGCCCTGCTCGTTCTGCAGCCAGACGATGGTCGACTGGGCCGCGCCCTGGATGCCGCTGCCGTTGTAGACGTCGACGCGTACGTCGGCGGCCGCGGCGCGCGGTCCCTGGAGGAGCTTCGCCTGGGCCTGCGCCTTGGCGTCCTTGGCCTGCTTCTCCTTCTTCTTCACCTCGGTGAAGGAGACGTCGTTCTGGATCATCGAGAACACCTGAGGAGCCAGCGTCTGGTTGAGGACGACCGTCGCCCGCTTGGTGGGCGGCTCGTCGGGGTTGTCGACGACCGGAACGGTCGCGAAGGTGATGTTCTTCAGGTCGACCTTGCCGATCCCCTTGGCCAGGGTGGTCAGCTTCATGACGCTGTCTATCCCCTTGTCGACCGTGAGCGCCTCGGTGGCCGCGTTCGCGACCGCGAGGAGCTGCGACGGGCTGTCCAGGGTGTCTTCCTTGAGCTGCCGCATCATCGAGGCGAGGAACTGCTGCTGCATCTTGATGCGGTCCAGGTCGCTCTCGTTGCCGAGACCGTGGCGGTTGCGGAGGAACGCGAGAGCCGGCTCGCCCTGGAGGCGGTGTTCGCCCTCGGACAGGTTGAGCTTCGAGTACTTCTTGTCGTGGATGGGCTTCGTGAGACAGACCTTCACACCGCCGACCGCGGCGGACAGCGTCTTGACGGCGTTGAAGTCGACCATCATGAAGTGGTTGATCCCCAGGCCGGACATCTCCGTGATGGTGCGGATCGTGCAGCCCGGGTCGCGGCCGTTCACACCGAAGGACTCGTTGAACTTGGTCTTGCCGACCGAGCCGGGGATGACCTTCGTCGAGCCGTCGGGCTGCTTCGTGGGGCAGTCCGGGATCTTGGTCTTGAGGTCACGGGGGATGCTCAGGGCCGTCGCGTTGGTCCGGTCCTCGGAGATGTGGATGAGGAACGTCGTGTCGGCGTGGCCGGTGACGTTCGTCTTGTCCCCGTAGCTCTCGTTGCCCTCACCGGTACGGACGTCGTTGCCGATGATCAGGATGTTGAGCGGCCCGTCCATCGTCTCCGTCTTGACCGTGGCGTTGCCGACGTCGACCGAGCCGATGTTGCCGTCGAGCTTGTTGTAGAGCAGGTACGCGCCGGTCGCGCCGCCCACGAGGACGAACGCCATCGTGCCGCCGGTCCACAGCAGGACCTTCTTCTTGCGCGACGCGCCCTGCTTGCGCTTGCGGCGGCTCGCGGGCGGCTGCTGTCCGCCGCCGCCCGTCTCGGTGACCCGGCGACGGCGCTGGCCGGGCACGGGTGCCTCGACGGGGGCCTCGGTGGGCGACGGTACGGGAACGGTGGATCTACGGGACCTGGACGGGGTCTGCGGCTCTGATTGCCCAGCGGAGTGGTCCAGTCGCAGTTCGTAGTTGCCCGTCTGCGGGTTGAGTACCCACTGGTCGGCGGGGTCGATCTCGTCCGCCTGTCCACGGCTGTGCGCGTCCACGGTTACTCGAGTCCTCCGTCGGTGCCACGCGAGGCGCCTCCCCCACAGGGCGCCGCTCTCTCGGTCGTTCGATCCTTGGTGAATGCGACCACGCGGTCGGGTGCACCGGATCGCGTCACAGTATCCGCCCAGTTCAACGTGGGGCGACGCGCGTGACAAATTCCACGCCCCTTACAACCGGGCAATTTGCTCAAACCTCATCCGTCCCGGCCCTCCCCTTGGTGTGGCCTTTACTCAGCGTTCTCGGAAGCCCTTCGAGGCGCCCCGTTCACCCGACCCCCTCCGCCCGCACCCGCCGGCTCCCTCCGCCGGCCCGTCTAGGAACACACCCCTTCCGCCGCGTTCCGGCCCGTGAAGGTCGGGGTCACGGAGGGGGTCGGGGCGCCCGCGTCGTCGGGCTTCCCGTCGCCGCCGCCGTCCTGCCCGTCGTCGTCCTTCCCGCCGGGCGTCACCACGACGGGCCGGTCCTCCCGTAGCTGCTTGAAGAGTTGACTCGCCGCCGGCTGTACCAGTTCGTCCCGGTTCGCGTCATATCTGTAGGAGCGGCGCGGGACCGTGAGGAATTGCACCTTCTCGGTCGGTACCGACCGCATCGACCGCGCCAGGTCGTACAGGTCCCGCAGCGAGTCGAGCCCCGAGTCGGTCGTGATCGCCTTGGTGGCCGCGTCCAGGACCGGATAGAGCTTGGTCGGGTTCAGCAGCACCCCGTTGCTCTGCACCTTGTTGACCAGGGCGCCGAGGAACTGCTGCTGGCGGTCCATGCGTTCCGTGTCGCTGCCGTTGCCGATCGACTTCCGGGCGCGTACGAAGCCGAGCGCCTGCTCCCCGTGGAGCGTCTGGCGCCCCGCGGGCAGCTTCAGCTTCGCGTCGGAGTCGTCGACGGGCTCCTTCAGGCAGACCTCCACGCCGTCGACGGCGTCCACCATCTTCTTGAAGCCCTGGAAGTCGATCACCATGTGGTGGTCCACCCGGATCCCGGTCAGCTTCTCGACGGTACGGATCGTGCACGCCGTACCACCGAACTCGAAGGCCCAGTTGAACTGCGCGAACTGCTCGCGGGTCCGGGTCCCGTCGGCCTTGCGGCAGCTCGGGATCGTCACCATCAGGTCGCGGGGGAGGGAGACGGCGGTCGCGCTCGACTTCCCCGCCGACAGGTGCAGCAGGATCGTCGTGTCGGACCGCTGGGTCCCCTTGTCCCTGCCGTACTCGCGGTTGCCCGCGCCGGCACGCGTGTCCGAACCGATGAGCAGGATGTTCCGGGCGGCCGACACGACCGCGGCCGGGCGCTCCTTCTCGTACTTCCGGAGCTCATCGGCGGCGGTGGTGTCCGTGGTGATGTTGCCGTCGAGCTTCCGGTAGAACCACCAGCCGGCCCCGGCCCCGGCCAGCACCACGACCGAGACGCCGAGCGCCGTCCACCGCAGCCAGGGGTGCCGACGCGGCCCCGCCGGGGCGCCGGGCGCCGTGCCCTCCGCGGGAGGGGGGTCCCCGTCCGCCGGAGGGGGATCCGGTTCGGCGGGCGTGCCCGCGCGGTCCGTCACGTCTGAGTCCGTCCTTCATGGCGTCGGCGGCACGCCGGGCGGCCGCCGGTCGAAGAAGGAGACGGCCGAACCCGACACATGGTTGTACGGAAGGAATCGACTCCCCCCGGCCGATCATGTACCGGACGGCGTGCCGGGACCCGGGGACCCGGCGCGGTGTTGGGCCGAACGGGCGAGTCAGACGGCGGTGACCGTCACGCGCTCGCTCTCGACCCGCTTGGCGAGGGACTCCGGCGCCAGCCGGTCCAGGTTCCGGCAGAGGACCACGGAGCCGCCGGCCGCGAGGGGCGCGTACAGGCCTGCCGAGAGCCCCTTCCACTCCCCGTACCCGAGCCCGGAGAGCAGCCGGGCGCCGGGCGCGAGGCCGAGCTCCTCCGCGTCCGCGCGGGCCTGTTCGACAAGCTGTGCGCCGCTGCGTTCCGTACCGTCGACGACGAGCGCGGCGGCATCGGGATCGACCGGTACGAACGGGGCGAACCGGTCGCCCTGGCTCGGCGCCTCGACCGCGTAGTCCGCGTATCCGGCGGGCGCGGCCGGGAAGCGGCGGCCCAGCGGGGCCAGCGAGAGCGCGATCCGCTCCCCGGAGCAGGCGAGACCCGCGTCGAGCGTGTCCGGCCCCGCGACCACGAGGTCCGCGTCCGCCGGGTCGCCGCCGAGCTCCGCGGCCACCCCGACGGAGGAGCAGGCGAGCAGCCAGACGGCGGTCTGCCAGTGCGCGGGCAGCAGCAGCGCGAGCCGGTCGCCGGGCGCGGCGGACAGTTCGCCCTGGAGCAGGTTCGCCGTCTTGGCCACCCAATTGGCGAAGGTGGCGACGGACAATTCCACCCGCTCACCGGTGGCGTCGTCGTAGAAGGTGACCAAGGGGCGGGCGGGGTCCGCGGCGAGCGCGGATCGCAGCAGGTCGGCAGGGGTGCGGTCGCTGGCGTTCACGCCGGACAGCGTACGCGCGCGGCCGCATGGGGGTCCGCCGTACCGGTGACGCCGTCCACCGGTCGGCCTGACACGGCGCCGGCTTCCGGGCCCGATCCCGGCGCGCGGAACGGCCCCCTGGTACGCACGATCGGCCCATGCGTGCCTCACTCGCCTCCTCGATCGCCGTCACCTGCGCGGCGATTCTCGCCCTGCCGGTCTCCCTCGCCGCGCCCGCGGCGGCCGAGGTGCCTCCGGCGCTCGGACTGCCACCGGCGCTCTCCGCACAGCCACCCGCGCCCGAACCCGAACTCCCCGGCGCCACCCAGTCCCTGCCGCTGGCGCCGCTCGGCGGTGACACCGACCGGGCCCTGGGCGGCGGGACGGACGCGCGGGGGCTCACCCGACGCGACGTCAGGCCCTTCTCCCTCGTCGGCGTCGTGTGGGACGACCCGGCCGCCGCCCTGCACGGCACCGTGCAGGTCCGCACCCGGGCCACCGGCGGCAACACCTGGTCGGAGTGGCAGGACGTGGAGACCCACAACGACGAGCACGGCGCCGACCCGGACACCGCCGAGGGCGCCGGGCGGGCGCTCAAGGGCTCCACGGCCCCGCTGTGGGTGGGCGACTCGGACGGCGTGGAGATCCGTGTACGGGGGGAGGAACCGCTCCCCGAGGGTCTGCGCCTGGAACTGGTCGACCCGGGCGAGGACCCGGTGACGCCCCCACCCGACCCCTACTCCGCCCCCGACCCCCGCTCCGACGCCGCTCCGCACCCCGCGTCCGCCCCCGATCTCGCTGCCGCGCCCGCTCCCGCGACCCGGATCGCGGCGGTGTCGATCCCGCTGGCCGGCCTGAACGTCGCGGAGGCGGCGGTCGGCGCGGTCAACGCCCGGCTCGCCGCGTACGGGTCGACCTGGATCCCGGCCCTGTCGAAGGCGGCGACGGAGATCGCATTCCCGTACCTTCCGTACCTCCCGTACCTGCCCAGCGCGCAGGAGGCCCAGGTCGAAGCACCGGCGGCCCAGGCCGAGGCCTCCGAGGCGCAGGCTCCGGCGGCCGAGGCCCCCGTCCGTCCGGCTGCCGCCCCGGCCAAGCCGTACATCGGCCCCCGCCCCACGATCATCACGCGCAAGGGCTGGGGCGCCGACGAGAAGATCCGGGAGAAGGGCTTCGTCTACACGAAGAGCATCAAGGCGGCCTTCGTCCACCACAGCGCGACCGGCAACAACTACACCTGCCGCCAGGCGCCCTCCGTCCTGCGCAGTATCTACCGCTACCACGTCAAGAGCAGCGGATGGCGAGACTTCGGCTACAACTTCGCCGTCGACAAGTGCGGAAACATCTACGAAGGACGTGCGGGCGGCGTGGCCAAGCCCGTCCTCGGCGCGCACACCCTCGGTTTCAACACCAACAGCATGGGCATCGCGGTCCTCGGCACCTTCAGCAAGAGCGCCCCGCCGGCCGCCGCGGTGACCGCCGTCGCCCGTCTGACGGCCTGGAAGCTCGGGTTGCACGGGGTGAACCCGAAGGGAACGTCGTACCTCGTCTCAGGAGGCGGAAACCTGTACAAGAAGGGCAGCAAGGTCCGGTTCAACGCCATTGCGGGGCATCGGGACGGATTCGCGACGGAGTGCCCAGGAGTGCACCTGTACGGCAAGCTCGGAACGGCCCGTGTGAGCTCCGCGAAGTACCAGGGAAGGCGCTGATGGGGTCATCGGGGCAACCATCTGCCTAAACTGACCGGTCATATCGCACGGACGACCGAGACGGGCGAGCCGACCGGCCCCGAACAGGAAGCAGAGACGACAAGGTGACAGAAGCGATCCTCCTGGTCGGTGGCAAGGGAACACGGCTGCGACCGCTCACGGTCAACACGCCCAAACCCATGGTCCCGGCAGCGGGCGTCCCCTTCCTGACGCACCAGCTGGCCCGCGCCCGCGCCGCCGGCGTCGAGCACATCGTGCTCGCCACCTCCTACCTGGCCGAGGTCTTCGAACCGCACTTCGGAGACGGTTCCGCGCTCGGCCTGAGCCTGGAGTACGTCACCGAGGAGGAGCCGCTCGGCACCGGCGGCGCGATACGCAACGTGGCCTCCCGGCTGCGTTCAGGACCCGATGACCCGGTCCTCATCTTCAACGGGGACATCCTCACGGGACTCGACATCGGGGCCCTCGTCGCCACCCACTCCTCCTCGGGCGCGGACGTCTCGCTCCACCTCACCAGGGTCGAGGACCCGAGAGCCTTCGGCCTGGTCCCGACGGACGCGACGGGCCGGGTCACCGCCTTCCTGGAGAAGCCGCAGACCCCCGAGGAAATCGTCACCGACCAGATCAACGCGGGCGCGTACGTGTTCCGGCGCTCGGTCATCGACACCATTCCCACGGGCCGCCCGGTCTCGGTCGAACGGGAGACCTTCCCGGAGCTCCTGTCCTCCGGAGCGCACCTCCAGGGCATGGTCGACTCGACGTACTGGCTGGACCTCGGCACTCCGCAGGCCTTCGTCCGCGGCTCCGCCGACCTGGTCCTGGGCCGCGCGCCGTCCCCGGCCGTTCCCGGCCGCTGCGGCGACCGCCTGGTCCTGCCGACGGCCCGCGTCGCCCCCGACGCCAAGCTGACCGGCGGCACGGTCGTCGGCGCCGACGCGGTGGTCGGCGAGGGCGCCCGCATCACGGGCTCCACGCTCCTGACGGGCGCGGTCGTCGAACCGGGCGCGGTGATCACCGACTCCCTCATAGGCGCGGGCGCCCGCATCGGCGCCCGTACGGTCCTCACGGGCGCGGTCATCGGCGACGGGGCCCACGTGGGCCCCGACAACGAACTCCGCGACGGCGTCCGCGTCTGGTGCGACGCCACCCTCCCGGCAGCAACGGTCCGCTTCTCCTCGGACCAGTAGTCCCAGGCCCACCGCTGGGCGCGTGCCCGCCCGTCCGTCCCGTTGCGGGCATACGTTCCGCAGGGGCGGTGGGGGTCCCCCTGCTCGAGCGAAGCCGAGAGCTTGGGGGAGGGTGGGCACAACGACCCCGAGGGCGGCGCCCGTCCCCCTGCTCGTTCACCCGTAGGACCTGGGACGGCCCGTACAGCCCCCGCAGGAAACCGTGTGCACCCCGTAGTGTCATAGCCATGGCCGGCCGCTTCACACCCCCCACCAACCCCACCCGCACCACCGTGCGCGGCGGCCACATCCCCGTTCCCGGGACGGAGACCGTCGACCTCGGCCTCACCCTCGGCCCCCTCCGCCGCGGCCCCGCCGACCCCACCTTCCGGGCCACCCCGGACGGCTCGTTCTGGCGGGTCAGCCGCACCCCCGACGGTCCGGGAACCCTCCGGATCCGCGTCCGCGAGGGACGGCCCGCGGCCGAGGCCTGGGGCCCGGGAGCGACCTGGCTCCTGGACCGCCTCCCCGCGCTGCTCGGCGCCGAGGACGATCCGGCCGCCTTCGTCCCCCGCCACAAGCTGCTCCTGGCGACCCACCGCCGCCGCCCCGGCCTCCGCCTCACCCGCACCGGCCTGGTCCTGGAGTCGCTGATCCCGTCGGTCCTGGAGCAGAAGGTCACGACGCACGAGGCGTACGGCGCCTGGCGCGTCCTCGTACGGAAGTACGGCGACCCCGCCCCCGGCCCCGCTCCCGACGGCATGTACGCGATGCCCGACGCCCGCACCTGGACGCGGATCCCCTCCTGGGAGTGGCACCGCGCGAACGTCGACGGCAAGCGCTCGGCCACGATCGTCCGCGCCGCCCGGGTGGCGGCCCGTCTGGAGGAGGCCGCGCACATGGACCCGCCGGCGGCCCGCGAGCGCCTGGAACTGGTCCCCGGCATCGGCCCCTGGACGAGCGCCGAGACGGTCCAGCGCAGCAACGGCGCCCCCGACGAGGTCACCACCGGCGACCTCCACCTCCCCGGGATCGTCGGCTGGGCCCTCGCGGGCGACCGCACGGCCGACGACGAGGCGATGCTGGAGCTCCTGGCCCCGTACGCGGGCCAGCGTCATCGCGCGGCCCGTCTGATCCTCCTCAGCGGCCGCGTCCCGCCCCGCAGGGCGCCCCGGAGGACCCCCGGCGACATCAGGGCGATCTGACCCCGCCTGCCAATCCACGGCCCCGGGGATCGCTCGGCGCACCCCGACGAACCGGCGGGCCTCTCAGCGCACCTCCACGAACCGGCGGACCTCTCAGAGGGCGTTTGATCTAGGCGGATTGCCGCTTATACCCTAGTAGGTTCCTCGCCAGGTTGGTGTGGTCTCGTCCGTTATGCGCTTGGCGAGGTTGTCGATCGAGGCGATGTGGATCATGGCTTCGGAGCTGGTGGTGAGGGTCTCGTAGTCGCGGGCCAGGCGGCGGTGCATCATGATCCAGCCGATGCTTCGCTCGACCACCCAGCGTCTTTTCACGACGTGGAAGCCGCGTTTTTCGGGGTTGCGGTTGACGACTTCGATGTCGATTCCGAGGTGGGCGCCGTGCTCGATGACGGTGTTCTTAAAGCCGGTGTCGACCCAGCTTTTCGCAAGGGTCGGGTAGGTGGCTTTCGCCTGGTTGAGGAGGCGTATCCCCATGGCGTTCTCGGAGAGGCCGGC
>NZ_JBHXRW010000107.1:0-10729 GCF_042716635.1 Streptomyces sp. NPDC058664 | reverse complement strand
TCGTCATCGACACCCGCGCCCGCATGGGCTACACCGCGCCGATCGGGTCGACCGACCAGGACCGCATCCGGCACCTGACCGTCGCCCTGCCCCCGGTCTACGCCGCACGTCTCTTCGACGCCCAGGACGCCGGCGCCAGCGACGCCCAGCTCCAGCAGATCGCCGCCGAAGCACTCAAGGAGGTGTACTTCCAGGACGGCGGCCGCCGCGCCGGCTCCCTGGAAGAAGTCCGGTTCACCGACATCGAGCACCTCGAGTTCGACCTGTAGCCCGGCTCCTCGTACCAAAACGCCTAAAGGTTGTCCCGTAACTGCCGCCTCGCTTCCGCGTTGGTCACGGCATGGGTGGGGTGATCTCGGCGGGCGATCCGATGTGGATCGAGCCGTTCTCGGGGTTGAGCGAGTCGCAGTTCCGCAAGCTGGTCGCGCTGGTCCGACGTCGTGGCGGTGACGTCCAGCGCGGCCGGCCGTGGCGGCTGTGCCTGGAGGACCGGGTGCTGCTGGTTGCCACCTACTGGCGGCCCAACCTGACGTTGCGGCAGGTCGCGCCGCTGTTCGGGATCTCGAAGTCAGCCGCGGACCGGGTGTTGGACCACCTCGCTCCGCTGTTGGCGATCTCGCCCGCGCGACGGCCGCGGCAGGACACCGTACTGATCGTGGACGGCACCCTGGTGCCCACCCGCGACAGGACGATCGCGGCCTCCAGCAAGAACTACCGGTATTCGACCAACCAGCAGGTGGTGATCGACGCCAACAGCCGCCTGGTCGTCGCCGTTGGGCTGCCTCTGCCGGGCAACCGCAACGACTGCCGGGCCTTCGCCGAGTCGGGCGTCGACCGCGCCTGCGGGGACGCGCCGGTCCTGGCGGACGGCGGCCACCAGGGGACCGGCGCCCTGATTCCGCACCGGCGGCGTCGCGGACAGGAACACCTCACGCCCGGGCAGGAAGCCGACAACGCCGTCCATCGCAGGGCCCGGGCCCGGGTTGAGCACGTCTTCTCACGGATGAAGAACTGGAAGGTCCTGCGCGACTGCCGCCTGCGCGGAGCCGGCGTGCACCACGCGATGCTGGGTGTCGCACGGCTCCACAACCTCGCGCTCAGCGGATGAGCTGCTTCCGCCGCACCGTGAACTCCTCAAGTCCGTCCGGTGTGGTGACACCGTCCGGCGAGGTGGAGACGGTGACGACCTCGTTGTCGCCCGCCGGGCCATGACCCTCGGCGACCGCGCAGGCGACGGTGACCTCCACCGGATACGACGTGTCCGGGCCGAGCTCGCCCGTCGCCGCGAAGATCGGAGGCTTGTCGAGCAGCGACCAACGCTGTCCGGCCGCATCCGTGAACTGAACCTCGACCACCCCGGGCCACGGCTCATCGTCCACCCAGCGAACCGCCTCACATCGCAACTCAGCCACGAACGCGCCCACAGCCGAACAAGGTCATCAACGAGCGCCAGTATGCCGCGAGACGCCCGGCGGCAGTTACGGGACAACCTTTAGCCAGAAACGCAGAAGAGCCCCCTCCCCGATCGGGGAGGGGGCTCTCGTTGTACGTCAGGGTTCGGCGGCCGGCACGGCGGCCGAGAAGTCGAGGGCCCGAAGGGACCGCGCTCGCGGGCCCACGGTGGGCCTACGACACCCCTCCGGACCATCAGCCGAGTTTACCGCGCCAGGTCAGCCACCTGCGGCGCCCCCACGATCCAAGAGTGATTTTCGGCGGCTCTTGGAAAAACTCATTCGCCGCTGAGACGAACACGGAGACGGAGCCGACGGTGACCTCCGCACTGGTAGCGCCGTGGCCGGACATCGCCCTCACCGTCGTGTCGGTGCCGTTCACGTTGACCACCGCGGTGGACGGGGTGAAGGTCAAGTCGCCGAACACGGGCGGCTGTACCGGGCTGGAGTTGAACAGGAAGGCCGCCAGTTCCGCATGGAGCTCGACCACGAGTTGGACTCGATAGAGGTCAGGAAACGGCCTCACCGTGGAGACGACGGCAACCACCCGGCTGTCGGCGGAGTAGAAGGCGCTGACGTGGTAGAGGAAGTCATGCGAACGGTAGGGCGATAGGGAATACGTCCAGTCGGACGGGGCGTCGGCGAGTTCGGCGAGCGATCCGTGGAACTCCTCTTCGATCTGTGCCTTCGTAGGTTTGCGGAGGTCATCCGGCTCATTCTCGCCGGACCCCTGTGCACGGATCATCGTGTCCCCCCCAGTCGGCGGTAGGCGGGCCCACTCGCGAGTGGGCCCGCCAACTCTCCTACTGAGTCTAGGAGATGGCGCTGACAATCTGGGTGGGATGTGCGGTGCAACGTGAGGCGTCGCTCAGTACGGCGTACGAGTGGGGTGAAGGAATCTGAGCACTGGCATAGCTGCGAGTCAGGTTGGGGCCGACCTTGGTCAGGACGTTGGGGACGTGCGCCTTGACCGACTTCTCGGAGAGGTACCGGGCAGAGAGCATCGAAAGGCCCCCTCCCCGAACGGGAGGGGGCAGCATCCGAGCTACTTCTTGTTCTTGCGGTTCCACCAGCCGTTCCACCAGTGCAGGCGGTCACGGGACTGGGTGGGCAGAACCGAGCCGGCCACCATCTTGAAGGCGATGGCGAGCAGGACCACGAGGACACCTGCCGACAGCGGCACCGCCCGCCTGCGGCAACGTCCTTTCGCGGACAGGAGCCTGCTGATGGCCGCGCACTGGCGGGCGAACCTCACACTGCGGCAGACTCCTAGTGTCATGCTCTCGCTCAACTCTAGGGTTCCGGAGAGTCTCTTGATGTTGAAGAAGTTGGCAGTGATCGGGGCAGCCGCCGGGATGATGATCGGGCTGAACGCGCCTCCGGCAAGCGCGGCGGGGGCGAGGGGGATGTTCGAGGCCATGCCGAGCACATGGAAGTGCCTGGACTATCGGGCGGACTACGGCCCGTATGTGACCACCTGCAACGGGGGCAGCTACCAAACATGGGACTGGGCCGACGATTACGGCGTCTGGACGAGCGTGCGTCAGGAAGCGACTGGACTGTGCCTGACGGCGCGGAACGGGTTGATCGCGATGAAACCCTGCCTGGGCGGTGACTTGGCGGCGTTCTGGTCGATAGACAACGACTACTACTTGGGTGCCCTGATCAAAAACACGGTGACGAAAACCTGCTTGGCCAGGAACACAGCTGACAGGGTGCAACTGTCGACGTGCACGGGCGGTCCATCACAGCGGTGGAAGCCGTGGGCCGCCTAGGTTCTTCGGGCGGATCGGAGTCTCACCCTCAAGTACTGCTCTGACAGCCTGTGCGCAACTGCCGCTAAAAGGTTGTCCCGTAACCCCGAGGAGTTGCGCTACGACCCTCTGGCCACCAGGGTCTCAAGCTTGGTTGTGGCTCCCTGAGGCATTCCGATCACGCTGCTGGGTGCTGGACGACTCCAGCCACTGGTCCACCACGTCGTCCACTTCATCCAGGGCCGGATCGCGACTTCCGCTGGGCGCGTAGGCCGGTGACCGGTCAGTGCATAGTGGCAAATGTGCGCAGTACCAGGACCGCCGGGCACCGGCTATCTCCGCGGTCGTGCCCGTGCGGAGATAGCCGAGCAATGCCGTCATGACCCTGCGGCGCCCGAATGCGTAGAGCGCCGGCTCGACGAACCAGCGGCAGAAGCTTGGGTCCGGGTCGTAGACAGCAGCAGCCATCAGCGCGTCGAAGAACTCCTCAGACAGGGTGGCGCGTTCCAGCAGTGGCCTTCGTGCCGCTCCGGCCAGGTGCCGCGCACGTCGATCTTCAGGTACGTCGGCCGCAGCCTCAAGGTCCAGCAGGCGAGCCACTTCGGCTGCACATGCAAGGAATGAACGTGTGGATGCCTCGTGGCGGTCACCTTCGGTCATGGCAGGATTCTCGACCACGGGCCTGAGCAGAAGTGGTCGCATTGGCGAGATGATCTCGATGTGACTGGTGTGATCACGGCGTCGGAGCCGTCCTGGATAGCCCCGTTCTCCGGGCTGAGCCCGCGCGCCTTCGAGAAGCTGGTGACGGTGCTGCGTCGCGCAGGTGCGGACACGGTCCGCAAGGGCAGGCCGTGGAGCCTTCCACTGGAGGACCGGGCCCTGCTGGTCACCGCGTACTGGCGAACGAACCTGACCATGCGGCAGCTCGCCCCGCTGTTCGGGATCTCGAAGTCGGCGGCGGACCGCATCATCGACCATCTCGCGCCGATGCTCGCACTCCAGTCCCGCAAGCGGTTTGCCAAGGACACCGTGCTCATCGTGGACGGCACCCTGGTCCCCACCCGTGACCACGCCATCGCCGAGCGGTCCAAGAACTACCGGTACTCCACCAACCACCAGGTCGTCATCGACGCCGACACCCGGCTGGTCGTCGTGGTCGGCCGGCCGCTTGCCGGGAACCGCAACGACTGCAAGGCCTGGGAAGAGTCCGGCGCCAAGGCGGCCGTCGGCGGAACGACCACGATCGCCGACGGCGGCTACCCGGGCACCGGCCTGGTCATCCCGCACCGCCGCAAGCGCAGCCAGAGTGAACTCCCGGATTGGAAGGAGGAACACAACAAGTCCCACAAGCAGGTTCGGGCCCGCGTCGAGCACGTCTTCGCCCGCATGAAGACCTGGAAGATCCTCCGCGACTGCCGCTTGAAGGGGGACGGCGTCCACCACGCCATGCTCGGCATCGCACGGATGCACAACCTCGCCCTCGCCGGATAGATCAGCGGGTCACACTGCGGCCAACCATGCCCGAGACGGCTCGTAGATCATTTACGGGACAGCCCTTAGCCTCTTGTGACTGAGCGCTTCAGTTGGGGAGTGAGCGGTCGAGATGGCGAGCTGAGCACGTACAGGTCTGATCGTCGCTGAGCACCAGCCCCACAACAAGTCGGACCGCCGGGGGTCGGGTTCAATGATGGCCTTCTCCTTCCGCGCTCGGCGACTGCGATGAGAGGCTTGGCACCGTGGATTCGAGGAGATATCTCGGGCAGGCCGGTATGGAAGCATCCGTCCTTCCTTCCCGCGCGGCCTACCTGATCGCGGGCGGTAGCGAGGCCGGGTTCCGAGCGGCCGTGACACAGGCCAGCAGCCGGTGGGGCGGCATGACCGAGCCCATCGTCGAAGTCCGTGCTTCAGGTCTGTCCCAGCAGCACGAGCAGGTTCTACGCATCGTCGGCATCGAGGCGCTCGTCAACATCGACGCTGACCCCCTGGAGGCCAAGGAGATCGCGGCGGTCCTGGGGCTGCCTCTCGTCGACCTTGAGGACACGCGGAACCACACGGTGGTGTTCACCTGCTCCCCGGCCGAGGTCCGGGAATTTACGGATCCGGCGTACTCGCCGATCGCGGCAAGCACGATTGCACCGCTGTGGCAGCTGGCCGCGGCCGGATGCGTGAAGCCTGGCCACCGCGAGCATGCGAGGGTGAGCGAGTGGGAGGACGAGTTCGGCCGGTGCCAGCTGCGGAACGACACCCGGATCCAGGACACGATCGCGCAGTTCGGTGAGTACCAGAGCATCACCCCGGGGCACACACCTCTCGTCCTGTGGGTCGTCGAAGGCGAGGGATTGGAAGACAGCCTCGACTTCTGGAACACCAGGGCAATGCGGCCGGTGGACACGATCGACATGCCCATGTTGCTGCTGCCCGGCGCCGACGCGGTCAGGCACTGGCTCAACTTCTCCGAACAGGTGGCTGGTCTGCTTGGGTCCCGCCCCGGTCACTTCGCGCCCGACGTGGCGCTCGTCAGCCGCTCAGCGTCGCCCAAGCAGTTGCTGGAACTCGCCTCGGTGCTCGGCCTGGTCCCCGGCGACGAGGAGCCGTGCGCCGGAGCGCGTATCCCCATACCCCCGGCCCGCACCGCCCCGTTCACCTACCGGACGGACTTGGACCCCACGGACTGGGTGACCCTCGAACGCCACTACGGGGTTCCGACGTCTTTCGACGTCCAGGTCTTTGCCGACGGGCCGAGCACTCTGCGCTTCGCCCAGCCCGTGCGGTTCAACGGGCCCGCAGGAGCCCTCGTGAGATTCTGGGGCGAGCCTTTGTTCGGCCTGCCCGCCCGCCCATCCATCGCCCAGCTCGTCCACCCCGACGCCCAGTGGCGGGACGGCAAGCTGCAGCTCTCGTTCCTCCCCATGAGTCATCAGCTCGCTGTTCAGATGACGTTCCCCCTGCTGCCACAGGCCACAGAGCAGCTTCTAGACGATGTCACTGCTGCGCACCAGCTGTCCTCCGCGGGACGGCTGGGGACAGCTCTGGCCGAGCGGGCCGACAGCTCTGCGCTTCTCGAACGCGGCGTCTACGAGGCGGCTATCGCCCTCACCACGCCGCGGTCCAAGGAGCTGATGAAGCGGCTGCAGGAGCTGCGGGCCGACGGCAGCCCGGACGCCGAGCTCGCTGAGCTCGCCGCCACATGGGGCGGCCGGTCCGAGCGGCGCTACCTGACCGCCCACAAACTCCCGAACGTCAGGGCGGAGGACCGGGCGGCCGCAATGGAACGACTGTGCGCGCTGGGCTGGGCGGAGCGAGGGCTGGAGAGCGTCTGCTCCTCGTGTACCAGCCGGTCGTTCGTTCCGCTCAGCCAGACCAGCAGTTCCCCGCGGTGCCCCGGGTGCGGTGCCGTGTCCGCCTACCATTCCGGCGGCGCGCCGACCGCCGTGCATTACCGACTCGACAGCTTCACCGACCGGGCCAGCGACAACGGCCTGCTGCCGCATCTGCTCGTCATCGCTGAGCTCTGTCGACGCAAGCCTCGTTCCCATTTCCTCCCCGGCACCGACGTCACCTTCACCGACGGTGGACAGGAGGAGGTAGACATCTTCGGAATCTGGGACGGGAAGGTCCTCTCTGGGGAGGTGAAGACTTCTTCCTCGGAGTTCGACGAGGCTCAGCTCCGGCGCGATGTCGCACTGAGCCAGCGGCTCGGCGCGGACATCCACCTGCTCGCCTCGGTCACCACGGTCGACAACACCGTCCGGGACACTGCGGGGGAGTTGTGCGACACGGCCGATCTCGAGCTGGTGGTCCTAGACCAATCCGACCTTCGCCCAGCCGCGCACAAGCCTGTCCCAGCGACCGCCGCCGATGGCCTCGGCTGGTTGCGTACTGCAATGGCCGACCTGGCCTCGCTGATCGAGAAGGGCAATCCCATTAATCGCGGCCAGGCGGCACGAATCCTGAAGACCGCCTCTGGCGGGGCCTCCCCAGTCCCCGGCCATATTGAAGCCCTCGCCTGGACGCTGAGCGAGCACCGGGACGGTGCCGCGGAACTGCTGCCCAGATCTCTGGCAGTCCTCGAGGCTGCGGTTCATCAGCACAGCGCCGCCGAACGGAAAGGGTAGACCGCACGGCAGCTACCAGCCTCCGCACAGGCGCAGAACAGCCGAGCAGGACAAATACCAGCTGCTGACCAGCGGAGGCGTCCCAGGCGCAGTTGGTGAGACCTGAGCCTTCCGCCGTGTTGGCCTGAAGTTTCTCCATGAACCCACACATCCTGGAGTCGTTTGATCAGCCGATCAGAGCCTCGGTGATTTGGCGGGTGGTCTGCGCGGCTACCCGGGGATTTACGGCGGCGTAGGAGGTGTAGGCGTTCAGGCCGGTGGCAAGGGCCCAGCCGCGGCCCCGGGTCCAGGTGGCGTCGTCGACGCCGAGCGTGGCGCGGAAGACAGCCCGGCTCCCGGCAGACATCAGGGTGAAGGCGATGGTCAGGTCGCAGGCCGGGTCGCCGATGCCGAGCTCGCCGAAGTCGATGACCGCGCTGAGGCGGCCGGCGACGGTCAGCAGGTTGCCGGTGTGGAAGTCGCCGTGGAACCAGACCGGCGGGCCATCCCATCCGGGGGCGCTCAGCGCCGCATCCCACAGCTCGGTCATGGCCGCGGCGTCGAACGCACCGTCGGCCTCCGCGATAGCGGCTCGCGTCGCGCGGTCCCGGTCGGTCAGCGGCCGACCGGTGAGGTCCTCGCGAGCCTCCTCGACCGGGAAGTCCTCGGGAACGAATGCCTGAAGGGCGGTGAGGAACTCCGCCAGTTGGACGGCAGCCCGGGACGAGTCGGCCAATGCCTCGGCGGTCGCCACATCGCCGTCCAGCCAGCGGGACACCGCCCACGGCCACGGATAGCCGAAGTCGGGCTCACCCACCCCCGCCGGTACGGGGATGGCCAACGGCAGGTGCGAGGCGAGCCGGGGGAGCCACTCAGACTCCTTCATGGCCTGCCTTATGGCACCCGCATGGCGGGGCAACCGGACGGACAGGTCCTCGCCCAACCGGTAGATCACATGGTCCGAACCGGCCGGGTCGAGCAGCTTGAGAGGCAGCTCGGCCCACTGCGGGAACTGCGTATCGACCAGGCGCCTGACCAGTGCGGCATCGATCGCTGGGCGGGGGTCCGCGGCTCTCCCGGCTGCCAAGAGCAACTCCTGCGGTGGGCCCGCTCCATGCGGCGGGCAGTCGGAGCCATCACAGTGCCTCGTGCACTCGTCTGTCGATCGGTTTTCTCGACTGGCCGTCCTCCGAGCCGGAGCTGCGGTCGGCCCTGCTGGAGTGGCGCTTCACCCCCGACAGCAATGAAGCCTTCAGCCAGTATCTGGCGTTCCGGACCGCGCGGTCCTGACCTTACCCATCACGCTCAGGCTCAGCGTCTGTTGATCTCCTTGGCCAGGTGCTCGGCGTGGTCTTCGAGCAGTGGTTTGAGAGCGCCGTAGTAGGGCTGGTGGTCAGTGGTGCGGAGTGAGTCTGACGTCATGGACAGTCTGTGCTTACCGTCCTTGGCATCGTTGTGTGCTGCCGTCGGCGCCTGGACTGTCCGCCGGGTCAAAGCCGCACGGAACCCAACCCGGCCCCGACCGGGCCACCCTCGTCGGCAAGCGCAACGCCGCCCTGGTGTTCCTCGGCTTCGCCACTGCCGCCCGCGTCTGCGAGCCGGACGCGCTCGACCTGGCCGCCGTGACGCAGACCGAGCACCGTGACGCAGACCGAGCACGGCTACGACGTGACCGTGCACCGCAAGAAGGCCCGCAAGCGCACCACCAACACGATCCTGTACGGCACCGACCCGGCCATCTGCCCCGTCCGCGCCCTGTACGCCCACCTCGCCGCCCTCGCGGCCGCCGGACGCACCGACCCGGGCCGCTCTTCGTCCGTGTCGACCGCTGGGACCGGCTCGCCCCGCCGATTGCCCGGGGTGGCCGGACCGTCGGCGCCCTGGCCTGGCGGATGACGGCCGAGGCCGTCGCTGCGCCGCGGCTTCGCCACCGCCGCCCGGGCCGCCGGGCACGACCCGCTGGAGATCGCCCGCGCCGGGATGGTCCTTGATCTCGCCCACCCGACAGCAGCATGGCGAGAACTCGAATGCCTGAAGGCGATGGCGCGACGCTGCGGCGTGGAGCCCTGAGAGCCGAGCGGTAACGGCCACGTTGGCCACGGGGCCAGCCGTGCGGTGTATAGCCGCGGCGACAGGCGGTGTGCGGAAGGCAATGGAGCAGTCCAGTCGGCGCACGATGCCAACTTCGGTGATCCGTCATATGCGATGACCTTGGTGTGGCTGGTGTGATTACGGCGTCGGATTCATCCTGGATAGCCGCCGTTCGGCGGGCTGAGCCCTCGCGACTTCGGCAAGCTGTTGACCGTCCTGCGGCGGGCAGGCGCGGATGCAGTCCGCAGGCTCAGCCGTGGAGCCTCCTGCTGGAGGACCGGGACCTGCTGGTCGCGGCTTACTGGCACATAGATTTGACGATATGTCAACTCGCTCCGCTGTTCGGGGTCTCGAAGTCGGCGGCGGACCGCATTACCGACCACCTCGGCATTGGGCAAGTCGACGTCAAAACGTAATGAAAATGGTTCATTATTGCGGGTACGATCATTCTTGTTATTCGTTTCCGCGAGGAAAGAAAAGAACATGGAACTGCGCAGGGCCCTTTCGGTGATCGCTGTCTTGTCGACCCTGCTCGCGGGATCCGCGTGCAGTAATGCATCTACGGAATCCGGTGACGGGAAGCCAAAAGCGGGCACGCCGGGGACGGGGAATACGCTAAGCCCCGAAGAAAAGGCTGCGGCCGAGGCGAAGCGCATAGGTGCGGTAGACCCGGTAACCCTCGAAAAGGTTGTGCTCTCTGGTAAAAAGAGCGGATTCGAGGCGAAGGAGGTCGCCAAGTCCCAGGTCGAGGCCGGCCGTGACATGAAGGCCGACAATGCCGTGTGCCAGCCGCTTGCGAGCCTGGCCGGCGGCTACACGCACCTTCCGGCGATCGGTGTCGTGCACCGCTCTCTCGACCCGATTGAGGCGAAGAACGCCACCGTCGGTTCGATGTGGCTTGCTTCCCACTCGGAGAAAGACGCCCAACGGGTCATGTCCGACCTGCGGGCCTCCCTCAAGGCATGCCCCAAGGGCTTCAAGACCGTCGGCTTGGCGTACACGGGCGTCCAGTCGGTGAAGGCTCCCGCGCTGGGCGACGAGGCTGTCGGCTACCGCATTACCAGCGTGGTCGGCGGTCAGAAGGTCCCCATGACGTACACCGTCGTGCGCCAGGACGGTGTGATCGCGGCGTTCTATGGTGTCAACATGCTGACCCCGCAAGCGAGCGCGATCCCGGACTCGCTGGTCAAGGCCCAGCTTGACCAGCTGGGCTGACGGGTCGCGCATACGAACGTGGGGGCCCCCCCGGCGGGGGGGGCCCCCCGGGGGTTTCCCGGGGGCCGCGCCGCCCGGGGGACAACCCCCGAACAGTCTGGTTTAAAAAAAAGAAGGAGGCGGC
>NZ_JBHXRW010000106.1:0-10860 GCF_042716635.1 Streptomyces sp. NPDC058664 | reverse complement strand
TCAGGCGGGTGCGCGCGGCGATGTGTCTACGCGCGGGGGCGGCGTGCCCAGGGGCCGACGGAGGCTCAATGGAGTGGACCGCCGCCTCGTCTGCCGGCCCCCCCACGGCTCTGTCGACGTGCGGGGCGACTAGCTCCAGCTGGCGTGCAGCGGCTTGCCCTCGGCGTAGCCGGCGGCGGACTGGATGCCGACCACGGACTTCTCCTCGAACTCGGCGAGCGAGCCGGCACCGGCGTAGGTGCAGGAGGAGCGGACGCCCGCGATGATCGAGTCGATCAGGTCCTCGACGCCCGGACGGGACGGATCGAGGAACATCCGCGAGGTGGAGATGCCCTCCTCGAACAGCGCCTTGCGGGCACGGTCGTAGGCGGACTCGTCGGAGGTGCGGTTCTTGACGGCGCGCGCGGAGGCCATGCCGAAGGACTCCTTGTACGCACGCCCCTGGGCGTCGTGCTGGAGGTCGCCCGGGGACTCGTACGTACCGGCGAACCAGGAGCCGATCATCACGTTGGACGCACCGGCGGCGAGCGCCATGGCCACGTCGCGCGGGTGCCGGACGCCACCGTCGGCCCAGACGTGCTTGCCGTACTTCTTCGCCTCGGCGGCGCACTCCAGGACGGCCGAGAACTGCGGGCGGCCGACGCCGGTCATCATGCGGGTGGTGCACATGGCGCCGGGGCCGACGCCGACCTTGATGATGTCCGCGCCCGCCTCGATGAGGTCCTTGACGCCCTCGGCGGCGACGATGTTGCCCGCGACGATCGGGACCTGCGGGTCGAGCGCCCGTACGGTCCGGATGGCGGAGATCATCGACTCCTGGTGGCCGTGCGCGGTGTCGATGACGAGCGTGTCCACGCCCGCGTCGAGGAGCTGCTTGGCCTTGCCCGCCACGTCGCCGTTGATGCCGACGGCGGCGGCGATGCGCAGCTGCCCGTTCTTGTCGACGGCGGGGCTGTAGAGCGTCGCGCGCAGCGCGCCCTTGCGGGTGAGGATGCCGACGAGCTTGCCGTCGGCGTCGACGGCCGGGGCGTAGCGGCGGTTGGCGGCGTCGAGGGTGTTGAACGCCTCGCGCGGGTCGATGTCGGCGTCCAGGAGCAGCAGGTCCTTGGACATGACCTCGGAGAGCTGGGTGAAGCGGTCGACGCCGGAGAGGTCGGCGTCGGTGACGACACCCACCGGGCGGCGGTTCTCGTCGACGACGACACCGGCGTCGTGGGCGCGCTTCGGCAGCAGCGAGAGCGCGTCGGCGACGGTCTGGTGCGGCTCGAGGACGATCGGGGTGTCGAGCACGTGGTGGCGGCTCTTGACCCAGGCGATGACGTCGGTGACGACCTCGATCGGGATGTCCTGCGGGATGACGACGAGGCCGCCGCGGCGGGCGACGGTCTCGGCCATCCGGCGGCCGGCGATCGCGGTCATGTTGGCCACGACGAGCGGGATGGTCGTCCCGGATCCGTCCGGCGAGGAGAGGTCCACCGCCTGGCGGGAACCGACGGCCGAGCGGCTCGGCACCATGAACACATCGTCGTACGTCAGGTCGTAGGGCGGCTTGACGTCATTGAGGAAACGCACGTGCTGACATCCCAGTCGTTCGGATCGGCCCCTAGGCATTTCAGCCAGGGGAAAAAGCACGTAGTTCATTGTCCCACGCCCGCGCGGATACCGGACCCGGGCTAATCGTCCGAGCCTTGCGGGGGCTCGCTTGTCGGATCCTCCAGACGCGTGCGCGAGAGGAGGACCGTGAGGCCTTCGACGCTGGCGCGGGCCGCCGCGGAGAACACCTCCTCGGCGACCGCCCATTCGTCGGGACGGGCCTCGGCATAAGCCTGCCAGCCGGTCACCACGATCGCCATGGGGCGGCGCATATCGGCGAGGGAGTCGGCGAGGGCGTCCCAGTTGCGCCCGAACCCGACGGGCAGCGGGAGAGCGCGCGCACAGCGGTTCATGAGGGCGGCCTTGTCGGTGACGCCGTGCAGGTCGAGCACGACGGGGCGGGAGAGGTCGGGGGCCCCGTGGCCCGTGCGATGGGTCGCGCTCATGAGCCGACCACCTCCCGGAAGCTCTGGTAGTGGTCGTCGGTGTAGTACGTCTCCCCGCTCCGGCCGGTGACGATGCGCCGGGCACCGCGGTCGCGTTCGCCGGGCGTCCGGACCGTGTACTCGCGGTAGTGACCGCGCGGCCGCTGGGGCAGGAGCCGCTCGAAGTTTCCGAACACGGCCCCGTCCCTGGCGTACGGGAAGGGCCCGCCCCGCTCGATGAGCGCGAGCGTCTCCCGTGCCTCCGGGGGCAGGTCCGCTGCCTGGACCACCGGCAGCGCGGAGGTCCCTCCGACCGATGCCGAGACGAGGGAGGTCCCGCCGCGCGGGGCCCGGTCGGCCTCGCCGCCCGAGCATCCGGTGAGGAGGAGCGAGAGGCCGGCGAGCAGCGCGAGCGCGGCCCGTGCGCAGCTGAGGATCATGCCCCCGATGCTGCCACCGCGCCGCCCGCGGCCGACCAGGGGCGCGCCGCCCCACTGCGGCCGGGACCGGACCCCAGCTACGGCCGGAGCCCACCTCGCCGCGGCCGGGGTCAGGCTCCAGCTGCGATCGGGGCCCGCCTCGCTGTGGTCGGGGTGAGACCTCGGCTACGGCCGGAATCCGTCTCGCTGCGGCCGGGGCCCACCCCGCTGCGGTCGGGGTCAGGCCCCGGCTACGGCCGGAGCCCGCCTCGCCGCGGCCGGAGTCCGCCTCAGCTGTAGTCCGGGTCCGTCCGGTCGAGTGCCGGGTGGGTGCCCGGCCTCGACTCGGTGAGCAGGTAGTCCGCCGCCGCCCGATCGGTCACCAGGCTGGTGACGAGCCCGGAACGGAGCACCGCGCCGATCGCCGCCGCCTTGCGCTGACCGCCGGCGATCGCCACGACCTCGGGGATCCGGCGCAGCCGGTCCGCCTCGACGGTGATGCAGCGCTCGCCCAGGTCACGGCCGACCCGGCGCCCCTCGGAGTCGAAGAGGTGCGCGGACATCTCGGCGGCGACGCCGAGCGAGGCGTAGTGGGCGCGCTCCTCGTCGGAGAGCATGTCGTGGACGGTCGAGATGCCCGGCTCCCAGGAGCCGATGGAGACGCAGGCGACGGTCACCTTGTCGAAGTACTCGAAGGCCCGCGCGATGCCGGTCTGGCTGCGGAGCGCGGCCGCCGTCGCCGGGTCGGGGAGCAGCATCGGCGCGTAGATCGGGTGGGCCTCGCCGCCGGAGACCTGGGCGGCGCGGCGGACCGCCTCGACGGAGCCGCGCTCGGCGGTCCCGGCGTCGTACACCCCGGTGAGCTGGACGACCGTGCACGGCGGCAGCCGGTCGAGCGCCGCCGCCATGTGGATGGTGGAGCGGCCCCAGGCCAGCCCCAGGACGTCTCCCTCCGCGACCAGTTCGCCGAGCAGGTCGGCCGCGACCTCGCCGAGGTTCTCCGGGTCGGGCGACTCCTCCTCGCCCTCCGCCGGGGACTCGACGACGACGGCGTGACGGAGCCCGTAGCGGGCGCGGAGCGCGTCGGAGCGCTCGGCGTCCAGCTCGGCCGGCACGCGGATCTCGATGCGCACGAGGTCTCGCTCCAGGGCGGTCTCCAGGACCCGGGCCACCTTGAAGCGGCTCACGCCGAATTCCTCGGCGATCTGGATCTTGGACTTGCCCTCGAGGTAGAAGCGGCGGGCCATGGCCGCCGCCTGCACCAGCTCCGCGGGGCCCATCCGCAGGGCTGACCGTCCCGCCGACATACCCGCCACCGCGATCTCCTCACTGCCGTTCACGTACCGCTGCTTACGTACCGCTGTTTACGTTCACACTCTGGACTCGCCGTTTCATCCTGTCAGATCCGGCGGGCCTTGATCAGTCCTGTCGGCGGCCCGACGGACCGCGTTCATCCGCCGGAGGCTCAGTGGCCACATGCCCACGGGGCGGATGCCGTCACGGCGTCCGCGCGGGCCCTCAGGGAGGCGACGGCCGCGGCCGGGTCCGCCGCGCCGTAGACCGCGGAGCCCGCGACGAAGACGTCCGCGCCGGCCTCGGCGCACCGCTCGATCGTCGACTCGGCGACCCCGCCGTCGACCTGGAGCCACAGCTCCAGACCGTGCTTGGAGATCAGCTCACGGGTGCGACGGATCTTCGGCAGCATGATGTCGAGGAAGGCCTGGCCGCCGAAGCCGGGCTCGACCGTCATGATCAGCAGCATGTCGAGCTCGGGGAGCAGGTCCTCGTACGGCTCGATGGGCGTGGCCGGCTTGAGCGCCATCGAGGCCCGCGCGCCCTTGGCCCTGATCTCCCGCGCGAGCCGGACGGGTGCCGCCGCCGCCTCGACGTGGAAGGTCACCGAACCGGCGCCCGCCTCGACGTACTGGGGCGCCCAGCGGTCGGGGTCCTCGATCATCAGATGGCAGTCGAGGGGGGTGTCGGTCGCGCGGGCGAGCGACTCCACGATCGGCACGCCCAGGGTCAGGTTGGGCACGAAGTGGTTGTCCATCACGTCGACGTGCAGCCAGTCGGCACCGTCGACGGCCTTCGCCTCATCGGCGAGCCGGGCGAAGTCGGCGGACAGGATGCTGGGGTTGATCTGCGCCATGTGCCAAGCCTCCCACGTTCTTGGGTACTTCTTTGCCGCCGAGCCGTTTCGGTTCCGGTCCAGACCACTTTCGGTACGAAGCGACGAGCCCGGGACCCGTACAGACCGGGAGATAGCGGTCGGAGGACCCGGCTCGGGGGCCGGCCGGACAGCGGGACGCTCAGGCGGTCCGGCGGAGCAGCGCCAGGTACATGGCGTCCGTACCGTGCAGATGCGGCCAGAGCTGGACGTCCGGGCCCTCGCCGAGGGCCGGTACGCCCGGCAGCAGCGGGCGGGCGTCGATCAGCTCGGCGCCGCCGACCTTCTTCAGGACGTCGTCGACGACCACCCGGGTCTCGGCCAGGTGCGGCGAGCACGTCGCGTACCCCACGACACCGCCGACGCGCACGGCGCTCAGCGCCTCGGTGAGCAGGGCCCGCTGGAGCGGGGCGAAGCCGTCCAGGTCCTCGGGGCGACGGCGCCAGCGGGCCTCGGGCCGGCGGCGCAGGGCGCCGAGGCCCGAGCACGGCACGTCCATGAGGACCCGGTCGAAGGAGCCGGGGCGCCACGGCGGACGGGTGCCGTCGGCGGCGATGACCTGGTACGGGCCGGGGTTGCCTGCGAGGGCGCGCTCGACGAGGCGGGCGCGGTGCGGCTGCTTCTCGGAGGCGAGCAGGGCGGCGCCGCGCTCGGCGGCGAGGGCGGCGAGGAGGGCGGCCTTGCCGCCGGGTCCCGCGCAGCCGTCGAGCCAGCGGGCGTCGGGGCCGTCGACCGGGGCGTTCGCGAGGGCGATCGCGACGAGCTGGCTGCCCTCGTCCTGGACACCGGCCCGGCCGTCCTTCACCGCGTCGATGGCGCCGGGCTCGCCGCCCTCGGCCATCCGCAGGGCGTACGGGGACCAGCGGCCCGGCAGGGTCTCGGTGGCCGCGGCGAGCTCCTCCGTGGTGGAGCGGCCGGGGCGGGCGACGAGGGTGACCTCGGGGCGCTCGTTGTCGGCCTCCAGGAGGTCCTCGATCCCGGCGCGGCCGCCGCCGAGGGAGTCCCAGAGCGCCGAGACGACCCAGCGGGGGTGCGAGTGGACGACGGCGAGGTTGTCCTCGGGGTCCTTGTCGTACGGCGGGGCGACCTGCGCCACCCAGGCGTCGAGGTCCTGCTGCGAGATCTTCCGCAGGACGGCGTTCACGAACTTGGCCCGTCCGTCGCCGAGCACCACCCGGGCCAGTTCGACGCTGGCGGAGACGGCGGCGTGGGTGGGGATCCTGGTCCCGAGCAGCTGGTGCGCGCCGAGCGCGAGCACGTCGAGCACGGGCGGGTCGACCTCGCGCAGCGGCCGGTCGATACAGGCGGAGATGATCGCGTCGTACGTGCCCTGGCGGCGCAGCGTCCCGTACACGAGCTCGGTCGCGAGCGCCGCGTCCCGCCCGTCGAAGTTCCCGCCCTCGCGGGCCTTCCGCAGCAGCGGCGGCAGCACCAGGTTCGCGTAGGCGTCCCGCTCGTCCACCGCCCTCAGCGCCTCGAAGGCGAGCATCCGGACGGGGTCCTTCTGCGGCCGCCGGTAGGGCTTGGGGGGACGGCGACGTGCCTGCTCGCTCAAAGGTGCTCCGCGTGACGAAATGAGGGGTCGAACCCCCTCAGCGTACGTCCGCTCACGTCCCGCGCGGAAAACGCCCCCGCCGGATCGCCCGGTCCTCGGCCGCGATCAGGCACACGGCCGGCTCCGTGCCGCCGCCGTCCGCCTCGAAGGCGACGAGCACGGGCGGCTCGGCGCCGACGAGACGGGTGGCCTCCGCGCGCTCCCCCGGCGTGGCCTCCCGGAACACCGGGTCCACGAAGTGCGTCGGGCAGCACACGTAGAGGGTGTCCGTGAAGACGACTTCGAGCCCGTGGTGGTACGAGAGATCGTGACCGGCGGCCAGGGTGAGCCGGCTGCCGTCCGTGGTGGCGGACCTCCCAGTCCCACCAGGAGCCTTCGGGGAGCGGCAGCGGCACGGTCAGGCCCCGAGGCGCTCGCCCGGGGCGATCCGGACGCCGCGGGCCCAGTCGGCGGCCTTCATCGGCTTCTTGCCCTGGGGCTGGACCCAGAGGAGTTCGACGGCGTACGAGCCGGTGCCCGCGTACACGTTGTTCTTGCCCACCGCGAGCTCGCCCGGGGCGAGGTCCGTACGGTCCGGCAGCGGGGTGACCTGGATGAGCTTGAGGCGCTCGCCGCGGAAGACGGTCCAGGCACCGGGGGCCGGGGTGCAGCCGCGGACCACCCGGTCCACCCGGAGCGCCGGGGCGGCGAAGTCGACGTGGGCGTCCTCGACCTGGATCTTCGGGGCGAGGGTGACGCCCTCGGCGGGCTGCGGCACGGCCTTCAGGGTGCCGTCCTCGATGCCGTCCATCGTCGCGGCCAGCAGTCCCGCGCCCGCGAACGCGAGCCGGGTGAGCAGGTCGCCGCTGGTGTCGGTCGGCCGGACGTCCTCGGTGACGACGCCGTAGACCGGGCCCGAGTCGAGGCCCTCCTCGATCAGGAAGGTGGACGCGCCCGTCACCTGGTCGCCCGCCATCAGCGAGTGCTGCACGGGCGCCGCGCCCCGCCAGGCGGGCAGCAGCGAGAAGTGCAGGTTGACCCAGCCGCGGGCGGGGATGTCGAGGGCGGCCTTGGGCAGCAGAGCACCGTACGCGACGACCGGGCAGCAGTCCGGCGCGATCTCCCGGAGCCGGGCGAGGAAGTCCTCGTCGCGGGGCCTGACCGGTTTGAGGACCTCGATCCCGGCCTCCTCCGCCCGCTGGGCCACCGGGCTGGCGACGAGCCGCCGGCCGCGTCCCGCCGGGGCGTCCGGCCGGGTGACCACGGCGGCCACTTCGTGCCGGCCGGAGGCGAGCAGGGCGTCCAGGGCGGGTACGGCGACCTCGGGGGTGCCTGCGAAGACGAGCTTCATGGGTGACGACTGCCTGTCTGTCCGGGGGCTTTACGGGCAGCGCACCAGTCTAGGGGCGTCTTGCGGAGGGGGCGTACGGAAGGACGAGCGCCCCGCGCATATGCGTGTACGCCCCCGCAGCGTGACCCAACTCCCGGTGGCGCGTTGGTCAAGAGAGATTGACCGAACAGGGCCGTCGTCCCCCCATGCGGCCCTTACCCCTTACATGCCGGTTCGAGAGGCTTTCACATGGCCGACCACGCAACCCACGACGCCCAGGCTCGGGCGAGTCTGCACCTGCTGGTGCGGGACATCGAGCGGGTCCGGCGGCAGGTGGACGCACTGCGCACGCTCACGGCCCAACTGGGCAATGTCTACCGCCCTCGCCGCTCCGGCCCGTCCACGGGCTTCGTCGTCTACGGGCGGGCCCCCGCCCCGACCGTCCGTCTCGCGCAGGAGCTGCGGGACAGTGTCGAGACCCTGGTGACCGCCGCGGTCGACTTCGACCGCTCGCTCGGTTTCTCCTGGGACGCGGTGGGCTCCGCGCTCGGAGTCACCAAGCAGGCCGTCCACCGCCGCTACGGTGCCCGGCGCGCGCCCCAGCCGGGCGTCGCCGTCGACCAGGACCCGCTCGGGGAGCCGGGCGTGGCCCGCGCGATCCCCTCGGTCCCCACGGCCCGCTCGATGCCCCCGCAGCCCACCTCTGGCAGCGCATCCCTCCGTGAGGACCCGCGCCAGTCGGCCTTCCCGGGCCCGCGCAACGGCTGACCCGGGCACACCCGAACGGCCGCCCACCCCCGCGGGGACGGGCGGCCGTCCCGTGTGTCCGGGCCGCGTACGCCCTGCCCGCTGTCCCGCGTCCCTGGCCGTGCCCGCCGCCCCCGGCCCGACCCGTCGTCACCTCCCCCCGCGCCGACGCCTACCGGCCCCGCCCGATCCGCCGTCAGCCGCGTCACCCGTCCACCGTCAGTCCCCGTCACCCGTCCGCCGACCCGCCGTCAGCCGCCGTCGCCGGTCCCGCGATCCGCCGTCAGCCGATGTCCGGCGGGTCCACCCTGATCCGCACCGGGTCCCCGCCGCCGCGGGCGAGCCGGCCCGCCCGCGCCTGCTTGAGCGCCGCCGCGAGCGCCGCTCCGCTGCCCGGCGGGACCCGGACCAGGGCGCGCTCCCACTGCTCGCCCGGCGGCGGGTCCCCCGGCCTGCGCGGCCCGCCGGGCCGTACCACCGGCAGCGGGACCGGGCCGAGCACCTCGGCGTCCGAGGGCAGCGCGGTCGCCGCCAGGAGACTCTCCACGGCCTCCGGGGGACCCGTCACCGCTGCCATCCGGGAGACCGGCGGGAACCCCAGCTCGGCCCGCTCGGCCAGCTCCCGCTGGGCGTGCCCGACCGGGTCCCAGCGGACCAGCGCCTGGACCGGCCGGAGCGTCGGCTCGGCGACCACGACGACCGTGCCGCCCTCGGACTGGCCCCGTACGAGCGAGGCGGCGTCGATCCAGCGGCGCAGCGCCTCCTCGCCCGCGCGCAGATCGGGCCGGCCGAGCATGGCCCAGCCGTCGAGGAGCAGCGCGGCCGCGTAGCCGCCCTCGGCGACGGGCTCGGCGCCGGGGGTGGAGACGACGAGCGCGGGGCGGCCCGGCACGCTGTCCAGGACGTGGTCACGGCCCGAGGTGCGGACCGGCACCGCAGGGAACGCCCGGCCGAGCTCCTCCGCCGTCCGCCGCGCGCCGACCACCTGGGCCCGCAGCCTGGTCGAGCCGCATTCCACGCAGTGCCAGTCGGGGGCGCCGCGCCCGCACCAGCCGCAGCACAGCTCCCGCTGCCCGGGGGCCTCCAGGGGGCCGGCGCAGTGGCGGCAGCGGGCGGGCGTCCGACACCGCTCGCAGGCCAGCCTCGGTACGTAACCGCGCCGGGGGACCTGGACGAGCACCGGGCCGGTCCTGAGCCCCTCCCGTACGGCCTGCCAGGCCAGCGACGGCAGCCGGGCGGCGCGGGCGGCCTCGTCGCGGGCGAGTTCGCCGTCGCCGACGGTCCGGATCAGCGGGGCGGCCCTGCGGACCTGCTCGCGTCCGGCGCTCAGCGCCTTGGCCCAGCCGGACTCGACGAGCTGGGCGGCCTCGACGGTGCAGCTGGTGCCGCCGAGGAGAAAGGCGCACCGGTCGTGGGCGGCGCGGAGCAGCAGCACGTCGCGGGCGTGGGGCTGCGGGGCGTGCGGCTCGCTGTGGCTGCCGTCACCGTCGTCCCAGATGACGACGAGTCCGAGGTCGCGGACGGGGGCGAACATCGCCGCCCGGGTGCCGACGACGGCCCGCACCGCGCCGCGCCGCACCGCGAGCCACTGCGCGTACCGTTTCTCGGGCCCCGCCTCGGCGGTGAGCAGCGCGTGCCGCCCCTCCCCCAGGACCGCCGTGAGCGCCGCGTCGGCCCGTCCCGCCGCCCGTCCGTCGGGTACGACGACGAGCGCGCCCCGGCCGGAGGCGAGGGTCGCGGCCACCGCGCGGGCGATCTCCTCGGCCCAGTGCGGTCCGGGCAGCGCGTTCCACACGGCCCGGGGCGCCCCGCCACGCGCGAGGGAGTCGAGGAAGGCGGGCCCCCGCTCGTACCGCGTCCAGCTTCCCGGCTCCGGTGCGGCCGGCGGCGGCAGCGGCTCCGGCGAGGGGCGGCCCTCGGCCTTGGCGCTGCGCGGTGGTACGGCGAGCTGGAGGACGTCCGCGAGGCTCCCCGCGTACCGGTCGGCGACCGCGCGGGCGAGCCCGAGCAGTTCGGGGCCGAGGACGGGCTCGGGCGAGACGATGTCGGCGAGCGCGGCAAGGGGTCCCGAGTAGTCGGAGGTGGCACGGCGCTCGACGAGGAAGCCGTCGATGAGCCGCCCGCCCTCCCGCCGGCCGTTCTTGACCTGGTGCGCGCCCGCGCCGAACCGCACCCGCACCCGCACCCCGGGCCGGGCGGCCTCGTCGAGCTCCTCGGGCACCGCGTAGTCGAAGAACTGGTCGAGGTGGAGCGAGCCCTTGTTCACCACCACCCGCGCCACGGGCAGTTCCTTGGCGAGCGCGGCCCCCCGCCAGGTCCGCGGCTTGGCCCGCGGCACCTTCGCCTTCCGCACGGTCTCGCGGATGAGCGCGAGCTGCTCGTGCTCGGCGGACTCCTCGGACCTGTCGTTCTCGCTGCTCACAGCCCCATACCTACCAGACGCCACCGACAGCGGGGCAGAGCGAAGCCCGGTGCCCCCGCGAGGGCACCGGGCTTCGGTCGCGTACGGCCGGGGCCTACAGGCCGGCGGCCTGCTTCAGGGCGTCCACGCGGTCGGTGCGCTCCCAGGTGAAGTCCGGCAGCTCGCGGCCGAAGTGGCCGTAGGCGGCGGTCTGGGCGTAGATCGGGCGCAGCAGGTCGAGGTC
>NZ_JBHXRW010000105.1:0-11291 GCF_042716635.1 Streptomyces sp. NPDC058664 | reverse complement strand
ACGACTATGGCAAACTCCGGCGCTGCACCGAGAAGAACGGCCAGGTCGTGGACTTCTACCTCTACCTCGCCGCCACCCTGGTCACGCTCCGTATGCTCATCAGACGATCGGCGAACCGGTACCGCTGGGACAACCGGCCCACCACCCGACGCCTCAAGTGATCCATTTGCCGGTCGGTCTTACCTTTGCACTTCAACTCGTACGCCGACAACCGGGCCTGCATGAGGCCCTGACCGGCCTGGGCGAGGGCGACCACGTGATCGTGGACGGCACCCTGATCCCCACCGACCGCATCGCCGCCGACGAGCCGTCCTACTCGCAGAAACACCGCAAGCACGGCATGAACGTACAGGTCATCGCCCGCCCCGACGGCACACCGCTGTGGTTCTCCCGCGCGACACCCGGCCGCACCCACGATCTGACCGCGGCCCGCGCCCACAGCCGTCGTCCAGGCCTGCCTGACCCGACAGATCCTCGTCCTCGCGGACCGCGCCTACCAGGATGCCGGCGCCACCGTCCGCACCCCGTCCTACCACCACCGCGAACAGCCCGAGCACTACCAGCAGTTCAACCGCAACCACGCCCGACTGTGGGCTCTGGGAGAACGGGCCGTCGCACAGCTGAAGTCCTGGCGAATCCTCCGACGAGCCCGATGCTCCACCTGCCGTATCAGTACCATCCGTTCAGGCCGTTCGCACGCTGTTGACCTGCGGCTATTCAGGATGAAAACTGAGCGTTTTCAGCTGTTGCACGGAAGGGTGAAACCCCGTCTGATGCTGACGGTCCCCAGGCCAGCCGGATCACGCCTGTTGCCCTTGGCCGCCGCCACGGTTCTGTCACCCGATCGATGGCCAATCTGAAAGAGCTCACCGTATACACGGTGATGGGGGGATTGAGTTGGTATTCGATGAGATCAAGTCCCACCAGCAGGACAGGGTGGTCGTGAGATCCCAGACACCGGACGGGGTCCGTCAGGAGATCTTCGCCCATCTGATCGCCCGCCCCGCGATCCGGGACCTCTTGAGTGAGGGCGGCCCGCCTTGTCCAGAGCCCCGCCGAGCGGATGTCGTTCGTCCGGGCCCTGCATGTTGTCTACCGGTCGGTGATCGCGCCGTCCGACTTTTCCCTCGGCCCTCGGCGTGACCGCCGGCTCGGTTCCGCCAAGATCGAGGTAGCTCTGTTGCCGCGATGACGGTCACGCAACTGCCCTTGGCAGGATCAAGTCGTCCATCACACCATTCGCCAGCAAAACACCCGACGAACCCGCCAGCAGCCAGCGCCCTTTGACCGTTGTCACGCTCAACCACCAATGACACGACCACCAGCACAATGGCATCGCTGTTCATGAACCAGGGATGGTGTCACCGGGCCAGAAGCATCGATGGACCGCTGATGGGGGGCGGTGAGGTCTGCCTGGACCACATGGAGGGTCGCCGGAGGCGGGTGCCGTCGACGACGATCTGTGCTCGGCCCCGTGTGAAGGCGACGTCTGCCTCGTGCTGTCGGCTGGAGATGGTGACCTTGAGCATTGCGTTTGATCGGCCAGCAGACACCTGGTCACGATTAGGGGTACCGGATTAGGCAGTGCTTGCTCAGGTGGTGCAGCAGCCTTTAGGGGAAGTTGGTTCGTGCAGGGAGGAAGCTCCAGGCTTACCAGGATCACTCCCCCGCCCGAGCCAGGAACGCATATTCGGAAGTGATCGAAATGTATGCCATCTCTCTCGACAGCTCGAAGGGCCACACCGGTGGTGCAGCAGCGTGCCGGGAGCCTGGACTCTCCTCGGTTCATGGTGGTCATGGTGTGCAGGTTCCGTCGCCGCACAGGCCTTCAGATAACGATGTGACACACCCGCTTGAACATCAGCCGGAGGCAGTTGGCGCTGCAAGGCACACCGTTCATCCAGTGCTGCATAAATGGCAGTTGAGCGCAGAGGCATGCGATGCAGTGTTGCTGGTCGTCTCTGAGTTGGTCACCAATGCCGTCGAGCATGCGCAGCCGCCACTTACTCTCCATCTGCACCGCGAGCCCACGGGAAGCAAGGTCTGGGTCGGAGTCACCGACGGCGGCCCAGCCTGCCAGGAAGGCACGTGGACGTCCTCGTGTACCGATGATGAACACGGCCGGGGAATGATCATTGTCGAGGCACTCGCCGATGCTCACGGAAACCGAGCCCATCCCGGCGGAACCACACACTGGGCACGACTCTCTGCTGCCTAAACCACACGACTTCCGGTCTGTACAGTCGATTCTCTCCCGAAAATGGGGTAAGAAGTGCGATGCAGCCGCTGGCTCTAAGCCGCAGAGGCAGGAAAGTCCTTGATCACGTTCGGTAGAACGGTCCCAGCTTGTCAGTGATGTTCGTCCAAGTACCAGTACTCGTTGAGTGTTTGGTTGCGGGCTGCGCTCAGTGCCGTCGAACACGACCTTCTCAGCCCCCAGCGGCCCGTTGGATTGGTGCATGTACGTCGGTGCCCGAGAGGTCTGGGGCCGGAGCACATTCATCAGACTCCTACGCGACCAGATAAAGATCTCCTCGTCTGGCTCCTGAACGATCAATTCGATGAACGGCAGCGGGTTCAATGGCTGACGTGCAGACCTCATCAACGTTGGCGTGGGCTTGGGCCCTCTGTGAGTCACCGCCACCGCTGGAACTGGCCCCCGGGCCAACCGAGTGCCAGTTAGCTTAATAAACATACTTCGGTGTGGCTAGAACAGAGCACCCCCTTGAAAGGGCCATCCAGATGAGACGCAACCAGAGTCGGCGGGGAACCGCCGCCACACTCGTATTGCTCTCGGCGGCGGTCTCCGTCACGGCCGCAGTTGGCACTTCGACGGCAGCTGCGCCGACTGAAGGGCAGATTTTGGGTTCAGGCAACCCCACCGCGATCGCCGGGTCATACATCGTGGTCTTCAAAGACTCCGCTGTGCCGCAGTCCAAGGTAGATGCGAAGGCGCATGACCTGGCAGGCCGGCACGGGGGCATGATCAAACGCCAATACCGCCACGCACTGCGCGGCATGGAAGTCCAGATGACCGAAACCCAGGCCAAGCAGCTGGCCGCGGACCCGTCGGTCAAGTATGTCGAGCAGAACGCGAAGGTGTCCGCTGCGGGCTCGCAGACCAATCCGGAGTCGTGGGGCCTGGATCGAATCGACCAGCGTAATCTGCCACTAGACAACTCCTACATCTACTCCAACACCGCCAGCAACGTGCGTACTTATATTATCGACTCGGGTATCCGACTCACTCACAATGAGTTCGGCGGCCGGGCCACCTGGGGCATCAACGCCACGGGGGACGGCATTGATACCGACTGCAACGGGCACGGCACTCATGTGGCCGGCGTCGCCGCTGGTGCAACCTACGGGGTGGCTAAGGGCGCCCAGTTGACTGCGGTGAAGGTGCTCGGCTGCGACAACTGGGGCACCGAGGCGGGGGTCATTGCGGGTGTCGACTGGGTGACCGGCGACCATGACCCCGGTGAGTTGGCCGTGGCCAACATGAGCATCCAGAGCGCCCACTCCCAGGCAATCAACAACTCGGTCACCGCTTCGATCGCCGACGGGGTCACCTACGCGGTTGCAGCGGGCAACGCCAATCAGGGCGCCTGCACCATTTCCCCGGCGGGCACCCCGAACGCCATCACGGTCGGCGCGTCCGATCAGTCTGACCGGCGCGCTGGCTACTCCAATTGGGGTGCCTGTCTGGACTTGTTTGCGCCGGGTGATTGGATCCTCTCTGCGTTCCACTACGACGATGACAATGCGGGCCGCGGAAACGGAACTTCAGCGGCATCCCCTCATGTCGCCGGTGTCGCAGCACATGTCCTGTCGGCGAACCCCTCGTTCACCCCCCAGCAGGTACGTGACAGGGTGGTCAACGGAGCCACCAACGGTGCGCTCACCGATGTCGGCAGTTTGTCGCCCAATAAACTACTTTTCGCAGGCTTGGGCGATGTCGCGGTGCCGGATGTGCGCAGTGCGGAACGGGAGAACGCGATCAGCGTCCTAGCTGCTGCCAACCTGGCGGTCGTGGAGAAGACAGTGATCGACACCTCGTGCAGCTACATCGGCCAGGTGATGGCACAGTCGCCGACTGCGGGAACGGTGGTGCCCAGTGGATCTGTCGTCACCATCACGGTTGGAAAGCCGGGCAAGTTCTGCTGAGTCTGAGTCCACTGAACGGTGACGGCCTGCGGGAGGGGGTTTGCTGGGCTGGGAAAGATGGAGCTTTTCTGCCCCCCCTGCCTCGCGGTGGTACGCGCGGAGGCCGCTGGAGTGATCACCGTAGGGTGATCAACGGGGTGTTCTACCGGGTACGGACGGGTGTCCAGTGGCGGGACCTGCCGGAACGGTTCGGTCCGTGGGAGACCGTCTATAAACGACATCGTCGCTGGTCAGCGGACGGGGCCTGGATGATACTGCTGTCCCGTATCCAGGCTGCCGAGGACGCCGCGGGCCGGATCGACTGGGAGGTGTCGGTCAACTCGACCGCGGTGCGGGCCCACCAGCACGCCGCCGGCGCGCGGAAAACGCCGGCGGCCGCGGGCCCTCAAAAGGGGAACACCGCAGGGACGAACCGGGTCGATCCGGTGCCGCGGAAACTCGCCGTCCGACTGACGGAGGTAGTCCGCTCAGCGAGTGCCTGGGACGTTCCCGAGGCGGATTCACCACCAAGATCCACCTCGCCGCCGAAGGACGCTGCCGGCCCCTCGCCCTGGTCCTGACTCCGGGCCACTACGGCGACGGCCCCCAACTCCGGCACGTGCTGGAGCAGGCCCGCGTCCCCCGCGCCAGAGCCGGGCGGCCCCACACCCGGCCCGACCGTGTCCTGGCCGACAAGGCCTACACGTCCCGAAAGAACCGCGGCTACCTGCGGCAACGCGGCATCCGGCACACCATCCCCGAACGCCTCGACCAGCAAAGACACCGCAAGAACCGAGGTTCCCGAGGCGGCCGGCCCACCGGCTTCGACAGCGAGCGCTACAAGAAACGCAACGCCGTCGAACACGCCATCAACCGCCTCAAGGGCTTCCGCGCGGTCGCCACCCGCTACGAGAAACGCGCCTACATCTACTCGGCACCGTCACCCTCGCAGCCCTCATCATCTGGCTCCGAACATGATCCAAGAAACAGTCCATAAAACGTCACGTCGTGATCGCACATGCCGCAGGTCCTACTGGCCATCTACAGCGAACTGCCGTAAGCCCTTCAGGATATGTGAACATGCCCACCCAGGCTATCAACGTGACTGTGGATCATCGATCCCGGAATTCTGGTAACGCGCTCGGCGGGCGATAGTGGCGAATCCCAATTCTTTTGCAAAGCTCATCGATGCATCGTTGTTTATATTAACGTCCACAAATGCCTCGCGTTCACCGGTTGCAGCCATGCGACTCAGAGCACTTGTTGCCAATGCACGTGAAACTCCGCGTCGCCGCCATTGTGGTACACAGCCAGCCTGGATAAGGAACCCATCGGCGACCGTCACAAATCCGATTGGATCGCCCGTGGGGCGGCGAGCCACCAGTGACTGACCTGGGCGAAACGAATCATCTACTGTCCACTGCACCCACTGGTCCTGAGTCCAGTCAGGGAAGCCAGGGCGGTCTGCGAATGATCCCCTGTACGCTTCGTAGAAGGCACCTTGATTCTCCGTCTCCCAACATTCGAGTACCAAATCGAGCGGGAGATCCACGGTGGGCGGCCGCTGACTAAGATCGCAGCGCATGACATCCTCTGCGAAGGTCTGCCTGAACCCTCGCGAGCGAAGCAGCGCATCACCCGTAGCTGAGAGTGACTCAGTTTCCAACTCCACCCCGGGTGACCTGCGCCGAGCCTCATCAACCAGCAGCTTCAGGAGGCTGGATGCCAAACCGCGACCACGATGCCTCGGATCTATAAATCCCGTAATAATGGAGAGCTCACCGGAGGGGCGCACAGAGCCTGCGCCCACCAGCAAGTTCTCACTGAAGGCGCCGTATGCCAGAACACCTTCGCCTGAGTACCTTTTCTTCAAAAACCCTTCTGACACTGTCTCCTTCAACCCCCCATCGAATGCGAGGCAGCGCGATGCCAGGTCGACGACCTCCGGAAGGATTCCGACGGAAATGATTTGCCATTCTGTCGACATTTCTACCGCATTTCACCATGAGCTTGACATGAGTATCTGGCGAACTTTGTCCAGGAAACCGTGCTTGTTCCACTGCGATACTCCCGCAGGCTTCCTTCGCATGCAGAGAGACTCCCAGCATGACAATCCACCAGGAAGGGTGGTCCTCGCTGCTCCCCTCCCCATGAGGGGAGCAGCGAGGACGCTCCGGCCAGGTCACGGGGGGGGGACCACCGGAGGGTGCCAGCGCACAGAGGCGTAGCGCTGCACGCAGTCAGAGTTGATCACGTGGGTGGCGGATCCGGCATGAGTAAAAATGGCTCAACGCACCCGCCCTTGCCTGCTTGAGTGCTGAAACAAGCTTCCCGCACCCCCAGTTGCCCTCAGATACGCCCCCGGAAGCCTGACAACTTTGCCTGCCAGGCCTGACTACGCAGGACAACCTGAACTGAAGTTCCCCCGTTGATGTGGACGCCTGGACACTGGGACGTGTGAGCCCAGGGAAAGCAGTGCCAGGTGGGAAGTAAGTACACGAAGCGGTACACGGCGGAGTTCAAGCGGGACGCGGTCGCGCTGGTCGACTCCAGCGGCCGGACGGTGACGGAGGTCGCCCGGGAGCTGGGGGTGAGTCCGGAGTCGCTGCGCGGCTGGTACAAGCGAGCCAAGGCCGACCGCGGCGAGGGCCGGCCCGGCGAGCTGACGATCGTGGAGCGCGAAGAGCTGAAGCGCCTGCGGAAGCTCGCCGCCGAGCAGGCCCGGACGATCGAGGTCTTGCGAAAAGCCGCGGTCTTCTTCGCGAAGGAGAGCGACCGGTGAGCGAGACATACGCGTTCATCGAGGCGGAGAAGACCACCCACCCCGTCGCTTTCCTGTGCCGGCTGCTGAAAGTGAACCGTTCCTCTTTCTACGCCTGGCTCACCGGAGCCCAGATCCGCGCTGTCCGGCGGGCCGCCGACGAGGCCCTGGCTCACGAGATCACCGTGATTCACATCGCTTTGAAGCACACCTACGGTGCCCCGCGTATCCATGCTGAGCTGAGCAGACTCGGGCGGCGGATCAACCGGAAACGTGTCGAGCGGGTCATGTGCGAGCACGGCGTCACCGGCCACACCCGGCGCAAGTGACGGAGTCTGACCCGGCAGGCGAGAAAAGCCGGGCCCGCCGCGGACCTGCTGGGCCGGGACTTCGCCGGGACTTCACGGCCCAGGTGCCGGGCACCAGGCTGGTCGGCGACATCACCTACATCCCGACCGGCGAGGGCTGGCTCTACCTCGCCACCTGGGCTGGTGTGCTGAGCGTTGTGGTCGGTGTGCATAACCGCGTCGGTGAGGCTGGCACGGGTCCGTTCAGTGGCGGCCAGGGCATCGGTGAGGGGCTCGGTGCGCAGGTGATGCGCGATCGCCCAGCCGCCAGGCGGTGTGAGGCGAGGTTGATGATGGTGGTCAGGTAGCAGAGCTTTCCTTTCGGCTGGGGGGTAGGTGATGTCGCCGGTGTCCTTGGTGTGCGGCTTGCTTGCGGTGAAGTCGTGGCCGATCAGGTCTGGGGCTTTCGTCGTGGCCGGGTGCGGAGTCGTGGTGCGGTGCCTGTGGCGCAGCCGCAGTCTGGCCAGGCCGATGCTCCGGATCACGCGGGCGATCCGCGTGTGGTGGACGCGCCAGCCGTCGTCGCGAAGCCCGGCCGTGAGCCTGGGGACCGGATGTCACCGTCTCCGAACTGGCCCGGGTGACCGGGGCCCGGTGGGCCATCGAGGAGTGCTTTCAGGCCGCGAAGAACGAATGCGGCCTGAACCAGTACGAAGTTCGCCGCTACACCGGCTGGATGCGACACGTTGCCCTTGTCATGCTTGCCCACGTCTTCCTCACGGCGATGGTGGTCCAGGCAGCAGGGGGGCACAGAAACGATTCTTCCCTGGTTCCGCTCACCGTGGCAGAAGCCCGTCGGATCCTGGCAACTTGCGCACCCCGACCACCCCTTCGCACCCATGTAATGAACTGGTCGCAGTGGAGACGCAGGCGCCAAGCCATCGCCAAAGAATGCCACTACCGACGCCGGTGGCCACTCGTTGGAGCGATAGTCCGACAAGACCATTCCCGACCCGCACCCAGCCAACTACACTACTCGTGAAGCCTCTGACCAGGTAAGATAGCGAAACGCTGCTGGAGTACTAGGTCAAGGATGACAGTCGAGCGCTGTGTAGTCTGTCCGAATCTCGAATGCTTGCCGCAGTGGGCAGCGTTTGGTGCCCACTGGGCGAAGAGGAATGGAGTTACCCGGCGCTGCTCGATCCGATGTTTCAGGAGCCACTGCCGCCGCTGGATTTAGCGGCGGAGGGCTCCCTCAGCCGAGATGTCCTGGGCTGACGGGTCAACCAGACGGTTCAAATGCTCCTTATGGGAGGATTCCGGCTTCCGATCGACTTATCACTGTGGCCTGGACAAGGAACGAGTGCTAAATTTTTCCTATGGCACAGAAGACCGTTGTTACCTACGTTGATGACCTTACTGGCGAGGAATCCTCCGAGATCAGCACCTACACCATTCTCGTAAATGGTGTAGGTGTCGAGATTGATCTAGCCCCGGACAGCTACGATCTTCTCCTCGAGGCGCTGGAACCGTTCCTTACGGCGGCGGAAGCGCGTCGTGTACGCGGCGAGAGGCGACCGAAGAACCGCAGGGCGCAAGGCACCAGCAGTGGTCCCAGCTCTGCTGACATCAGGGCCTGGGCTAAGGAGCAGGGCCATGACGTGAACGACCGTGGCAGGGTTTCTGCAGATCTGCGGTCGGCGTACGAAGCAGCCCACTGACACCAAACCCTCTGTCACGCAGATCTCCACCAAACAGATTGGCCTGCACTCCATGTGCAGGCCAATTGGCGTTTTGGGCTGTGTGATAGCGATCACGCTGAGTGACCTTCCTCCAACTGGTGGAGCAGAAGGCCTGTTGAGCACAGAATACTCACAGTGGAGAGGGAGGAATGTGCTGTTCTAGTCACGGTGGTTCCTCACATCTCTAGGTAGCTAAGTATCCGGCTGATTTCTGGCGGTTCTCTGCTTATCCCGCTTGACGGACTGACACCGACTGCCTATCGTGCGGTCGGCGCCTCTCGTATCTGGCGGAGTTATTGGCCCTGAATGTCGAAACGACCAGCCAGGAGTACTAGGTGGACGATTATCAAACGCCCATCGACAGGATTGCCCTTCGTGAGTTTTCTGCGGACGATCAGGAAATAATGTGCCGCATCTGGGGGGATTCCAGAGTGGCGAAGCATACTGCCTTCGATACCATGTCAGCCGACCAAGTCGCAGCCACTCTGGAGCAGGCGGCTGCAGATGCCCGGAAGGTGCCCCGGGAAACGTACACGCTCGCGGTTTCTGACGCTATTTCCGGAGAAGCGATAGGGAGTGTTTCGCTTGTCTTAGGTCCAGAAGAAAGTGGCTATGGGAGGTGGCTAACAATAAAGCCTTCTCTTTGGTCGTCTGGGATTGGCCGAGCTGCAGTTGCCCTATTTCTTGAATTGGCATTTCGCGACCTGTCTCTGCATCGCGTTTGGTGCGTCACCACACTGAATAATCCTACTGCTGGGGCATCCCTAGAGGCTGCTGGATTTACCAGGGATGGCGTGATTCGCGATTTCTGCCGGAAGGGGGGAGAGTGGTGTACAGTTCATCACTATTCGATACTGAATTACGAGTGGCGCAAGTCATTTCGCGATAGAGGTAATAGGCTTGAGCTCGCCACATTGTCCAGACCTCGTGAGTCAAATCCCGAAGGAACCGAAGGAAAGCAGGGCGAAAAATGTCCATAAATTCGTCTGACTTCTCCCGTGTGGATGACAGCGGAAGTTCCGATGGTCTTGTCCGCTACCTAGCGGAGGTCGAAGGGATGCCTGCTGCGGAAGCAGTCAGGCGACAAACTTACAAACTACTCAAGGGGGCCTATGGTCGGGGAGTAGACGTGGGTTGCGGGCCTGGGCGGGCCGTTTCGGAACTATCATCACTCGGTTACACCGTATGCGGAATCGATGTGAGTCATAGGATGGTGGAGGCGGCTCGGCTGCGCTATCCAAACGAGGACTTCTCGGTCGGCGAGGCTTATTCGATGGATTTCGATAACGAATCCTTGGGCTGGTATCGCGCAGAGCGAATGTATTTGCATCTTGACCGTCCAGATCATGCCCTCCTCGAAGCATTTCGCGTCCTTGCACCTGGGGGTCGAGTGGTTCTCGCGGACCCATGTTTGGACGGCATAGTGGTCGACGCTGAGAATATAGAATTGACGCGCAATGTTCTGAGAGCTCTGGTTACCTCTGTACCTAACCCGAGTGCAGGAATTCGATCACGTGGACTCATGAAAGCCGCCGGATTCGTGGATGTGTCAGTTAATGCGCTGCCGGTGATTTCGGTAGACATGTCCTTTGAAGATGTATTTTTCTTGCCTGCGCTTGGAGCCGCGGTAGAGCAAGGTCTGCTGGATGATGCGGCAGCTGAAGAGTGGCTGGCTGGGCTGAAGCGGAAATCTGAGGATGATAGGTTCACCATGTCCTTCACGGTATTCGTCACCAGTGGGCTTCGTCCGTAGTCCTGCATCCTCTTCAAAAAAACCTGGGAACCAAACCCAAAAGGAATCTCTATCTAGGTCGCACGGAATAGCAAGCCCTTGAGATCTAGACCCTTAGATAACTGCTTGCGCAGCTTCTATCAAAGGGGTATCTACGCAAGCCTACGATCGGCAGCGTTAGATGGAGACGATGCCAAAGCCAGATGCGTTCAAGCGTCCTACTAAAGGTGCACCAGGCGGGCCCATGAGCAGCAGGACCATCCGGGATAAGGATTTTTTGTACGGCTTAGATGCACGACCGACGTATGGCTATGGTATGGATTCTGATCCTCCTATCGGAGTCGTTCGTAGGATATTTGGCCGGTGAGTGCGCCGTGGGAGCGATCGTATTTGTAACACTCCTCCCACTCCTGGAGTTTTGGGATTGAACAGGTTGAAGCCGTCGATGACCTGTCCCTCCAGGAGGCGGGAGGACTTTTCGGATTCGATGCGGTGAGACCGCTCGACCTTGCCGTTCAACCACGGTACTTACTGAGGTTGAACTCGTGGAGTCGTAGGGGGTGACGGTTCGTCGTCCGTGCGGTATCACCGGGGCATGCGGTATCCACAAGGGGGCGGGCTGA
>NZ_JBHXRW010000104.1:0-13179 GCF_042716635.1 Streptomyces sp. NPDC058664 | reverse complement strand
CCAGCGTGCTGTGGGCTCTCCTGCGCGACGACAGGCTGTTCACCCCCTTCCCACCCGTCGCGCAGGAGTCTTGACTTCGTCATTGAGACTCCTGGCGGACGGTGAATCTTGGTCGTGAACCCGTCTACCAGGAGCTTCATCATTGCGCAGGCATGCCCGGCTCACAATCGGCACCACGAGCCCGGAAAGGTTTAGTGGGTAGGGCGCCGAGGGGCACTCGCCACCCCTGAATCCCGGCCGCTCAGCGCGGCATCTAGCGTCTCCTGAGCCGTGCGCATCGCCTCGGCGTACTTCGGCTCGGACATGCGTTCCCAGGCCCGGTCCGACGAGATGTCCTCGACCCGGCTCATCACCCACCAGATGTTGCCGAACGGATCCCGTACCCGGCCGCCGCGATCCCCCCACGCGCTGTCAGCGACTTCGGTGATCACCTGTGCCCCGTGCAGGACGGCGGCCGCCATGGCGGCGTCCGGGTCAGGGACGTAGACCCGCAGCAGCGAGGGCATCACCGGCCAGTCGGGCCGCCGGTCGAAGGCCAGTACGACCGTGTCGCCGATACGGATCTCGCCGTGGCCGATGGTGCCGTCCTCGACCGGCACCCGTGCAAGCTCCTCGCCGCCGAACACTGCGGTGATGAAGTCGAGCAGCGCACCGGTGTTGTCGGTGACGACCCACGGTGCAACGCTGGTGTAACCCTCGGGCGTAGTGTGCCTCATCGCTCTCGTCCCCTCACGCAGTCCTTCACGATGCGGCGACCCTAGAACCCAACTAGGACAACTACAGACCTAGATCGCGCACGATGTAGACACCATCTTCATCAGTTCTCTGGTCGTGGTCCCTCTCCCGCAGACCTCACGCTGAGGATGGAAAAAACTCACGGCGTGGTCTGATGCGTCTCAAGAAGCGGTTGGAGATGGACGGTGAAGCACACCGATGAAGAGCCCCTGGCGATGATGGCCCTCGGAGAGGAAACCGATTCCTCGACCTCCCTCCACCTGTACGAATGCGACTCCTGCCGCCGCGAGTTCGAGAGCCTGCGCTGTGTCGTCGCCGCGTCGCCCGCCGTCCCCCGGACGGTGAGCTGATCGCCCCGCCGGACGGTACGTGGGACGCCATCGCCGCGGAACTGCGCCTCGAGAACCGTGCTGCCGCCCCCGGCGCCCGCCCGCGCCGGTCCCGGTGGCCGAACCCCGCCCCCGGGGGGCACGGCGCTTCGGTCGCTTCGCCGTCGCCCTCGCGGCGTGCGCCGCCCTCTTCGGCGCGGCGACGGGAAGCGCGACCACCTGGTGGGTGACCCACGGCGAGAGCGCCCCCGTGAACACCGTCGCCGAAGGGAAGCGCCTCCAGACGTTGCGCACCGGCTCGGCCGGCTTCGCCGGACTGACGGACGACAGCGGGCGGCGGTCCCTCCGGATTACCGTGCTGAGACTGCCCGAGAACTCCGGCTGCTTCGAGGTGTGGCTGATGGACAGCAGCCACACCAAGCTCGTCTCCATGGGCGTCCTGGGCCCCGACGGCCGCGCCGTCCTGCCGGTCCCGGACACCATCGACCTGCGCAAGTACTCCGTCGTGCACTTCTCCGTCCGGCCCCGCAACGGGAAAGCCGGACCACTTCGGTGAAAGCCTCGTCCGGGGTACCTACGCCGGGTGACCCCTGCGGCTCGGGGCCCGGACAGCTGTGCGCCAGTGACGTAACAAATGATTCTAGAAAGCTGTTGCATGTCTAATGTGTAATCTCCGATACTTCATGTCGGGCGGCGCGCGAGTCGCCCGTGCCGACAGCGAGGGACGGACATGCGACGCGGAGAACGTGATCTCATTGGTGTGCGAGAAGTGCCCGAAGACGTGTACTGGGGCATCCACACCCTGCGCGCGCTGGAGAACTTCCCCCTCACGGGCATTCCCCTCTCGTCGCATCCCGAGCTCGTCGTGGCACTGGCCGCGGTGAAGGAGGCGGCCGCGCTGGCCCACCTGGAGCTGAGGACCCTTCCCGAGGAACGCGCCCGGGCCGTCGTGGCGGCGTGCCGGGAGATCCGTGCGGGCCGCCTCCACGACCAGTTCGTCGTGGACGTCTTCCAGGGCGGCGCGGGCACCTCGGCGAACATGAACGCCAACGAGGTCGTCGCCAACCGGGCACTCGAAATCCTGGGGCATCCGCGCGGCGACTACGAGCACCTGCACCCCAACGACGACGTGAACCGCTCCCAGAGCACCAACGACGTGTATCCCACGGCGGCCAAGTTGGCGGTGTACGCCTCCGCGGGGCGGCTCCTCGACGCGATGACCGTGCTGCGCGACGCCTTCGGTGATCGGGGCGGGCACTTCGCGAAGACGGTCAAGCTCGGGCGTACCCAGTTGCAGGACGCCGTGCCGATGACGCTGGGCCGGGAGTTCGACGCGTTCGCCCTCACCGTACGAGACGACGCCGACCTCATCGGCCTGGCCGCCGCTTCTCTCCTGGAGGTGAACCTGGGGGGCACGGCGATCGGCACCGGCCTCAACGCGGACGAGGGCTTCGCCCGTCTGGCTGTCACCCGCCTCGAAGCCGTCGCGTCCGTGCCGGTCCGTCCCGCCCGGGACCTGGTGGAGAGCACCCAGGGGATAGGTGGATTCGTCCGGTTCTCCGGCGCCCTCCGTCAGTTCGCCGTACGGCTGTCCAAGATCTGCAACGACCTCAGGCTGCTGGCCTCGGGGCCCGGGGCGGGCCTCGGCGAGATCCGGCTGCCGGAGCTCCAGGCCGGGTCGAGCATCATGCCGGGCAAGGTGAATCCGGTGATGCCGGAGGCCGTGAACCAGGTCTGCTTCGACGTCCTCGGCGCGGACGCCGCCGTCTGCGCGGCGGCCCAGGCGGGTCAGCTCCAGCTGAACGCCTTCGAGCCCCTGATGGTCCACCACCTGCTCAACTCCGCGAACCGGCTCGCCGCCGCCTGCCGGCTCCTGGCCGAGCGCTGCGTCGCCGGCATCGAGGCCGACGAGGAGCGCCTGCGCGCTCTGGTGGAGGGGAGCGCCGGTCTCGCCACCGCGCTGAACCCGGTCATCGGCTACCAGCGGTCCACGGCCCTGGCCCGGGAGTGCCGGGAGTCGGGGGTTCCCGTCCGGCAGCTGGCGGCTCGCGACGGGCTGCTCACCGACGGCGAACTCGACGAGCTGCTCGATCCGTGGCGCCTCGCCCGGCCGATCTGAGCCTCGGCCGGGACGTCACGTGCGGTGCCTCATGTGCGGTACGGGATGCCCGCGGGGCCCGGTCGCGCGGGCGGGGCCCCGCGGACGCGACTGCCTCAGCTCCTGGTCAGGGTGCAGGCGTAGGCGGCCGACCCGGAGCCGCTGTACGCCTCCACGTCGAGGTAGTAGGTGCCCGTCCCGGTCGCGGTCCTGGTGAACGACAGGGATTCGTCGGTGCCCGCCCCGTCGTTCACGGACCGGGTCAGGGTGCTGCCGTTCGCGTCGAGCCAGTACACGTCGGCGTCGTAGGCGGAGGGCACGGCGCAGTTCACCGAGACGGTCTGTCCGGCCGCCACGGAGACCTTGAAGTAGTCGCGGTCGCTGGTCGACTTCATGCTGCCCGTGAGCGTGCCGGGAGAGGCGAGGGCGGTGGCGTCGTCGGCCGTGTCGCGGGTGTCGTTGGGCTCGCTCTCCGCGACCGTGGACCCGCCGCCCTGGCTGCCGCAGTCGGTCACGGGAGCGCCGTTGTAGAGGTTGGCGTCCGTCACGCCGTTCGTGACGCTACGCAGGTAGTAGCCGCAGGTGGGGCGGTTCTTGAAGTCGAAGGTGGAGCCCGGCGTCAGACGCCAGATCTTGAAGCCGCTGTACGTGAGCGGCTTCCTGTCGACAGCCTGCTCCGGTTGGTGGTCGGCGAGGACGACGTAGGCGTCCTTGCCGTACTGCGTCGCCATGCCGTTGCGGTCGAGGAACAGGGAGCCGCCGCCCTCCTCCACCCCGACGCCCCAGGCGGAGCCGCCGGGTGCGAGGCCGTCCTTCACGGCGCGCGCCAGGAAGGACATGGTGCGGCCCATGCGGTCGCGGGTCACGAAGTGGGAGTCGTTGATGACGGCTCCGTAGTTCGCCCATTCGAACATGCCGGTGGTGAAGCTGACGTACCGGTCGTAGGGGTTGGCGAGGGCCTCCGCGCTGGTGACGCTGCCGTTGCAGGCGTCGTAGACGATCGGGCTGTTGATGTGGTGGCCCGCGCTGCCGCCGCCGGAACCGCCGCCCTTGGCGACGACCGCCTCGACGGAGGCTTCCAGGGCGGTTCCCTTCCAGGCGGAGTAGCGGCACTGGTCGCCGCCGGCGAAGTAGACGAACTCGGCGTTGCGGACGTCGGTGTTCATCTGGCTGTTGTTGCCGTCGCCCGCCGTCGTCAGCGTCCACGTCGTACAGGAGTTGACCCCGGTCAACCCCGTGATCGTGTCGCACTCCGGAGTCTTGCTGCCCGACGTCGGCGCGGACCCGGCCAGGACGACCACGTCGAGGGCCCCGGTGCCGCCGCGGATCTCGTCGATGGCCCGGATCGTCGAGGCCGTCACGATGCCGCCGGCTCCGTTCATCGTGAACGCCGGACCGTTCCACGTGCTGCGGCTGACGTCGGACGCGCTGCCGAGCCGGATCCGGTCGGCCGCCGCGTGCGCCGGCTGATGCGCGATCAGTACCGAGGCCATCGCGGTGAGCACCACGGCGGCTGCCGCGGGGGCCCTGAAGGGGCGGTGTGTCATGTGCACTCCTGGAAAGGGGCGAACTCGATGCCGCGGCCGTCGGACGAGGGCTGCGGGATTGGTAGCGGAACATACAAGTAATGGCCTGGATGAGGAAGATGTAAGTCCGGAAGAGTGCCTCGTTCCATGGGATTGAGCCACCGATGGGGGCCAAAAGCACCTAAAATGCCCCATCGGCGAGGCTGAAACTCTCGTTACGTGAACGTAATGGGACTTACATCTAGCCATCGCATGGGTTCCTCTGTAACTTCGCAGCAGTGCCTGACGGTCAGACTCCGTCGGCAGATAACCACCGAGAGGTTCCAGGCGATGAACGCTCTTATCGCACGCCCCGCGGCCGCCGCCGTCGCGGCGACCATGCTCCTGTCCCTGTCCGCCTGCGGCGACGACGAGCCCGCCGCCCCGTCGGGCAAGGTCGTCATCGGCGGCGTGGAGATCGTGAAGGACCAGAAGCTGCACGACCTGCTTCCCGAGAAGATCAAGAAGGCCGGCGAGGTGCGCGTCGCGACGGACGTGCCGTACCCGCCCTTCGAGATGTACGTGAAGGAGGGGGAGACCGGGCTGACCGGCCTGGACTACGACCTCGGCCAGGCCCTCGGCGCCAAGCTGGGCGTGACCTTCGCCTTCTCCCCGCAGAAGTTCGACGGCATCGTCCCGGCGATCCAGGCCGGCAAGTTCGACGTCGCGATGTCCGCCATCACCGACAACAAGGAGCGCCAGAAGGTCGTCGACTTCGTCGACTACTCCCAGTCCGGCTCCGGCATCCTCGTCGGCGACGGCAACCCGGCGAAGGTGACCGCCCTCGACGACCTGTGCGGACAGAAGGTCGCGGTCCAGGCCGCGACCAACCAGCTCGATCTGCTGAAGGGCCATCAGGCGGCCTGCGCGAAGGCGGGCAAGGGGAAGATCGACATCCAGACCTTTCCCAAGGACTCCGACGCCCAGCTCGCGCTGCGCTCCGGCAAGGTCATCGCCCAGGTGCTGACCAAGCCGGCGGCCGGATGGGTCGCCAAGACCGCCGACGACGGCAAGACCTTCGACCTCGTCAACGACCCCGCCGCCCCCGGCGGCTACAACGCCTCGCCCAACGGCATCGCCGTCAGCAAGGAACTGCCCGAGCTGACCGACGCGATCCTCAAGGCGCTGCAGGCCCTCCTCGACGACGGCACCGTCGCGGCGATCTACAACCAGTACGGCGTCGCGTCGATCGCCGTCCCCAAGGCCACCAAGAACGCGGCGGTGGACTAAAGATGTCCAGCACGACCAAGGTCCCGCAGGAGACGACCCCCACGGACCAACCCCCCACCGGGGAACTCGAGATCGTCCCCGTCCGCGACTACGGGCGCTGGATCGCGGCCGTCGCGTCGGTCCTGGCCCTCGTCGGACTGATCGGCTCGCTCGCCAAGAACGACAACCTGCACTGGGACGTCGTCGGCCACTACCTCTTCGCCGACCTCATCTTCGACGGTCTGGCCACCACCCTCTGGCTGACCGCCGCCGCCATGCTGCTCGGCCTGGCGCTCGGCACGCTGATCGCCGTCATGCGGCTCTCGTCCAGCCCCGTGCTGTACGGCCTCGCCACCGCGTTCGTCTGGGTCTTCCGCGGCACCCCGCTGCTCGTCCAGATCATCTTCTGGGGCTACGCGGCCGCCCTCTACCAGTACGTGAAGATCGGCGTCCCGTTCACCGACATCACGTTCTTCCAGGCCGAGACCAACTCCCTCCTCACCCCCGCGATCGCCGCCCTGCTCGCCCTGGGCCTCAACGAGGCCGCCTACGCCTCGGAGATCGTCCGCGCCGGCATCCAGTCCGTCGACCCCGGCCAGACCGAGGCCGCCCACTCGCTCGGCATGCGGCCCGCGCTCACCATGCGCCGGATCGTCCTGCCCCAGGCCATGCGCGTCATCATCCCGCCGATGGGCAACGAGACCATCAACATGCTCAAGATGACCGCCCTCGTCTCGGTCATCTCCGCCCACGACCTCATGTCGAACATCCAGGACGTCTACGCCCAGAACTACCAGGTCATCCCCATGCTGGTCGTCGCCAGCATCTGGTACCTCGCCCTCGTCACCCTCCTCGGCGTGCCCCAGGCCTGGCTCGAACGGCGCTACGGACGGGGCACCACCCGCGCCGGACACGTCTCGCCCTTCCGGCGACTCCTCGGCGGAACGGTGGAACGGCTCGGCAAGAACAGCAAGGAGCAGAACCGATGAGCACCCCCATGGTGCGCGCCGAAGGCGTACGCAAGCACTTCGGGAGGCTGGAGGTCCTCAAGGGCATCGACCTCACCGTGGAGCGCGGCCAGGTCTGCTGCCTCCTGGGCCCCTCCGGATCCGGCAAGTCCACCTTCCTGCGCTGCATCAACCACCTGGAGAAGGTCGACGGCGGCAAGCTCACCGTCGACGGAGAGCTCGTCGGATACCGGCAGCACGGCAACAAGCTCCACGAACTGCGCGAGCGCGAGGTGGCGGACCGACGCCGTGACATCGGCATGGTCTTCCAGCGCTTCAACCTCTTCCCGCACATGACGGCCGTCGAGAACGTCATGGAGGCCCCCGTCAAGGTCGCCGCCGTCTCTCGCGCCGACGCACGGGAGCAGGCCCACGCCCTCCTCGAACAGGTCGGTCTCGGCGACCGCGGGCACCACTACCCGGCCGAGCTGTCGGGCGGACAGCAGCAGCGCGTCGCCATCGCCCGCGCACTCGCCATGAAGCCCAAACTGATGCTCTTCGACGAGCCCACCTCCGCGCTGGACCCCGAGCTCGTCGGAGACGTCCTGGACGTCATGCGGCAGCTCGCCGCCGACGGCATGACCATGGTCGTCGTCACCCACGAGATCGGCTTCGCCCGCGAGGTCGGCGACACCGCCGTCTTCATGGACGAAGGCGTCGTCGTCGAAGCCGGCGACCCCCGCCAGGTGCTCGTCGACCCGGAACAGGAACGCACCCGCGCCTTCCTGTCCAAGGTCCTGTGAGCGCCCCCACCCGCCGGCAGGAGAGGCTCGACGACCTCCTGGACCTGGCCCGCGCCCGCCGCGGCAGCTACCTGCGCGACCTGGAGGAGCTCGTCTCCGTCGACTCCGGCTCCTACAGCGCCGCCGGCGTCAACCAGGTCGCCGACTGGATCGAGCGCAGACTCGAACGGCTCGGGTTCGCCGTGGAACGCGTCCGCTTCCCGCCGACGCCCGACGGGCACCGCACCGGTGACGCCCTCGTCGGTCGTCGACGCGGCAAGCTGCCCGAGTCGGAGGGAGGCCGCAGGATCCTCCTCGCCGGCCACATGGACACCGTCTTCGAGAACGGCACCGCGGCCGCCCGCCCCTTCCGGATCGACGGCTCCACGGCGTACGGCCCCGGCGTCAGCGACGACAAGGGCGGCCTGCTCGCCGGACTCACGGCCCTGGAGATCCTCGGCGAACTCGGCGTCGACGCGTACGACGAGCTGATCCTGCTCGCCACCCCCGACGAGGAGATCGGCTCGCCCGCCAGCCGACCGCTCATCGAGGAGACGGCCGGCGGCGTGCACTTCGGACTCGGTCTCGAATGCGCCCGGGAGAACGGCGACCTCGTCATCGCCCGCAAGGGCGTCGCCGACTTCCGCCTCACCGTCACCGGCCGGGCCGCACACGCCGGCATCGAACCCGAGCGCGGTGCCAACGCCGCCCTCGCCGCCGCCCACCTCACCGTCGCCCTCCAGGCCCTCAACGGCCACTGGGACGACGTGACGGTCAACGTCGGCGTCGTCCGAGCCGGCACCCGCGCCAACATCGTCTGTCCCCAGGCGGAACTGCGCATCGAGGTGCGCGCCGCCACGACCGCCGACATCCAGCGCGTCACCCGGGCCATCCGCGATGCCGCCGACCAGCCCGGCGTCCCCGGCGTCACCGTCGAGGTCGAGCAACTCGACCTGTGCCCGCCGATGGAGGACACCCCCGCCTCCCGGCGGATGTTCGACCACGCACGCCACGCGGCCCGAGCGGCAGGCATCGACCTGGGCGCCGCCGCCACCGGAGGAGTGGGGGACGCCAACCTCATCGCCGGCGCTGGCATCCCCGTCCTCGACGGCCTGGGCCCGGTCGGAGGCGCCGACCACACGCCCCAGGAGTGGTTGGACGTCACCAGCGTTCCGCAGCGCATCGCGCTCCTCGCCGACCTGATCGCCTCGCTGGGCACGGCCGGCACCACCTGAACGACGCCGACGCCGCCCCCACAGCGGAGGGAAGCCCCGCTTCTCTCCGCTGCGGGTACGGCGCCAGCGCCCCAGGAGGCGTCCGCCACGGGCCCCGGCCACGTGCCCCGGCCCTCATAATCCCGCCACCCATCCCCCCTCAACGGAGGCACCATGCGCGCCCCTTCCGCACCCGCACGCCGCACCGTCCTCGCCGGCGCCCTCGCCGTATCCCTCCTCTCGGTCTCCTCCTCCGCCCTCGCCGACGCCCCGCAGGCCCGGACCCAGGCGGGGTCCCTCGTCCTGATCGGCGGAGCCCTGAAGGAGAGCAACACCCAGGTCTACGGCGAGATCATCAAGCGGGCCGGCGGCCCCGGCGCCCGCATCGGGATCATCACGGCCGCCTCCGTACCCGAGAGCCAGGACCCGAACGCCGGCGACCCCGAGCGGTGCAGCAACTCCGCCTGCAACGGCGCCTACTACGCCGACGTGTTCAAGCGGCACGGCGCCGCCGACGCCCAGTGGATCCCCCTCGACATCGACCACGTCGCCAACGCCGACTCGGACGCCGTCGTCGCGCAGGTCAACTCCATGACCGGCTTCTTCTTCGGCGGAGGCGACCAGTACCGCTACGTCACCACCCTGCTGCGCGGTGACGAGCACACCGACTCCAAGGTCCTCGCCGCCATCCGCGCCAAGCTCGCCCGGGGAGCGGTGGTCTCCGGCTCCTCCGCGGGCGCCCAGATCGCGTCCGGCCCCGACATGGTCACCGGCGGAGAGTCCTACGAGGGGCTGAGGGACGGCAGTGCACCCGGCTACTTCGACGACGCGACCCGCCTCGGCTTCCTCCCCGAGGGCGGCTTCGGCTTCCTCCGCTCGGGGCTCGTCGACACCCACACCGGCGCCTACGGACGCGAGGGCCGCGCGCTTCGCCTCGCCTCCGACACCGGCCACGACCGCGTCTACGCCCTGGAGGAGAACACCGCCCTCGTCGTCGACCGGCCGGGCAGCTCCCGTGAGCACCTCAGCGTCCTCGGGCCGAACGGCGTCGCCGTCCTGGACCTGCGCGACGCCCGCGCGTACGGCTCCGAGGACGGCTGGTCCCTCCGCCGGGCCCGGTACAGCTACCTCACGGACGGCGACCAGTACGACGCTCGCACCTGGACGCCGCGCGTCCACCCGGCCAAGCAGCCCCTGAGAGCCGTCGGCACGGCGCCCGTGCCCGTCAACACCGACGTCTTCACTTCGGCGGCCAACCCCGACGGCTCCCCGTACGCCTTCCGGACCACCGCGCGGGCGCTCGCCTCGACGCGCGCGCAGAACAGCGCGACCGCGACCACGTTCGAGAGCGGGCCGCGGTTCACGGTGACGTTCACCAAGGCGCGGGGATTCGCCGCCTTCACCGGCGACGGCACGGACGCCCGCACGCTCCTCTCCCTGCGCATCGACATCGCGCCGCGCTGATCTGCCGAACGACACGGAGCCGGCCCCAGGACAGGGGCCGGCTCCTTTCGCGTCGTCGACCGGACCGCGACGCGCGGCCCGCTCACAGCAGGCCGGTGCGCCGGGCGATCCTCTCCGCTTCCTTCATGCGCTCGTGGCCACCGCCGCCGATCCGGTCGAGGACGGCGGCGACGAGCGCCTCGACGACCGCCAGGGCCGGTACGAGGCTGTCGTAGGGGGAGTCCGAGGAGACCTGGGTGATGAGGACGACGTCCGCGTGGGCGGCGGCAGGGGAGAGCCACGGGTCGGTGAACACGACGACCTTGCCGCCGCGCTCCCGGGCCAGTTCGGCGATCAGCGTCTTGTCGGCCTCATAACGCCGGTAGTCGAACAGCACGGTGACGTCGCGTCGGGTGAGCTGCGTGAGGAACGAGGTCCGCTCCACGTCCTTGTGCGGCAGGAAGCTCACCTGATCGCGGAACTGCATCAGGTGCAGGCCCAGGTACTCGGCCATCAGATGCGTGAACCGTCCACCTGCCACGTGCACGCGACGCCGGGGATCGGCGAGGAGCCCGACGGCCTCCTCGAACTCGTGCGCCGACACCTCGTCGAAGGTCTGGGCGACGGCCTGCCGCACGAGCGACGAGCGCTCGCCGAGCTGGGTGGCAGCGGCGTCCTGCGGACCCTCCGTCCGCTCGTGCTTCGACGTCTCCGCCGCCGCATAGAGCGTGATCGGCGAGGCGTTGCGTGCGTCGAGTTCGGAGCGGAGAGCGGCCTGAAGGTCGGGAAAGCCCCGGTAGCCCAGCCGGGAGGCACACCTCAGCACCGTGGGTGCCGACACGCCCGCCCGCTCCGCGATCGTGGCGACCGTCTCGAAGACCGCGGCCGGATACCCCGCCAGCAGCACCCGCGCGACCTTGCGCTCCGCGGGACTCAGCTCTCCGAGCCGGCTGCGGATCTCGTCGGCCAGCGTGGGGCTCATGGCTTTCCCTTCTGCGGCGTGGGATCACCGAGGCGGACGGCAGCCGTCGAGGCCGCTTCCTCCGGCTTGCCACGTTTCAGATCAGCGAGTTTCAGGGACCGAATGTACCGCCTATTACGGAATCTGCCCAGTCCCTCCCGGGCGGGGGGATGCGCATGCTGACGCTCCCTGTCACGAGGGCGCGGCTACGGGCCAGGGCTGGTCGGGTTCCTGCCCCGGTACCGGGGCAGAAGGCGGTTACGCCGTAGGCGCCCAGTGCCTCGGTGACGGGCTGGAAGAAGGTGGTTCCGCCGGAGGAGCGGTTGCAGCGCCTCCGGAGGTGAGACCGAGGCCGGTGGTGCCGGGGAACAGGGCGCCGCCGCTGTCGCCGGGCTTGGCGCAGACGTTGGACTGGACGAGTCCGTAGACGATGTAGCCGTTGCTTGGTTCACGGTCGCGTTCAGGCCGGTGACCGTGCCGCTGCGTCGGACGGACTGCCCGACGTAGGCGTTGGCGGCGCTGGTGACGTCGCGGTAGCTGCCGTTGCAGAGGTAGACGCGCCCGTCGGCGGAGGCGTTGGACTGGCGGATGATCCCGTAGTCGTTGTTCGGGAAGCCGGTGCCCGCCCGGGTGCCGTGCGCGTTCCGTCAGAACCACCGTGGCGGTGTCCCGCACGGAACCACCGTGCGGGACACCGCCGCGTCCCCCTGCGTACGCCGCTCTAGGCGAACGTCGCCCCCCACGTGGCGGGCCCGACGAGGCCGTCCACCGTCAGGCCCCTGCTCGACTGGAAGCTGCGGCAGGCCGCGTCGGAGCCGGGGCCGTACTGTCCGTCCACGGTGAGGGAGTGGCCGTGCGCGCTGTTCATCCGGTACTGCCAGGTCGCCACGCTTGCATGCACGGTGGCCGGGGTCTGCCGGAAGGTGACGCCCGGATAGGGCAGGGGGCCGCCGCCGGGGTTGACCTCGCCGCTGACAACCCGGGAGTACAGGTTTCCCGGACAGCCGGTCGCATGGTGGTCGCGGTGGCCGGTAATGGCCTGCGCGGCCCCGCCGGACACCCGCAGGCGGTTGATCCCGTACCGGATGGCGTCGATCAGCCCGGCGGTGACGACGTCGTAGTCGCTGCCGGTGCCGCCGGTCAGGGCACAGACCGCGTACCAGTCGTCGTTGCCCTGAGTGGTGCCCTGAGCGGCGGTGCGGACGTTCTCGCCGCGCCCCTGGAAGAGGTAGCCGTGCACACAGGCCAGGTGGCTGTAGGCGATGTCCGACCAGCCGTTGCGGTCCATGTGGTAGTTCTGGATGCCCCGCACCTGTGCCGCGCAGTCGGCGTGGCTGGCCTCGGCCACCTTGACGGCGTCGACATGATGGACGACCACGCCCCCCTGCGCCGGGGTGATGCTGCTGCTGATGTCCTTCGGGGCTCGGGCGCCCCACTGGGCGCGGGTGACGAACGTGGCCATCAGCTCCGGCCTCCCCGTCCCGTGGCGCAGCCGACGGCGGCGTTCAGCGGTTCCGCGTGCGCGGTCCGGGCGGCGTCGGAATCGTAGAGCGCGCCGGTCTCGCGGGGGTTCGTCACGAACGGCTTTCCGCGAGTCGCCGCGGGCAGGGGCGCCGCCTGCGCGGCTCCGGAGGGCAGGGCGGACAGGGCGAGCGCACCGCCGGCTGCCGTCAGCAGCGCGGCGCGGCGGGAGACTTCGGGGATCAACGTTCCTCCACGTGTGGTCCAGGGCTCACGGTTTCGTACACGGTGGCTCCGCAGGCCGGTGGGCCGGGCGAGGGCCCACCGGGCGGGCAGGGCTGGTCAGCAGCCGCCGCAGTTGTAGAAGGTCACGTCCCAGTGGTTGCCCTCGTCGGCGTAGATGTTGCCGGCGCCGGACTTCCACTGCGGAGAGCC
>NZ_JBHXRW010000103.1:0-13618 GCF_042716635.1 Streptomyces sp. NPDC058664 | reverse complement strand
GTGTACGAGCCGGTGGCGCGGTCGGCGGGGGCCACCGGGGGGGGGGGGGGGGCCCCCCGCGGGGGCCCCCCCCCCCCCCCCCCCGGGGGGGGGGGGGGGGGCGGGGGGGGCCCCCCCCCCCCCCCCCCGCTACTCCACCGGCACCCGCGGGGACGGGATTCCGTGCTGCTGCACGTCGGCGCCGACCTGCCCGCCGAGCGTCATCACGTTCAGGGTCGCGGAGTTCTCGTTGGCGATGGCCTTCTCGACCCGGGCCACCAGCAGCGAGAAAGCCTCCCGCTTCGGCAGGTTGTGGTACGGCCCCACCTTGGCCTCGAAGTAGACCCGCTCGTGCCCGAGGAGCTGCTCGGTCGACCGGTAGTTCTTCCACTGCTCGCGGTACCGGTACACGCTCTCCAGCGAGACGGCGGCGACGACGACCACGCTCAACACCGTCGCCGTGACCCGCGCGAAGCCCAGATCCAGATTGACGAACACCGGCACGAGCGCCGCACCGACGACGGACACGGTCCGCATCCGCAGATGCATCGCCTTCATCCGGGTCGCCTTGGAGTCGTACCACTCCTGGTACTGCGAGAGCCTCGTCTCGATGTACCGCTGCGACGTCATCTCACCGCCGAGCACCCCGGTCTCGGGCGCGTCCCCCACCTCAGCCATGCGGGGAGTACACCCGCCGCACCGACGCACCGTCAACTCCGCTCCGGCACGGGGACGGCGACCGCGCATTTCCGACGGGCACTGGCGCTGGGCCGCCGAGCGCCGCCTGGGAATATGACCCCATGGAACGAACTCGACAGACCGTCAGCTCGGGATCCCCGCTGGAACCGCAGATCGGATTCTCGCGGGCGGTCCGAGGAGGCGACCACGTGGCCGTCGCCGGCACGGCCCCCATCGGCGATGACGGCTCCACCGTGGGACCAGGTGACGTGTACGCCCAGACCGTGCGGTGCCTGGACATCGCCGAGCGCGCGCTGCAGGAAGCCGGGGCATCACTGGAACACGTCATACGCACGCGCATCATGCTCACCGACGTGACCCGGTGGAAGGAAGCCGCCCGAGCACACGGCGAACGCTTCGCGTCCGTCCGGCCCGCGACCACGTTCGTCGGAGTGTCCCGCTTCATCGACCCGGCCTGGCTCGTCGAAGTGGAACTCGACGCCGTCCTCACCTAGAGCATCCCGGGCCGGAAACATCTGTCCCCAGCAAGCTCGTGGCCCGCGTCGCATGCCGGCGCCGTACGCGGGTTCTGACAGCCGTCGGCGTCCGCACTCGTCCGCCGGTGTTCGTCTGCGTTGTCACGCGGATAGACACTCACTGCGGTGGGTCTTCTTGCGCGGGAAACCTCGATGCGGACGTGCCGAGCTGTCAGTACGGTCGACTCGTGATCAACATGAACGTGCGTATAGGCCTGGGAAAACCCATAGCTCGTGCCCAGGTCGGACTGGAGTGGACGGACCTCTTTCCTGCGCTGGACCCGGTGAACTTCCCGATGTTGTGGGCCCTGGATCCCTACGGGGATGCCGTCTTCAATGAGCGGCAGGTGCCGTTGCTGCTGGCAGAGCTTGATCGACTCCCTGAGGCCTACGGCGGTGAGTGGGTGGACCAGGCTCGGGAGTTGTGCCAGGTCGTTCAAAGTGGAACACACCGGTTCCTTTGGTTCATCGGTGACTGAGTGGTCTTGAAAACCGTCGTGGCAGCGATGTCGCCGTGGATTCAAATCCCCCACCCACCGCCAGGTGAAACGGCCCCTCACCGGGCAACCAGGCCGGGAGCCGTTCACATGCCCATGCACCGTGACTGTCTGGCGTTCCCCGTGATTCCCCGTTGCTATGGGACACGAAAGGGGCACAGCTACCGACTGAGGGCCTCAGCGAGGTCCACGAACAGCGATATGCCGAAGATGGCGACAGCTACTAGCCCGGCCACCAACAGGGTCACGGTCAACGCGATCGCCATCGTGATCCGCGTGCGTCTCACAGCCGACCTGTATCCGCTGTCGTCGTCCCAGTTCTGATCGCGCATGGCGCCCCCCTTGGCAGGCACCGTACAAGAGGCCTGTGGAGCGGCTTCGGGCGGCCTGACGACACGCTCGTCAGCCACGGTGACACCGGCACCGACGCGAAGCGACCACACCGGCCCCCGCCACATCGCGGCAGCAGCTGATCCCCCGCCCGCCCCTTCCCGGCGGCGCGGTCGCCTCACGCTCCCGTCATTCGTGACGGCGAGGGTACGGCGCCCCGCCCTCCGCAGGCCCGGCAGTCGGCCGGCCCTGCGCGAGAAACCACCCCTCCCTCGCCGCCGCCCGTCTCGGCCGCAGTCGGCAGCGCGTGGCCACGCGTGCCACGTGACGGTTGCCGTCTCGCGGCACGGGAGCCGTCCCCGGTCGTGTTCGGCCGCCCCGTCGATGCCGGGCATAGACGACGAAGGCCCCTCGCCGTGATCGGCGAGGGGCCTTCGTGCTGGTGGGCGCGGACGGTTTCGAACCGCCGACATCTGCTTTGTAAGTTCGCCCGACCATGTCGCTGGCCTCTCGGTCACCCACAAGGCCAAGGGCTACTCCAGGCACATAGCCACACCCCTAACGGCTCAAGTGCACCGACGTTGCCGTCAGAGACTGCCGTCAAGGCAGTACAGCATCTCGGGTGTGCTCGCTATGAGAGGTCCTCAACCTGGCACCGAGAGCCGGGCCAGACCAGGCGTCCAAAGCAGGTCGTGATCAAAGCAGGAACCAGTAGTTCCCGCCCACCGCACCAATGATGGCAGCCATGAACGTCAGGAAGGCGGGCGAGACCGACAGGGACACGGACAGGTTGAAATGCTTACCAACCGAGATGCGCAGGTGCCGAGGCTTGTCCACCTCCCTGGCCTGGGCGTCAGCCAGGACAACCTGGCCCTCGTGGACAGGCATGCGATGCTGGTGGCTCATGGGGTAACCCCTTTCGTGGTGGGGCGTCGCCGCTCTCGCGGCCTAGGAACCTAATGACGGCGACGCCTCCGCCCGCCCCTACCCGCTTGTGCGGAAGAGGATAAAAAGGGGCCCCACCCTGGTAAGCCAAGGTGGGGCCCCTTCACGCTACTGAGACGCTGCGAACTGCCGACTTATAGGTCAACTCTCCATGTCAGCAGGCAGTCTGGCGTCACCTCCCGTTCGCCCCGTAGCAGTGGCAGTTGCAGTTATGAAGAAGGGCTTACGCCTCCTCGCTCGGAACGCTGCGCTGCATAACACCCCAGGCCCTGGGCGCTGAGTGCTTGGACTGCCCATGGACGGCAGACGGAGCTCTCCGCCAGCGTCATCGCCGCCCCCTCGGGGCACGCTCAAGGCCACGCGGCAGGCATCCTTGCTCCTTGGATCACCTAGGGCCTGTCTGGAGTTGGCCGCAGCAGCGCACCTAGACTGCTGACCAGCTCGGTACATGCCCCGCTCTCACTGCTCATTGTCAGTGCGTTGATCTACGGTGGCGCCCATGGCACCTTCTGAGATCACGCGGGCGGGCATCCTGCAGGCGATTGCAGAGCATGACCAGCTCGGCACGGACCTCTTCCGGGAGACCTACGGCTACCGCGCCGCGGTCACCTATGTCCTCACGCACGAGGGCCAGCAGTACGACTCCAAGGCCGTAGTGGGGGTTGCCCACAAATTTGACTTCGGGACTGCTCTTAAGCCCTCTGAGTTGCGCAGCGACGCCAAGACTGTAGCGGCGTGGCTGAGGCGTGAGGGCTTCACTGTGAGCGAGCCTCCGAAGTCGTTCCGTCGGCGAGTGGGGGATGTGCGCCCGGGACGCAGTAGGTCAGGTGCCGCTCTTCATCGCCCGGTGCTTCTCCTGTGGGCGCTCGGTCAGGCAGTAGCGGGTGCGCCCCGTATGCAGTCCTGGTCGGCAGTTCGCGACGCAGTGGCGCCCCTATTGGAAAAGCACGCGCAGGTCAAAGATGGAGTAGACGCTGCTCGCTACCCCTTCTGGGCCCTAGTTCGGGACGACCTCTGGGCCATTGAGCACCAGGACGAGCTGACGCTCACCAGCATGGGTCGGCGACCGACAGTAGAGTCGCTGAACCGCGTCAACCCGGATGGTGGCCTCCGCGAGGAGGACTACGCGCTCCTGCGCTCCCACCCCGACGAGGCCGCGGAAGCTGCTGCCGGGCTCATCCTGCGGTACTTCTACCCCCTCCCTGAAGGTCTTTTGGAGGACTTCGGCCTCCATGACCTGCTCGCCGGCAGGTGGGCGGACTCCCTACGCCCCTTGCTCGGTGAGACTTTCAAGGACCGAGACGCCATCTGGCGGTCCTACGGCGGCCAGAAGATGGCAGGCATCGGCTGCCTCAACGACGGGATCCTGAGCGTCTTCTCCGACTACAAGGGCCCATACGCCGACGGACGCATCCCAGACACCAACTGGATCGCATACGTCGGCGATGGCCTCTCAGGAGACCAGGCGATCACCGACGGCAACGCACTCATGGCCACACACCAGGCCGAAGGACGCCCTCTGCGTTACTGGCACAAGCCGTACGGCGGACAGTTCAGCTTCGAGACCTGGGCCGTCATCGCGCAGCGTAGGCGGCGGTGGGGCATCGGAGAAGACAAGAAGTGGCGCCGTGAGTTTCTCTGGGTACTCGCCCCCGTACCCTCGCCGGACCCTGACACGTGGCCCTCTGACGTCCTCGATGCTCTGGAGGTCGACAGAGATGTTCTGCACGACGACACGAACGACTACCGCCCAGGTGACGTCGACCCTGAAGTACGCGACACCGCGGAAAGCGATGAGGACGCATACAGGCGTCTAGCCGCTAAGGCTGAAGCGAATGCCAAGCGTCGCGTTGAACGGAAGAAGCCGACACAGGCAGACCGATACATCCGAGACCCCAGCGCACGCGCTGCAGTCATAAGACGCAGCAAGGGAAGCTGCGAGAACCCCGACTGCGATGGCCACCCCAAGGAACGAACCACCGCCGGCCTGCCAATCCTGCAGGTCGACCACGTCCATGACTTGGGCAAGGGCGGACCAGACATTCCCAGCAACATGATCGCCCTCTGCCCCAACTGTCATGCACTGAAGACCTATGGGGAGAACAGAGACAAGCTCCGACGCGCCCTAAAGGCCGTCGCCAAACATCTCCACGCCGAAGCTACCTGCTGAGACCTGAGAGTGATGGACTGCCCCTAGTGCCAATGCTGGCGGAACGGTCCATGTGCTGACGCGCGGTGGCCGAGTGCTTAGAAGAGACTTGGCCGCAGCAGCGGCCCTAGGCCGCCGACCAGCTACTTCGATGCTCTCTGATGCGCTCTCTCGGAGCCTTCCCCGCGCATTCACCGGAGGACTTGATTCCGGGTTCTGGTAGAGCATGTTCCATCTAGTTTCTAAATTATCGCGACTCAAGCGACTCATCGCGTCTCAGTGCAGGTCAGAGAGGGCGCCCAGGAGACGAGCATCGCGACTCATCGCAACTCGGATCACGACTCAGCCCACAACGCAGAAGAGACCACCGCGCCCGGCGGTGGTCTCTTCTCGGCTGCACCGGCAGGCATCATCGTGGCGGTTGCCCGAATGCCTGCTCAGTCGGGCAGAGGACCGCCCAAGCGCGCTCGGTCAGCTCTCCCAGACTCCCGGCGCGACCGTGCGTGGGTCGACGGCCTCACTGGGCTCGGACGTCTTGTACGTGCCGTCGGGCTGCTCGGATCGGTCGTAGTCCTTCACCCAGAACACCCGGCGGACAAACCTGCCAGTCGTATCTCCGCTCGGGGCATCCGGCTTCAGCACGGAGTAGCCCACTCGCAGACCCGTTTCGTTCCACCCCACCGGCTTCTGTCGGGTAGTGGACAAGCGAGCTGAAGAAGCAAGACAACGGTTGTCGGTGGCCTGAGGCTTTACTAGACGACGTTGTTTCGGTGCCAGGCGAAGTAGGGAGCCTGGTGCTCGCTATACCCGCCGACCGGGTTGCCCGCGAGCTGGTCAGCGGCTTCCTTGAGCGCGGGGTATTCAGCGGTCTTGCCGCTGACAGCTACATGGCCGGTGTCGGTGACATGGATGTAGCCGTGCTCGAAGAGTTCGTCACAGCCCAGAAGGCAGGCAGGCATGATGTTCGACAACTGGAGACGCTCTTGGCGATTGGCCCGGCTACGGCGCTTGATGTGAGCGGCCCGGATGAAGCGGACTGGGAGATGACGTTCGCACAAGGCACAGGTGAAGGTGTCGGCGCCGTTGAGCATCTTCTTGCGGAGCTTGCTCTGCTCACGGCGGACCAGGACTTCAACCAGTGCGCTGTCGGCGCCATCATGCGTCACGGCTTCCGGTTCATTGGGGAGCTGCTGCTCGCTTTCGCTTGTGATCGGCAACTCGGTGACAAACTGGGCGAGTGCGGCGGTGCCGGGGTAGACGAGTGCCGAGCCCTGCTTGTTGGCGGACAACCGGAGCGCTTCGGCGGCCTGGTCACCAAGGGTCTGGCCTGTGACATTGGCTTCGTCAGCGAGGAGGTCGATGCCGACGCGCTCGGGGTAGGTGCCGTCGGGCCAGACCTGTGTGGTGTCCTGAAAGTAGGACCGGGTGATCTGGGTGACGATGACGCGCTTGAGAGTGGCGTTGGCCCAGCCGCCAGCGGGGACACGGGCCTGCGGGCCGATGTGGGCGAGGACGAAATAGTCGCCCACCTGGAGGCTTTGGACGTCGGGGCGGCCAGTTGCACGGTCGAGGGTGGCGCTCTTCCATCCCCACAGTCCGCGGTCGAGACCGATCTCAAGGTTCTTCTTCGAGGGCGCAGGGACGTAGATATACGCGGTCTTCGGCATGCTGCTCCTGCACTCGGCCTCCCGAGTGGGAGGGTTCAGTGGCGGTTGGCTCTTCTGGTCCGGTGTCCGACTCGTGCCGGCGGAGAGGAAGTTCCTTCCGATACCCCGTAGTTGAGGTGGCGGTGATCATACATGGTTTGTGGACGGCGGAAAGTCCCGTTCGCCAGTTCTAGCCGTCGCAGTCCCCGGCGCGACGCAGCCCAGCAACCCGGAGCGGACCCGCAGACTGCGGAACGCGTCGGCGTAGTTACTCATTCATGGCGCGCGCCAAGTCACCAGACACTACGGTGGACACCGTGAAGCGAGCATTTGTCGGACTGTCCACGCCGTTGACCTATGACTACCACAATGACCTGGGCTCCACTCCGGGCGGAGGTGGTATACCGAATGCTGTACTCGAAAACGTCACAGGACTCCTCCTGTGCTATGACGAGATTTGGTTCGTCTCGCGCGAATTCTGCCCGGCAGACCTCCAAGAACTCCCCTATATCAAATTCATTACGGATTTCCCCGACCTTTGGGAGCGTGCTCTCGTGGCGCGCGAACAGTATAGGGGGGATACATTTCGCGAAACAGTGGATCTCATTTACAAGAACCGTCCAGGTGATTACTTCAAGACTGTGGATTGCATTAGAAGAAGCCTGCGCTTCGACTTTACGCCGGATAACCACTCGCGCGGGGTTACCCCAGGATTCACTCAAGGGAGTTCCGCAGACCCTGACCTCTTTGTGCAGGATCTCGGCATCGCAGCTTCGCTGGACATGGGATTGGACGTCATTACGAACAGTACTTTGGCGCGAGCCCTACGTTCATTGTCTGATCGCGGGCCGAAGGTGGAAAGCTTCGAGCAGTGGCAGATTGAAGCCGCCGAAGAAGCGGTTTCCATGCGAACCATCGACTATCTTGGCCCCCGTGGGGCCTACCACGAATCAATTGAGGAACTGCGAGGGCACTCGCGGCTAGAAGAGTTCCGAGCTTTCCTCAGTGAAGCGGACAGGGTAGATGGAGACGCGTACGCCTTGGCGGCGGAAGTAAACAAACTCGCAGCGCAGCACTCCATCGAAGTAATGGAGCGCTTCGTGAAAGGGCGGGGACGCCTGCAAACAATCGGAAAGGCTAGCGTGGGGCCGCTCGGGAATCTGCTAGCTCCAATGCTCGGCAGCGCACTCAGCGGAGCCATTTCGATTGGTGAATGGAATCGCGAAAGAAAGGAACGGAAGAGGGTGGCATGGGCCCTGTTTGTCTTGCAAGCCAGGAACCTGCCGCGCTGCCGCGATTGAGTCATGGCGGGAGTGGCGCCTATCCATCCTCGGGGCCCCGTCGCGAACCGCCACTCAACCTCTGTCATTTCTTATGCGAGGCGGCTTGTAAACCCTTTGGCTCGCAGGCGATCGTAGGCGGCTTCAATGGGTGCAGGAATCACCTGGGGGATCATGAATCCCTGCTTCGGATAGCTAGACAGACGCTGTTGCGCCCCAACAAGCATGTCAATTACGAGACGAGGACTTCCGATCGATTCGACATAGTCCACGAGCGTCACTGATGCCGACGCACTGATGATTTCGGCCTCCGGCCACACCATGCGAAAGGTCGCGTAAGCCCGGCGCTCCTCGTATGGCTTACTGATGAGCAGTACGGAGGAGACATTCAGGCCACGCTCCTCTAGGAGGGCGCGGGAGAAGCGGATGTTCTCGCCCGTGTTCCGCGCGTTCGGCTCGACGAGGATGGCGTCGGCGGGAACGCCCAACTCTAGGGCGCGCTCCCGGTAATGCTCGGCTTCGCCTCGGGGCATCTTGGCGGCCGTCGTCCGGCTGGTGGCCCCCGTGAAGACGATGAGCGGGAACATGCCACGCTGGTACAGGTCGACCGTCACGTCGGCCACGCCGAGGTCGTGACTGCCCAGTCCGATGCCCACGTCGCAGGGACGCTGCTCATGGTGCATCTGCTGGAAGTCCCAGAGCACTTGAGCGTCGGACCACGTCTGTTCCGAGATCACTGGGTCCCCTCTTGTGCCGAGTCGGGGACCTTGAAGTCGTACGACCAGGAGAACCGCGTCGCCGCGTGGATCCCGACCGCGAACTCGACCACTGTGCCATCTGCTGTGAACGTCGTGCGGTGCAGCTCGACCACCCACTCGCCGGGAGCGAGCTGGAGGAGCGCGGCCTCGTCCGGCGTTGCGACGCGGGCCCGGAGTTCCTCTCGCATGTGATCGATCTCGTACCCGGTGTCATAGAGGACCCGGAAGCCACCGCCCTTGCCGGCGGGGCCCGGCGTTGGGTCGACGATGCGCGTGCCCTCCACGTGCTCGGGGCGGTAGTAGCTCGTCAGGGTGTGTGTTGGCTGGTCGCCTTCCTTCACCAGCCGCGCTCGCGCGTACACTTCCGCGCCCTCCGGAAGGCCATGGGCCGCGGCGACGACCGCGGGGGCCGGCACCCGGCCGACGTTCTGCGTCTGCTCGCCACGCTTGTACGCCCGCCCGGATGCTACCCGGTCCGCGATGAAGGCGACCTCGTCGCCGTCGCGCCACTTCACCTTGTCGTATCGCGCGATACCAAGGCGCTTCAGCGGCGCCTGTTCCCGTACAACCGTGCCGTGTCCTCGGGATGAGGTCACCAGCCCTTCGGCCTCCAGAGCCCTGTACGCCGCGTGGACAGTGGACTTTGAACCTTCGCCAGCCTCGACCAAATCGCGGATGTACGGAAGCTGCTGGCCAGGGGTGAACTCGCCACTCCTGATGCGCTCAGCCAGCTTGTCTGCCAGTTCCCGCCACTTCGGCGCCACTCGCGCTCCTCTCCACAAGGTCCAGTCAAACACAGTCCCAGGACTGTTGACAGTCCTGGGACTGTGGGCCATTGTCATGTCGTGCCGCTCGCAGTCCTAGGACAGCGAGGATCCGGAGCCTTCTTTGTGCTGGCCTGATCTCCGGCGGACAACTGAACAGCGTGATCCACCGCAGCAACACGGTCGTGAGGACGCCGGCCGAGGCGAGTGGAGATCAGCCGATCGAGACCGGGCCCGCGTCACAACCGGACCCCACACCCCGTAGGGGGACACGCAGTCGGCTCTAAAGAACCGCGTGGCCGACATTGACGCCGCAACGCGCTCCGGGAATCGGGCCTCCCTGGGGTCAGCGGCACCACGCGAGTCGGAGGTCCGACGCATTACCCCACGACTTCCGCAGCCTCGGCTGCGGCCGGTTGCCTCCTCCGCCCGTCTCGTACGGGCGGGGTGGCGGGGAGCCGGAAGTACCCACGACTCCAAACGGCGAGAGGCCCCGGTGCGCGAACACCGGGGCCTCGGTTCGGGCCGTCCCACCCTGAGAGGAAGTACGACCCATGAACGTGATCGTTGCTGGTCAACGGATCGTTACGCAGGCCGAGCTGATCGAGGCCGCGCTCGGCTTCGACGCCGACCCCGTCGAGACGCCGGAGTTCGACTCCGCCGCCGGCCAGGACGCGCTGCGCGACATCGTCGCCGTCCTGGAGACCGAGGCCGCCACCGACATCGACGCCGAGGACCTCGCCTACTACCGCAGCCTGCTCGGCGCCCGGGTGCTCGCCTTCCCCCGCCGCTCCGCCCTCGGCATCGAGCGGAGTGTCGCATGAACGCCTTCACCTACTGGACCTTGATCATCCTGTGCGTCGGCGTCGAGATCTGGGGCCAGGCCGTCGGCGTCCAGGACCTCACCCTCACCGGCTTCTTCGCCGGGCTCGGCGTGGTCGCCGTCCACCGCCTCCTGCTGCGCGCCGACCGCCACGAGGCGGGTGAGGAGCGGTGAGGACCGCCGCTCAGATCCTGCTGTTCGTGCTGACCGTCTTGGAGCTCGCGCTCGGTCTGCTGGCCGGGACGGTCGCGCTGCTGAGTCTGGTCACCGAGACGATCGCGCGGGCCGCGACGGCCGTCGACGAGCGCTTCGCCCGACGGTTCCGCCTCGCCCGCGTCTCCCCCAAGCTCCGCCAGGAGCTTGCCGACGTCCTGTACGGAATCGCGACGCCTGCCGGAGGTACCCGATGAGCAGCTACCGCGACGACCGCCGGGCCGACCGGGCCGCCGAGCGGGCCCAGGACCGTGAGGACCGGCGCCTGGAGCTCGAAGCCGCCCAGCAGCGCGAGCAGGCGCGGGCGGAGGAGAAGCGCAAGGATGCCGAGGCCAGGCGCCGCCAGGAGCAGGCCGAGAAGAAGGCCAAGCTCGCGGAGCAGGCCGCGAGGAAGGCGGCCGCCGCCGCCCAGCGCGCCAGGCTCGTCCGCTGGCTGAAGGCGAATCCGGCGACGCTGTTCGTCGGCTTCGTGATGGTCGCCTCGATCGTCCCGGCACTCCTGTCCCAGATCGGCGCCCTGACCGGTGCCACCGTGGCGGCGCCGATGGCCGGCCTGCTCGCGGCGATGCTGGAGGGCGGCGCCTGGGCCATCACGTTCATGGGCAAGCAGGCCGAGGACACGGGCCGCGAGCCCCGCAAGTACCGGATCGGCACCTGGACCGTCGCCACGGTCGCGGCGGCGGTGAACTTCTGGCACGGCTGGGAGCAGTACGGCGCGCACCCGTGGGTCGCGTTCGTCCTCGGCGCCTCCTCGCTGTTCGCGATCTACATCTGGGACCTGAAGACCCACGGCTCGCACGGCAAGACCCGGGAGCAGAAGCGGGCGGAGAAGGCCCGCAAGGCGCACGTGGCCGCCCGCCGCAAGCACCACCCGCAGATCGTCGAGCAGGCCGTCAAGCTCCAGGCCGCCCTGCCCTACGGCGTCCTCGACGACGAGGCGGCGTTCGCCGCCGCCTGGCGGATCCACACCGGCGCCGAGCCCGGTCTGTCCGCCCAGCTCTACGCCACCGCCACCGAGGCCGTGCTCCAGCTCGGGGCGGCGTTCGAGCTCGGCGACAACGTCCGCGACGAGCTGCTGGAGACCGGCTTCAAGGCCGCCCGGCTCAACCCCTTCCCCGAACTGACCCAAGTGCCCGGATCCCAGGCGGGACTTGAGGAGAACGCCCCTCAGGGCCCGGCCCCGGCCCCCCGCCCGGACGCCCCCGAGGGCAAGACCCCGGAAGAGCTCGAAGCGCTCCTGCCGGACGCCGTGGCCGCCGCCGCCGAGCTCGTCGCCGAGGGCCGTCAGATCTCCGCCCACGGCCTGGCCAAGAAGCTCCAGATCCGCCGCGTGGACGCCGCCCTGCTGCGCGACCGCGTCATCGAACAGCGCCGCCTGCACGTCGCCTGAACCACCCACCGAATCCGAGGGAGAGCCCGTCATGGGTCTGTTCAGCCGCAAGCCGCCCAACCCGCAGTTCGTCACCGAGAACGTCGCCGCCGCCGACACGGCCGACCCGAACGTCACCCGCGCAATCCCCGCGCACACCGTCACCTGGCCGGTCGCCCCCTCCGGCATCCGCACCGTCCTCATCGAGGACGCCCGCTCGCCCCAGGACGCCGTCACCCGCGCCCTGCGCGACCGGCGGGGCATCGAGCGGACCACCACCCGCGGCTACCGCGTCCGCTTCGAGGCCACCCCCGAGGTCTGGCTCATCGACTCCACCGGCGCCCGCCACATCGCGGGCCCCCAGCTCTGCACCTGACCACCTTCGTACGCGGGGCCCGGCCCTCGCCTGGCAGCACCGGCCGGGCCCCGCTACCTCACCAGGAGGCACCGCAAGCATGACCGAGCACTCCACCGAAACCAACGCCCCCTCCACCCCGACCACGCCCGCCGAGCCGACGATCGCGACCGTCACCTTCCTCCGCCCCACCCTCCCCGCCCCCGCCCCGGCGAACGACTGGTCGGACCTGCTCGACGACAGTGACCCGGCCGTCGTCGTCCCGCCGATGCCGACCGTGGCGCCGGCCATCACGGGCCCGGATGAGCGGGCCGTGGTCCTGGAGACGGCCCGGGTCATCCTCGACAAGGCCCCGGCGGCCGAGCCGGTGGTCCGGCCGGGCCGGTTCGCCGGGACCGTCGACCTGGACGACTTCGACGACGCCCCGCTCATCCCCGCCTGGATGTATTCGCCGGAGGGCTGGGCCGCCTGGGCCGGAGTCTTCGCCCGGGCCCGCCGGCGGGACTTCCGCCGCTGGGTGCGCCGCCAGCCCACCCAGCACGGCCACGTCCGCCAATTCGGCCGGGGCACCCGCCGCGCCCACGAGTGGGTCGTCGGCTTCGAGGGCGTGCGCGTGCAGTCCGCCGCCCACACCGCCCACGTCCTGACCCGCGAGGCCCGGCTCGCCGCCCGGCACGCCCGCTTCACCCCGCGCATCCTCGGCTCCAAGAAGGAACTCGCCATGAAGGCGGCCGAGCGCGCCACAAAGGCCGCCGAGGAGGCCGTCGCGCTGCACAAGAAGGCGAAGAAGGACCGCAACCGGGCCCGCAATCTGCGCGCCGGCGTCGTCTACGGCCCGCCGCTGTCCGCGATCGGCACCGGCTACGTGATGGCCGGCGGCCTCGGACTGGCGGCCGGTCTGCTGTCGACGTTCGCCGGGGGCGCGTTCATCGGCCGCAAGCCGTACGACGAGGAGGCCGACTGGACCAGCGACTGGCGCTCGCTCGGCGACGGCGACCGGATGACCGCCCCCATGATCGACGCCTCCTTCCGGGCCGCGAAGGTGATCGGCTCCGAAGAGACCCTCGGCGTCGTGCAGATGCCGATGCTCGACACCCGCGGCGCCTGGACGGCCGTGCTGGACCTGCCGCCGGGGGTTCCGGCGAAGAAGGCGATCCGCGCCACCGACGAACTGGCCGCCGCGTTCGGGGTGGAGGAGGCCCAGGTCTCGGTCGCCAAACGGGGCCGCGCCGGACGCATCGAGCTCTACGTCGCCCGTGAGCTGCCGTTCACACAAGACCCCGTCCCCGGCCCGCT
>NZ_JBHXRW010000102.1:0-13890 GCF_042716635.1 Streptomyces sp. NPDC058664 | reverse complement strand
GCCCCCGGGGCGCCCCGCCGCCCCCCGGGCGGGGGCCCGGCGCGGGGGCGCGCCGCCCCCGCGGGGGGGGGGGGGGGCCCGCGGGGGCCGCCCCCCCACCCCTCTCGCTTCGCACTCTCGCGGCGCACGGGCCGGAGCCCGGTCCCGGCGGGGACGGGCGCCGGCTCAGAGGAGGTCCCGTCGGTCGTCCTCGGCCACCGTGGTGGTGGCCGGCGGGACGACGAGCCGACGGCGCCTCAGGATGCTGGTGTAGACCGCCGTTCCGATGATGCCGACGGCCATGAGGATCAGACCGACCAGATCCAGGTTGATCCCTTCGAGCTGCCAGTCGGACGCGAACGTGAGAATGGCGCCGACCGCGATCAGGATGATGCACACTCCCAGACCCATGACTACTCCCATACCGTTGGATGGGCATCGGGTACCCCGGTCCTTCCCGCTCATCCCCCGCTCTCCGAAGGGGAGATGGGCGGACGCGCGGCTCAGGGGGTACGGGCGGAGGGCGTACGGCCCGCCCGGCCGGAGCGCTTCACCACCAGTAGGCGGGGTACCTCGGTGCTCCGCGCCGGACGCGGGAGGCGGCGAACGCGGTCAGCACGAGCAGGACCGTGGACCCGAACAGCAGGGGTACGAACCCGGCCGGCGCGGGCGCCTGGAGGACGATGACGACGGCGGTGGCGCAGGCGGGCGAGTGCGGGGTCCTGGCGAGCGTCGTCAGGGCGAGGGTGAGACCGGCGGCGAGGGCCGCGGCCCACGCGCTGCCCTGCGCGGCGGCCGCCACCGCGTAGCCCGCGGCGGCGCCGAGGAGGTGCCCCACGACCACGCTGCGCGGCTGGGCCAGGGGAAGCGCCGGGGCGCAGTGCACCAGGGCGGCGCTGGCGGCGAGCGGCGGTATCAGGACCGGCTCGTGGATGACGGCGCCGACCGCGACGAGCCCGAGCAGGGCGGCCGTGGCCGCGCTGACGCTGTGGACGGCGGCCGCGGGCGCGGGCCGGGCGGGGGCGCGGCCGGTCATCCGGGACCATCGTGGCCGCCGGTCCCGGGAGGTGTCGGCGGTCGGGGCCGGTTCGGGGCGCAGGGCAGTGTCGGTGCTCATGTGAGGCGGTGTTTCCGGGGCAGGCGGCCGTGGGCCGGACGGGACGGTGGTCGTACGGGTCCCTGTGGTCGACAGTCGGCCCGGTCTCGCGCCCTGGCCTGGTGCGGCGGCGCGACCACCCACCACTCTAACCAGCGGGTTCGCGGCCGCGCGGGCGGGGCCGGAGCACCCTGGGCCCCCAAGCGTAAAATAGTGGGAATGAACACATTTCGGTACGAGCTGGTGTTCACCGACAGTGCGGGGTCGAATCAGGACGTCGTGGTGGTCGAGCGCACTCCCTTCACGGGCTCCGGCGGTCATCCGGTCTACGCGGACCCCTCCGGCATCATCCGGGCGGAGATCAGCGACCGGGACGAGGTCCGCGTCCTCGCCTCCGGCGGCCACCAGGATCCCGCCCAGCACGTCCTGGCCCGCCGTCTCCCCGACGCCGATCCGACGGCCCCGGAGTGAGGGCCCGCCTCCGCCCGGCCCTCACGCGTTCGGTCGCGCCGAGTGGCCCGCGGGCGCGGGAGTGACCCTGCCGGGGGCGGCCTCCGGGAGGGGCCGCCCCCGTGCGCGAGGAGACCGCCGATGGCGTGCCCGCGCCAGCCCCGTACCGGTACGACGATCTCAGCGCGCTCTATCTCAACCGCACGCTCAAGCGTTCCCCCGGGGTCAGCAACACCGAGGGGCTCGTCGAGCTGAGCCGTTCCGTCATGGAGTCCCAGGGCGTGACGACCTCGCTCGTGCGGGCCGATCCGGCTCGGCGATACGTGTCATGGCTGTGAGGCCACGCGGGTGATCGGGTAGACGACTTCGTCAGCACTGCCGTGGCGTTCGGTCATTCCGTCCCACGAGGCGAGAGAGTGGACGGGATTTTCGGCCTGCCCAACCCGGAGCCCTATCGACATCGGCAACCGGGCGTGTTTCGCCGCCCGACCCGCCCACTCGTCCGCAGGGGAACGCATCCATGACCGACACCGGCACGTCCTCCCGTGGTCTCCGCGCCCTGGTGATCAATTGCACGCTCAAGCGTTCGCCGGAGCGCAGCCACACTCAGGGGCTGATCGACATCAGCACTGGGATCATGGAGCGCCAGGGCGTCGAGGTTGAGGTGCTGCGAGCGGTGGATCTCGACATCGCGACCGGTGTGTGGCCCGACATGACGGAGCACGGGTGGGAGACGGACGAGTGGCCGGTGATCTACTCGCAGGTGATGGCCGCCGACATCCTGACCCTGGCGGGGCCTGTGTGGCTGGGAGACAACTCCTCGGTCATGAAGAAGGTGATCGAGCGTCTGTACGCCTGTTCGTCGATCCTCAACGAGCGCGGCCAGTACGCCTACTACGGTCGTGTGGGCGGCTGCCTGATCACCGGCAACGAGGACGGCGCCAAGCACTGCGCGATGAACGTCCTCTACAGCCTCCAGCACCTCGGATACGTCATTCCGCCGCAGGCGGACGCGGGCTGGGTCGGCGAGGCCGGCCCGGGCCCGTCGTACCTCGACCCCGGCTCCGGCGGGCCGGACAACGACTTCACGAACCGCAACGCGACCTTCATGACCTGGAACCAGCTCCACCTGGCGAGGATGCTCAAGGACACCGGTGGCATCCCCGCCCACGGAAACCAGCGCTCCGAGTGGGACGCCGGCTGCCGGTTCGACTTCGAGAACCCCGAGCACCGTTGAGCGCGGGCCGGAACGGTCGGAGGTCCGGTTGAAGTCAGCTCCGGATCAACCAGGCCCGTCGCGCGGCAGTGCCCGCGTCGATCCCGGCATCCGCGGACAACTACTGCTCGACGTACCTTCGCCGGTGCCGCACAGGTAGACGTCGGCACCGGCGGCGCGGCACAGGTCCGCCAGGCGCCGGGTTCGCCCCGCCCGGTGGTGAATGCACTGCTGTGCACCACACGACCCGGCCAGCCGGGCAGGTCGAGCAACAGCCGCGTGGACGCCTCCGCGATCTCCGCCGTCCGGTCGGTGCTCTCGAACAGCTACAGGACCGGCCCCAGCCGCTCGGGGAGCCGAGGCCGGGCCGGGCCGGTCTGGTACTGCCCCCGCAGGGCCACCTCCACCCGTCGGCGGGAGCGCGCTGCGTCGGCGACCCGAGCCTCCCGGATCAAGGTGACTCTGCCGTCCGGTAGGGGGACGGACAGCCGCCGGGCCCGGCTGCCTTCGGCAAACGAGCCGAGCCCCGCTCGGTGTCGGAAGTCGCGGCGCGCGAACTGCACATCATCCTACGCATCGCCATTTTCGCTGGTCAGCGTATGTGCCGCTGCTGTACCACCAGCAGGTGAAGAACATCCTCCAGAGTTGCTCGCCGAAGAAGCTCGGCTTCTTCCAGCAGCAACACAAGAGGCGCCTGAACTGGATCTTGCCCGTCAGGCGCCTCCCGTCAGGCGCCTCCCGTCAGCCGCGGAGGGCTTCGGCTGGTTGTACCGAGGAGGCGCGGCGGGCGGGGTAGATTCCGGCCACGACTCCGGTTGCCAGACCGATGAGTGGGGCGGTGGCCAGGGTCACCGGGTGCATGACCGGCGTCCAGTCTCTGATCAGTGCCACCGCCAGGACGGCCAGCGTGCCGATGGCCGTACCGACGAGTCCACCGAACGCGCCCAGCGTGCCCGACTCGGCGAGGAACTGAGCGGTGACGTGCCGCCTCTGCGCGCCGAGTGCGCGGCGCAGGCCGATCTCCCCGGTGCGTTCCAGGACTGCCACCAGGGTGGTGTTGGCGATTCCGACCGCTCCGATGACCAGGCACACAGCGGCGAGCAGCAGAAAGAGCTGTTCGAGGTCGGAGGTCACCGAGGACCGCAGGCTCTTCGGGTCGGGCGGTGGAACCGCCTTGAAGTACTCCGGGTGGTCGGGGCGCAGCGCCGTCGCGGCTTCCCCGGCCACCTGACGGGCCGCGCCCAGGTCGGTGGCGATGAGCATCCTGGCGCCTTGGGCGGGCCGCCCCCAGAGCTCCACCGCGGTGGTTTCCGGCACGAGGACGGAGAGCAGCAGATCCGGCTGACGCTGGACGTCCTCGACGATGCCGGCGACGGTGAACGGCTGTCCTCCGATGAAGATCGCCGGTTTGGTCTCCAGGGTGGTGATCCCCAGCCGTGCGGCGATGCCCGAGCTGATCACGGTGACGCGCTGACGGGTGTCGGTGTGGAAGTCGTCGTACAGCCTGCCCTGCGAGAGCCGGGGCTCGGCCGCCAGCAGGGCACCGGGGGCGGCGGCCACGACGTTGAGAGGTTCCCCCGCGGCGTCGCCCACCGGGGCGGCGGCGACGGTGAGTTCGGCGGCGCTCTGCCGGGACTGCACCGTCCACAGGACGCCGGCGTGCCGCACCCCGTTGAGCCGCTCCACGCGGTCCGAGGCGTCGTCCGGGAACGCCGCGCCGGCGAACTCGTCCTGCTCGCGGGCTATGTCCTCGACCGTCACCTCGGTCGCGGACAGCACGTTGAAGCGGGAGTCGATCTGCGAGGAAGCGGTGGCCGTGAGGCCGAGTACGGCGACGAAGGCACCGACACCCAAGACGGTGCCCAGCATGGTGAGCGCGGAGCGGGCGGGGCGCTGCAGCATGCCGGCCAGCGCTTCGGCCAACAGGTCCCGTGGCACGAATGCGGAGCGCCCGATGGGCGGTGGGGGCGCGGCCTGCGTCGCCTCTCGGTTCCGGGTCAGCATGCGCGTGCCTGCTCGCTCTCGCTCAGGATGCCGTCCCGGATGGTGACGGTCCGTCGGCCGCGGGCGGCCACGGCCAGGTCGTGCGTGATGAGGACGATCGTGATGCCTTCGGCGTTGAGGGCCTCAAGGAGCTGGAGCACCGCCTCGGCGTTGCCGGTGTCGAGGTTTCCCGTCGGCTCGTCGCACAGGAGCAGCGAGGGCCGGGCGACCAGGGCGCGCGCGATGGCCACCCGCTGGCGTTCGCCGCCGGACATCCGGGTGGGAAACGCGTCGGTCCGGTGACCGAGGCCGACCCGAGCCAGCGCCTCGCGGGCTCTCTGGGAGCGCTCGTTGCGCGGGACACCGCTGTAGACCATGGCGAGTTCGACGTTCTCGCGGGCGCTGCGGTGCGGCAGCAGGTGGAAGGCCTGGAAGACGAACCCGATACGGCGGCCGCGCAATGTGGTGCGCTCGGTGTCCCTGAGCCGGCCGGTGTCGATGCCGTCAAGGAGAAAGCTGCCCGTAGTGGGGGTGTCGAGGAGTCCGGCGATGTTCAGGAACGTGGACTTGCCCGATCCGGAGGGGCCGACGACGGTGATGAACTCGCCCCTGTGGACCTCGAGGTCGCCGGGTCGCAACGCCTGCATGGGCGGGGGCCCCGGGTAGGTGAGGCCGACCTGCCGGAATTCGATGACGGGTGGTTCGGACGGGGCAGGGGACGCGGTCATCCGGTTGACTCCTGTGCGGCGGCATCCGCCGGGACGCCGGTCACCACCCGGTCCCCCTCGCCGAGGGTCCCGCTGTCCAGGGGGATGACCTCGACATTCCCGTCGCCGGAGGTGCCCGGCTTCACCCGGACGCGGCGCTGCCTGCCGTCGTCCTCGAGCACGGTGACCGCGGTGGAGCCGTCGGCGCCGGCCGACACCGCCGTGACGGGTACGACCAGGACCTTGCCACCGGTCGTTGCGGCCTGGACGGTCAGGCGGACGTTCTGCCCGGTCCATTCGGCCTCCAGCGGTCGGCCCGGCGCCAGAGTCATCAGATAGCCGTCCGCGTCGGCCTGCCCGCCGACGGACTGTCCCTCCTGCGTGTCGCCATCGGGACGCGGCATCGTACGGGTGGTGGCGATGGACCGTACGGAGGCCGTGGCGCCGGCGCCGTTGACCTCGGAGAGGATCTCCGCCTTCTGGCCCGCCCTGATCAGGCCCTTCTGGTGGTCGGGCACGTAACCGTGCACCAGCAGCGGGCCTGCGGCGACGGTCATCACGGCTCCCTGCACCTGCGCTCCGAGCCGTACGGGGAGGTCCTGCACCCGTGCCGGGAAGCTCTCCAGGAACGCGACTTCGCCGGAGGGGACCATGGGGCCCGAGGCCGCCCGCGCGGCGACGAGGCCCTCGCGTGCGGTGGCCAGGTCCTCGCGGGTACGTGCGACAGCCTTGCGCAGGCCCTCCAGATCGCGGCCGCCTCCCTCCGCCTCCCCGGCCGTTCCCGCGATCGAGCCGGCCGTTCCCGCGGTCGAGCCAACCGTCTTGCCCGAGTCCGTTCCGGAGCTACCGGAGCGGGAGCCGGCCTCGGCGGTCTTCAGTGCGTCCTCGGCGTCGTCCAGGGCTCGTTCGGCCGAGGTCACCTGTGCTTCGGCCGAGGTGACGGTGGCCGGGCCCTCGACGCCGCCGACCGGGAGGGGCTCGTACCCGAGCGCGTCGTAGAGCGCGGTGACCGCCGACTTCGTACCCTCGCCGAAGCGCCCCCGGTCGTCCGGGGAGGTGGAGTGGCCGAGCCGATGGAGCGCGTCCTGGAGCCGGCCCACGTCACTGCCCTGGGCGCCGGGCTTGAGGTCTCGGTAGAGCGGGACGGTGCCCTGGAGTGCGATCACCGGACGGCCGGAGATCTCGACCAGCAGCCGCCCCGCGCGTACCTGCTCCCCTGCCTTCAGCGGCAGCTTGGAGACCGTGGGACTGCCTCCCTCGGTCGTGCCGCCGGGCGTGATCTCCACGCTCTGGCCGGCGACCACGGTGCCACGAAGGATCACCGACGAGGCCAATGTCCGGTACTCGACCGGTGCGGTGATCACGGACGGTGCGGGGGGCCGGGAGTCCGCCGCAGCCTGGGCGGGCGACTTGATCAGCAGGGAGGCACCGAAGCCCGCCCCTGTGAGCGCGACCGCGCCCGCCGCGATCAGGGCGAGCCAGCGCCGCCTGCCCCGTACGCCGTCACCCCCGTTGCCACGGGTCGTCACGGCCACGTCCGTGAAGGGCTGTTCGCTGTTCGGCATTCAGCTCGCCAATGCCTTGTTGGCCGACTTGATGACCGCGCCCTGATCCTTCTTGATCTCGGCGAAACCGGCGGCGTTCCGCTCGATGTAGTCGTTCTGGATCTGCGTTTCGAGGCGGAGCAGCACGGTGGCGAGTTTCGCGTCCTGCTTGCACGTCACGTCGGCCTTGGCCACGGCCTTCTCCTGCGAGGACGCGGATTCCCCCTGGAAGGTGTACTTCTCACCGGGCTGCAGGAAGGCCGTGTGCTGGTAGCCGGCCTTCTTCATGCAGGACACCCAGGCATCCTGCGCCTTGATGAATTCCGGCATCTTCTGGGCCTGCTCGAAGCTGGAGAAGTCGATGCTGAGCAGTCCGATCTTGCCCTTCTTGGGGTTCTGCACCTTCTCGAGCCCCAGCTTGCGCTCGGCCTCCTTCCTGCAGCCGCCCTCGGGGATGTCCTTGCCCCGGTAGCTGCCCAAGCCCGTCTGGCCGCCCTTGGGGCCCTTGGCGCCGAAGACCGTGTACGCCTCGGGCGGAAGCTTGGCCCTGCCGGACGGCGCGCCTCGGGCGTGGTCGTCGCCTGCCAACGGGATCATGTGGTAACCGTGCTCGGCGGCGACCTTCTCGCTGACCACGCCGTAGCGACGGCTCACGACCTCGACGGGCTCGGCCTTCGTGACCGGCCAGTCGAACCCGAACCGCTTCATGCAGTCGGAAGCCAGGGTGGAGTGCGCGGTGTCCACCAGCGCCTGCTGCTCGGGGGTGAAGAAATAGGCGGACACCGGGAGGACGATGTCGGCCTCCGTGACGACCTCCCGGGCCACGGAAGCGCCGGCGTCGGCGCCTTCCGGGGCGTCTTCCGCGCACCCGGTGAGCAGCAGCGCGCCGACCCCGGCGGCGATGACAAGACGTGTGTAACGCAAGGGGATCCCCTGGATAGAGTGGATGTGCTGTGGTGGGGCGGAATTGGCCTCCGCCCCACCACGGTCATGGGCCGGGGATCACGAGTCGTAGACGACGCCCGAGCAGTTGTTGCCGAAGAGGTGCGAGTCCATCACGTCGTTGGCGTTCTGGCCGCTGCTCAGGGTGATGTAGGCCAGGTTGGTCACAGAGCCGTAATTCGCGATCTTGAAGCAGGGACCCATGTGGTAGGGGCTGCGGTACACCGAGATCCTGGTGTCCACGTCCCAGTTGTCGATGGAGCTGACGTTGAAGATGTGGTTGTCACCCGCGTAGAGCGGAATGCTAGGGGATCCGGAGTAGGTGATGATCTCCCAGTTGTGGCGGGAGTTGTAGTCGTCCCGCTTGTATCCGGTGAAGTCGGAGTCCGAGTAGAGACAGGCGTTGTCGGGGGTGCAGGAAGCCGCTTGCGCGGGCGCGGCCATGGCGACTCCCGCGCCGAACAGGGATGCCACGGCGACGAGCATCGCCGAAGTGCGTCGCATCATGAGTGTTCCTCTTTTCGATTCATGCCGAAATGACGGCTGTTGAGGGTTGATCGACGTGCTGCGGCGGGGCGGAATCGACCTCCGCCCCACCACGGTCATGGGCCGGGGATCACGAGTCGTAGACGACGCCCGAGCAGTTGTTGCCGAAGAGGTGCGAGGCCATCACGTCGTTGGCGTTCTTGCCGCCGCTCAGGGTGATGTAGGCGAAATTGGTCACAGAGCCGTAATTCGCGATCTTGAAGCAGGGACCCAGCCACTGGGAGTGGTAGTACACCGAGATCCTGGTGTCCACGTCCCAGTTGTCGAGCGAGCTGACGTTGAGCGGATGGTTCTCGCTCCAGTAGAGAAAGGCGTCGGGGAATCCGTCGTAGTTGATGGAGGCCCATGAGGACCGGGAGTTGTAGTCGTCCCGCTTCAAGCCCGTGAAGTCGGAGTCCGAGTAGAGACAGGCGTTGTCGGGGGTACAGGAAGCCGCCTGCGCGGGCGCGGCCATGGCGACTCCCGCGCCGAACAGGGATGCCACGGCGACGAGCATCGCCGAAGTACGTCGAATCATTGAGTGTTCCTCTTCTTTCGATCCATGCCGATATGACGGCCGGTGAACGGTGAGGGACTTGTGCGGTGCGGCGCGATCGGTTCGGCGGGGGGATATCGGCGTGCTAGGGAATGTCGCCGGCGTACCACAGCTGGTTGTCCCCGTAGTGGCAGTCCCACTGCCGGGCAGGAGCACCGTTCGCCCTGCTCCAGTCCGCGATCTCAAGGCACTTACCGCTGTTCACGTTGATGAGAGCGATCACGTCGAGTCCGTCGTAGGTGGTGGTGCCGGCCCACTCCCACTGCTGGTTGGCCCCGCCGTGGCAGTCCCACTGCCGGGCCGGAGCACCGTTCGCCCTGCTCCAGTCCGCGATCTCGAGGCACTTGCCGCTCTTGGCGTTGATCAACGTGCCGTTCCCGGCGAACCACCATTGCTGGTTGTACCCCAGATGGCAGTCCCACTGCCGGGCCGCGGCGCCGTTCGCCGTGCTCCAGTCCGCGACCTCAAGACACTTGGTGGCGTTCAGGTTGGTGAGCCTCTGCCAGTCGCTGCCGATCGTCGCGGACGCAGGCGACGCGGACAGACACAGGGACACCAGCACACTCGTCGCGATCAACCCGACAGCGCGGCGAACGAATCCGCCAGGTCCAGTCGGCATACGCATTCTGTCTTCCTTTTCGTCTCAGGGGATCAGGGCGAGGTCAGGAGTAGACGGTCGTCCAGTCACCGCTCTGTTCGGTGGGGACCCACACGATCTCGTCGCCGTAATACGTGGCGAAGGAGCAGGAGCTGTTCCTGTAGAAGGTGACGCCGACCTCTCCCTTCCACCACCAGCCGTTGATCCAGGTGTCCCTGCTCGGCGTGCTGAAGCATCCCGACACCGATTCGCCGTTCTGGTTGTAGCCCTGGATGCGGATGGAGTAGACGACGGTGCTGGTGTCGTGGAAGCGGATCTGCTGGCCGTTCGATCCGGCGAACGACTGGCCCGCGGAGCCCAACACCCCGGCGAAGGCCAGGGCAGCGGCCGCAGCGGTGGTGGCAGCCTTCTTGCGCACGCTCATTCTTGTCCCCCATGAGATGGATCTCGGACGCCTCCTCGCGGGAGGGCGAGGGGCATGGAGACGCGAATGTCACAGGCCGATGCCACTGTCGATGGCATGCCGGGCGTCGGGCCGGGATTGTTGTCCCGTGGCTCCGTTCACGCTGTGGCGCTGTCCCCAGCGGAGAATGTAGGCCCGAGCAGCGCGCGGTGGTGTGCATGGCCTGCCGGGTTTCTGTCCTCTGCGTGCCACGGGGCGGCCAGGGAGAGGGCGCGGTGTTCGACAGGGGTGATTCCGTAGGCCTCGCGGAACGCCCGGCTGAACCCGGTCGCGCTGGAGAAGCCCCAGCGAGCCGCGATCGTCTGAACGGGCTGACCGCTCAGTTCCCCGCGTGCGAGGTCGGTGTGGGCGTGCTCCAGTCGGCTCTGGCGGATGTGTGCCGCGACGGTCCGGGGCTGGTCGCCGAACAGGCGGTAGAGACCCCGCACGGACATGTTGTGCCGATCGGCGATCAGCTCGGGAGTCAGGCCCGGGTCGCCGAGATTGCTCTCGATGAAGCGGTAGATCCGCCGCAGCGTCTCCTGCGCGCGCGCCTCGGCAGGCGCCTCACCGGGGTCACCGAGCTGCCGCGCGAGGAACGCCGTGGCCAGGTCGAGGGCGACGGACCCCATGGCGCGCAGCTCCTCAGGGCGACATTGCGGGCCTCGTGAGTGCAGCGCCTTCAGGAAGTCGGCGAGGATCGCCCCTGACCCGGTGTCCGTGGCCAGGCTCCGTGCGAGGAGGCGGTTCACCCGGTCGGGTCTCAGCGCCAGCGCCTGGCGGGGGATCTGCAGGACCACCGACTCGATCTGCCGCGCTGTGCACGCCCCCTCGCTCGGCCGTGAGGTGTCCGTGAGCACGAGTCCCCCCGCGACCACCGATTCGTTGCCGTGCTGGGAGATCCACACTTCGCCTTGAGTGACGAGTGCCAGCTGCAAGTGCTCCGGATCGGCACGCCGGACGTGCGTCGGGGTGCGGCGCGAGAGCACGGGCGAGCAGGACACGGCGGACAGCCGCACCGTGCCGAGATCCAGGTCCGTCATGCTCGCCCGGAAGTCGGCCGCATGCCGTGTGCTGAGCATGACAGGCATGACGGCACGGGAGACCGTCTCGCAAAACCAGTCGAACCTGTCCTCCCCCACCCCGGCGACATCGGTCAAAGCCGGCAAACCCACGTGTTCCCCCCACACTTCGGCGCGCCCGCCCACCAGCCTCTCACCCGGCTGCCGCACAGCCGCGCTCCACCCCACCGGTGCGCGAGCCCCTGTCAGGCTGCCGCGAGGCCGAGCTCGTCGAACGGATGACGGCCGGGGCCGCGCCGGCGGAGCGGACCTCGACGCGGCAGTGGCGCCGAGGGAACGGCGCAGGCCGATTTCGGCGCGGCGTTCCAGCACGAAGACGGCTACGGCGTGGGCGATGCCAACGCCGGCGACGGGCAGGAGCACCTCGTCGTCGCCGTCGCGGAACACGACGCTCATGGCGTGGAGCCTCATGCATGTGGCCGGACTCCTGAAGCGGGCGGGCGGCATCCCCGCGTACGGGAACCGACGCACGGCCCGGGACGCCGGCTGCGAGCCGGACCTCCCGAACCCCGAGCACCGCTGAACGGCCGAACCTCAGAGGGGCGCTGATCCCGCCTCCGTTTTGGATTGTCGGAGGATCATCAATACGATCCGGCGATGATCACGAGAAAACGGCTGGCGACCGGGGCCTGCGCGCTGCTCGCCGCCCTGAGCGCCGTGCTCCTGCCGACGAGCGCGGCCGCCGACGAGCCGGTGGCGAAGGAATCCCCCAAGGTCGAGCTGGTCCTCGACGTCAGCGGCTCCATGCGGGCCAAGGACATCGACGGGAAATCCCGGATGGCCGCGGCCAAGCAGGCCTTCAACGAGGTCCTCGACGCGGTGCCCGAGGAGGTGCGGCTCGGCATCCGCACGCTGGGCGCCGACTACCCGGGGCCTGACCGCAAGCGGGGCTGCAAGGACACCCGGCAGCTCTACCCGGTCGGCCCGCTCGACCGGGTAGAGGCCAAGACCGCCGTCGCCACCCTGGCCCCGACGGGCTGGACCCCGATCGGCCCGGCGCTGCTCGGCGCGGCCGAGGACCTGGAGGGCGGCGACGCCACCCGCAGGATCGTGCTCATCACGGACGGCGAGGACACCTGCGCCCCGCTCGACCCCTGCCAGGTGGCACGGGAGATCGCGGCGAAGGGCATCCACCTCGTCATCGACACCCTGGGCCTGGTGCCGGACGCCAAGACGCGGCAGCAGCTCACCTGCATCGCGGAGGCGACCGGAGGGACGTACACCTCGGTCCACCGCACCGAGGACCTCTCCCGCCGGGTCCGCCAGCTGGTCGACCGCGCCGCCGACCCGGTCGTCACGCCCGTGGCCGCCGAGGGCGCCGTGCGCTGCGCGGACGCGCCGCGGCTGAAGCCCGGCCTGTACACCGACCGCGAGGCCTTCGGCCAGCACCGCTGGTACCGGGTGGACCTGCTGCCCGGCCAGGAACTGCGCGCCTCCGTCAGCGTGTCGGCCGACCGGGCCGTCAACAACGACTACGGGGTGCTGCTGCGCGCCGTCACCCTGCGCGGCCGGGAGATCGTCCGCGGCTCCGAGGCCGGTGACGGGCGCACCGACGTGATCTCGACCGGCCTGCGCTACCCGAAGCCCGACCTCGACGACGGGCCCGGGGACGCGAAGCCGGCCGCCGAGACCGTCTGCCTCCAGGTCAGCAACTCCTTCTCCGCTCCCCCGTCGGTCAAGACGACCCCCGGCATGCCGATCGAGCTGACCGTGGACGTCGTCGACGGCCCGTCGGCCGCCTCGGACGTGGCCTCCTTCGGTCTCGGCCGCGGCTGGTGGCTGCTGGGTGCCCTCGCGGTCACCGGCTTCCTGGCCGGCCTGATCTGGGGCTGGCTGTCCCGCTGGCGCTTCGCTGTCTGGAGGACCCACTGATGCGTACCGTACGGATGATCGCCGCGGCCGCGCTCGCGGGCGCCGCTCTGCTCGGTCTCGCGGGTCCGGCCGCCCTGGCCGACTCCCCGTCCGCCACGGCGGACCCGAGCGCGGACACCCGCTCCACGGCCGGGCCGACGGAGGCGGGCACGACCTTCCGTACCGCCGCCCGGTTCCTTCCGGGGCAGCAGGCGACGGCGCAGGCCGCCACGGGTGACTACCTGTACTGGGTGTTCCCCGCGGACACCGGGCAGCGCCCGACGGTGAGGGCCACGGTGACGCTGCCCGACACGGCGCTGCGGCACGGGCCGACGACCTGGCGGGTCGACGTCTACGACGGGCTGAGGCGTCGTCAGCCGTGCATGTACGGGACGCAGTCCCGCGTGGCGGCCGAGCAGACCGCGACCGTGGAACTCGCCTGTGTGCTGCGGCCGGTCCGCGCCGCCGCCGACGCCTGGGCGAACGACCCGCTGCCCGGCAGCTACTACGTGCGCCTTACCGTCGCCTCGCTGCCGGACGAGGACCTCGGCCAGCCGTTCTCCGCCCGGATCGGGGTGAGCACCGTCGACAAGGGCGGCGCCCACGCCTCGGACGGCGCGCTCGCCGCGCCGCTCGTGCCCGGGGCGACGACCGCCGACCAGGCGGAGGCCGACGCCGACGCCGGCCGGCCCTCGGCCGTCGAGGCCGCGGCCCCGGAGGACGGCTGGTCCTCCGGCTGGTGGTCCGACCGCTGGCTCTGGACCGCGGCGGGCGGCATACTCGCGGCCCTCGCGGGCATCGGCGGTTACGTGCTCACGCGTGGCGCGGGACGCCCGTCCCGGGTCCCGCCGGCCGCCTGACCGTACCGTCACGGACGAAGGCCCCCACCGCCCGGGCGGTGGGGGCCTTCGTCCGTGAC